>NZ_VHTA01000050.1:0-554 GCF_030851525.1 Vibrio sp. 2017_1457_13
GCATTTAGCAAGCAAGAGTTAGCTTATTATGAATACAAATACACTGCAAAACATTAATGTCGGCGTTGATACCGGCAAGTCACAATTAGATATCTATATCCGTCCTCTCGATATCTATTTTAATGTCTCCAATGATGAAAAAGGCATTAAACAAGCCATCAAAACCATTAAAAAGTACCACCCTGAACGTATTGTCATCGAAGCCACCGGACGCTTAGAAATGCCATTCATCTTAGCCTGCGATAACGCTAAGTTACCCTATGTCATTGCTAATCCATTACATATCAAAAAGTTCTCCGGCGCCCTTGGACATCGAGCTAAAAATGACCGCTTAGATGCCGCTCTTATTGCCCATTACGCGGAAGCTATTAAACCGAAGCTCACACAATTGAAAAGTGAAAACATTCGTTTAATGAGTGACTTAGTGACAAGACGCAACCAGTTATTGACCATGCAAACCATGGAAAAGAACCGCTCTCAAATCATGCCTAGGACTGTTGCGTCATCGATTAAATCGCTACTTACCATGCTCAAAAAACAGATAGAAAACATTG
>NZ_VHTA01000051.1:0-546 GCF_030851525.1 Vibrio sp. 2017_1457_13
TGCCACTTTGTGGTTCATGACTGGGGTGAAGTCGTAACAAGGTAGCGCTAGGGGAACCTGGCGCTGGATCACCTCCTTACGTAAAGATTGTGCATTGATGAGTGTTCACACAGATTGATTTGGTTTAAGTAGTAAAGAGAGTATCTTAGTGTCCCGTTCGTCTAGAGGCCTAGGACACCGCCCTTTCACGGCGGTAACAGGGGTTCGACTCCCCTACGGGATACCACTTCTTCAATGAAGAAAATTGGGTCGTTAGCTCAGTTGGTAGAGCAGTTGACTTTTAATCAATTGGTCGCAGGTTCGAATCCTGCACGACCCACCATTTATATAAATGGGGCTATAGCTCAGCTGGGAGAGCGCCTGCCTTGCACGCAGGAGGTCAGCAGTTCGATCCTGCTTAGCTCCACCATTATATTAAATGGGCGATTAGCTCAGTTGGGAGAGCACCTGCCTTACAAGCAGGGGGTCACTGGTTCGAACCCGGTATCGCCCACCACTCTCTAAATGTTCTTGGATAACAATATCCAGCCGCGCAAGTTTACTTAG
>NZ_VHTA01000005.1:0-372675 GCF_030851525.1 Vibrio sp. 2017_1457_13
CTGAAGTGCTCTTTGATGGTATTAATATTCATGGCAACACCTTAAAAAAGGAGCATAAGATCACAGCCCGCACGTCAGGTCAAACTTAACCTCGCATTGCGCAAAAAACGTTCATGATCTTGCCCTGCCTATTCAGGGCTGTCAGGTTAGCGTGCAGATGCACTAGATGATCGGGATAGTGTAAAACCAGATTGAAGTAATCAATAGTCTGCGCGCAGGGGCGCATCATCCGACATTTCTTGCCCGAATTCATAATCATTATGCGACAATCATAAACACTCAAACATAGGACTCAGCCTTAAGGGCTGTAGTCCATTTCCTATCGCCTTTTCTTTTTTGTGTATCGAATAGACTGATAAAAATAGCGAATGAAAGCATTACTCAGGATTCACTCATCACACAACACATTAATATATAACATTTTCTATAAGCTAGAGATAAATCTTATATTTATTATAAAGATATCGATAATCATCTAAATCTTTTTTCCAACGTAATTCTAGCTTTTTAACCAATGATTCAAGTTCAGTGACTTCTTTAGAATAAGATTGAAGATCAGCGAGAAAGCTTTTCGTACCAATCAATTTAGCGAGCCATGCGGGTCGAATAACGAAATGAGATTCTTGATAATCAAGGTAATTCGCTTCTTGATCGTATGCTACAGCTAAACTTTTAGCATTATGTTGAAACGCAAGCCACCAGCGAACAAACTCTTTAATACTCGCACGATAATGCTGCGGGTTAGCATAATTAAAACGCTCTCCATAAACGGTTTTCCCTCCTTGAGGCCAACCATAAGCGGTGATAGATGGATCAATGTGATATTGAGTATTAATGTAAAAACTAGGATCCGGAAAACCTAATTGTTCATGAGGGAAAGATGAACCTCTCCCCATATTCACACTGGTTGCTTCGAATAGTCCCAATGCTGGGTATAGACGTATTGCTAAGTCCGTTGCTAAGTTAGGTGATGGATTAATTGGCAAAGAATACGGCTGCTGGTGGGTGTAATTTTTCATGGTTATAACATGCAGCTTTTCAACGGGTAAGCGGTATTGCTCCGCCCCAAACAAACTCCATCGATATTCATCAACCCCAGTCAACCACCCTTGGCCAACAATCATCGTCGCGAGCTCACCAGAAGTCAGTCCATGTACCATAGGAATGGGATGGATACCGATACCAGATACGTTCTCCTCCTCTAGTAATGGACCATAAACATAATCACCATTAGGATTTGGGCGATCAAAGACCATGAACGCTTTGCCATACGCTTGAATGCTCTCCATCATTCGATGCATTGAGATTGTGTAAGTAAAAAAACGTACGCCAACATCTTGCAAGTCGTATATAACAATATCGACATTAGAGAGTTGATCTTCTGTTGGTCGAGCTCTCGGTCTGCCATTATCGCTCCCATATACACTGATTATAGGTAAGCCAGTTTTATCATCAATATGGTCGTTATCGCCCTCACCAGCCTCTTTATCACCTCGAATACCATGCTCAACCGCAAAGAGGGTGGTTACTTTAAAATTGTATTTGCTCTCTAAAGCAACTAATTTATCTATGGTATGCATACCTTTAGAATCTAAAGAACTTTGATTAACCATTAATCCAACATTTTTACCAGCTAATAGTGGACCATAAATGTCTTGTCTATCAACACCAAGTTGTAACTGATTACTTTCATCAGAATTACAAGCCAACAACCCAATTGATATAATTAATATAAAAATAGTTTTAAACCATATTTTCATTATTTTCCCTTACTCTATTAATGGTGAGTTTTATTTATGGTACGTTAATCCATGGCCAATCTTATATCTTAAGTCGCCTAAAGAACCATCTTCATTCTGATGATAAATATTAACTGGAAGTTTCCCTTTAGGCTCTAGCTGACCTGAAATTATTTTTGCCACTGCATTCATTACATTTGAACCAAGATCTTTTCCATTATTATCCTGACCATAATAGTTATAGGTAGCGATAGCACTGTGTGACACTTTTTCAAAGTTAACAATGTCATAGGGAGCCCGAAGAGTAACATGAATAACGTTTTTACCACGTTTAAATGCGTACTCCATTAACTCATAAGCGAATTTATATTCATCTATAACCGTATTATCATTAAAATTATTGGCATTAAAAACCAAACTACGTTGTAGATTATAATGCTCGAACCTGACATCACCATTATTTTCTACTGGTGAGGGTTTTGTTGATGCCGTTCCTATAATAATGATATCTGATTCATCAATAACTCGTTGTTCATCATCTTGAGTTGTCTGTGACATTAAACTGGCTGAAACATATTCAAATCCATGTTCGATCAACTCATTTTTTAGTGTCTTTGCTTTATCTCCCTCCCCATAATTTGGCATAATCACATGAACCTTACTGGTCATTTCTTCTGCAATAGGAAGTGACTTTGAACTACCAAACTCCGTGTTTCGAATCAGTGTTATCGCCTGCTCTGTGATGTTCTTCTGGATAATTTTATGTTCTGATTTTCCAATCGTATGATGAGCTTGTTGTTTTATCTTCTCAATCGAAGGTGGATTATTTTGTTTAATTAATCCATATTTCAATTTCGTTTTTACGATTCTTTCAACGGAACGAGTGATCTCTTGTTCTGACAAATCACCATACTGCACCGCTTGTACAATCTGATCAATTAACTCACTTAATTGATGGCTTTCTTGATCAGTGTGAATTAACACAGGCATTAACGCGATATCTACCCCAGCTTGAAAGGTTTTGATTACTGCTTCAGCTGGCCAAAAATGATCGGCAATACCTTTCATGTCCAGTGCATCAGTAATGGTTACTCCCTGGTACTGAAGTTCTTTACGTAACAGCTGGGTTTGAATTTCTCTAGAAAGTGTTGCTGGAAGAATCATCTCTTCCCCAGTCACATTACTTACAACCGTCGTACCGTCTAAAGCTGGATATTGAATATGCGCAGTCATAATCATGTCCGGTGCAAGACCGTTTTGAATAGCAAATCGATAGGGATATAAGTCCGTTGCATCCGCTTCTTCCCTTGATTTATTGACTATTGGCAAGCTGTAATGTGAGTCAGATTGAGTATCACCATGCCCAGGAAAATGCTTAAAAACAGGTACTACATTATTTTTAGCAAAGCTTTTTGCCGTTTCGCCTGCCATTAATCCAATTAACTTAGGATCTTCACCATAAGCTCTAACATTGATTACTGGGTTGAGAGGGTTTGACTGAACATCAACAACCGGGGCAAAGTTAACATTAAAACCAACTGCACCAACCTCTGCCGCTAAAATATGTCCAGCATCATAAGCCAATGAAAGATCACCACTGCTTAAGTAAGCAGAACCTAATGCCATGTTACCCGGCAAGTTAGTGGCTTTTGTCCTTGGTAAACGAACAACATTTCCCCCTTCTTGATCGATAGCGACAAAGAGGGACAGTGGATACTGCTCATGAGTTGAATTTTGTAAATCCCAGATTAACTGAGCGGTTTGGTCAATATCCGTCAAATTAGCACTAAATAAAATAATACCGCCAATATGATTATCCGATATGAGTTGGCTAACAGTGTCGTTGATTTCTATAAATCCATCTCTACATTGTGCATCTTGATCATCACACCAATAACGAAAAGACATCATGAGTTTTTCACCAATCTTTTCTCTTAACGTCATTTTTTGAGTTATTTGCTGTGCTTTTTCTTGTAGAGGATCTTGTTTATCACGATCAAAACATCCGGTTAGTGTGATCATGATTCCAATAATAATCCAATAGCTCTTTATTTTTGTTTTCATCGTATCTCCATGAATTCCAGTTATTAATATTTTTATTCTCAAATTAATTACCGCTATATCGTATGTATTTTTATTGATAGTTCTACGATATAAATCACATCTAACTCTATTCAGGATAACCATTAAAAGTGGAATACTCATTAACCAAAAATAAATAATAGGAATTAATTTACAATAAAAACAATTAGTTATACGAAGTACGCGCTTTAAAATTTATTCTCCAAAAGAATAATCCCTCTTTTATATAAACAAATAAATTATGAAAATTGATATTAAACAAATAACCTAAACTAAAAGTAGGAATAAACCACAAAAAACAAGGATTAATCCTACTTTTAATTCAACATGAAATCATGTAGGGAAAATTTAAAAACTATAGAGTCCAGTAAATGAGAAAATCTCAATCGATGTGGATGAAAAAATACAGTTGGGGAGTCATTGTTTAAATAGGAGAGATCCAAGAATTATAAAGTTGACCTAAATCAGATCAACTTTATACATATTACTGATATAACTCACTTACCTTATCAATATCAGTCAACGCTAAATTTATTAGTGCAATTCTACACGCACAGTTTCCCCTGTCTCGCTACTTTGCAGCGCCATCTCTATCAACTGGATGTTTTGTAGCGCTTGCTCGGCGGGTACTGGGTTATCGGTGCCAAGTCGAATCGCATCGGCCACGGCTTTAAAATAGTGTTGATAACCACCGATTTCTGTCTCGATTAATTCTGAGCCTTGCTCACTGTAGAGCTGCCCATAAAGATATAAATCCTCTTTTGCCCATTCAGGGCTGTCGGGGACTCTACCTTGCTTTAAATACTCTTCTTGTGGGTCAAGGCCCTGCTTTACAAACTTGGCCTTAGTGCCCAACACATTAAAGCGTAAATTAGGCTCTGGGCTATAGAGGTTAGCGTGCAGATGCACCAGGTGATCGGGATAGTGTAAGATGAGGTTGAAGTAATCAATGGTCTGCGCGCCGGGGCGCATCATACGGCATTGGGCGTTAATCGCTTGTGGTAAACCGAACAGCACCAACACTTGATCGAGTAGGTGAGGAGCAAGATCAAACAAGATCCCACCACCATGTTGTGACTGCTCGCGCCAGCGTTGACGCACTTGTGGGCGATAACGATCAAAATGTGACTCGAACAGACGTACTTCACCTAATCGTCCCTCTTTAATCAGTTTTTGCACGGTGAGGAAATCCCCATCCCAACGTCGATTATGAAAGACACTCAGTAACAGACCTTGCTGATGGGCAAGATCGATCAAGGCCCGTCCCTCTTCGACACTGGTGACAAAGGGTTTTTCGACAATCACATGCTTACCGTTTTCTAGCGCTCGCTTTGCTAAAGGAAAATGGACATCATTGGGCGCGGTGATGATCACTAGCTCAGCATCGCTGTTATCTAACAAACTCTCTGCATCTTGATACCACTGAGCTTGTGGCCAATCAGCTTCGACCGCGGCTTGCTGACTGGAACTGATCGCGCACAATGTCAGTTCCGATAAGCTTTGAATAAAAGGTAAATGGAAGGTTTTTGCCGAGTAGCCATAGCCAATAACGGCGGTTTTGATTGGATGGTAGGTCATGATTGAATCTTCTCTTTTGGTATGTCGAGACTATCTTCATCATGCCCAATGCCGCTCTTGGGGTAAAGGTTTGTTTATCATAGCAAGCATTTGACAGTCAGCAGCCCACAAAAGAAAAAACCACCATCAAAAAGACAGTGGTTAGCACATAGAACTCAATTAAGCGGCGGCGATGTAATGTCGTTTGGTATGCTTTTTTTGTTGCAGCTCGGCTATCAACGCATCGATATCGACCTCGATATTAAAACGCTGCTTGAGATTGGCGAGGAAGATAGGATCTTCACACATCGCTTTTTGTGGCTCATCGCTGATTTTGGCGACGGGTCGCCCGCAACATTCCGTTAACTTAATCACGATAGACAATGGCTTATAGACTTTGCCTTGCGCATTTTTCCAATCCGCGAGATCGTTAGTCAAGAAAGTACCAATCCCGAATGAAACGCGCACTCTGCCAGCGAAGTATTCACACAAATCGAGTGCTCGTGCAAAATTGAGTCCATCAGAGAAAATAAATAGCTTGTTACGAGGATCAATACCAAGCTTCTCATAGTGAGCGATCATCTTATCACCCCAGGTAAATGGGCAACCTGAGTCATGCCGAACGCCATCATACGCTTTCGCTAAATGGACATTAAAATCGTTGAGAAAAGCATCAATATTTAAGGTATCGGTTGGCGCAATAGCAAGCTGACCATCAAAAGCGCGCAGCCACTGTTCAAGGGCAACGCGTTGTGAGTCTCCGACATTAACCAACGCTTGATGGCCCATAAACCACTCATGAGCAATCGTACCAATCGGCTTGAGATTAAACTCACGAGCAAAATGATAATTACTGGTGCCTAATAACTGATCAGGAATTTCTTGTTGTAAGTAAGCAATCACATCTCGCTGAACTTGGCTGGAAAAACGTCGCCGCGTACCCATTTCGGTCAATGAGAAGTTGCTGATCCCACGCTGAGCAATTTCTGCTTTTAAAGCTTGCACTTTATCAGCCAATACTTGCATCGGTAACTCGGCGGGCACTTGCGCCCAGTGACGACGACTACGAACTTCAGAGATCAAAGCCATCACTAATGTTTCATACAAAATGGTGTCTCGCCACGTACCTTGGATCGCGATGCGTAGCTGGCGCTTGCCCTCTTGCTTAATGATCCCCATTTCCACTTGACGCTCTGGTTGAAAATGGAAATAGCGTAATGACTGTAAAAAAGTGTGATTAAGGTGTGGGGCATGTTGCTCTAAATAAACAATGTCAGCATCCGAAAAACGCAGTGAAGCCAAATGATTGATTTCTTGGCGAACTTCTTCTAATAAGCCACTCAGGTCTTCATCGCTGCGTACAATCAATTCATAGCGCACCTCAACATCCGGATACAACGAATGAACAGCCTGCATCATATTGATTTTATAGGCATCAAGATCCAGCAAACTGCGGATAAAAAGAGGAGAAAACAGGCGATCGCTCATGATGATGCCATCCTTTCGTTCGGTTTTATTCAGTCATTACGTTAGTAACAACGTGTTGCTAACTTTTGGCGAACAATAAATTACCCTTGCAAGTTTGTCAACTTTTGTGACAAACCTAGTCGTCCACCAATTAACCTCGTTATAAATAGGGACAACGCAGATTAACCCGCTAGTCATAGCAACAATCACAGCACGTTTATTATCCAAGTCATGTTTGTCACAAAATGTTATTTACATTTGACCATCATCATCCACTTACCTAGAATAGACCCGTTGTTGATAAGAGAGCCCATTATGATTGTCACTATCGATATGATTTGCCTGCGTCTTGCGCCAAAATCTATCCAAGTTTTATTGGTGAAACGGTCTAATCCGAACCGGCCGGATTGTGGTAAATGGGCATTGCCCGGTGGGATAGTCTATGACGAAGATATGACCGCTCATGGTGGTGAACCGGTCGATGAGGATTTTGATGCGGCGAGACGACGTATTTGTCGGCAAAAAGTCCATACCTATCCCAACTTTATCAGCGATCCGCTGGTTGATGGCAACCCCAAACGCGATCCGAATGGCTGGAGTGTCAGCATTTCTCATTACGCTTTATTAAACGCTTCTAATGTTAAACAGATCGAAGATTTTGGCATCGACCCCGAACGAGCCAATTGGTTTGATCTTCCTCCCCTACTTAACGGGGATATGGCACTGGCTTTTGATCATGTCGCACAAATTCAGCATGCATGGCAAAAATTACGCGCTGCGGTTGAATACACGTCGGTGGTATTATTTTCATTAGAAAAAGAGTTTTTAGTCGCTGACATTATTGACGCCTACGCCAAATTTGGCGTCGAAGTCAATCGTATGACCATTAAACGCCGCTTGATCAATACCGGAGTGATCGTCAGTACCAATAAAATGGCCGCCTCTTGTAAAGGCAAAGGTGGCAAGCCAGCCACCGTTTATCGTCTGGCTAGTCACGAAGTGACCTATTTTCAAACCTGTTTACGAGGTTAACTGATCGAAAATCATGTACAGTAACGGTGATGAGGTTAACTGATAATAGATGGGTAGGTAGGAAGCAATGCAGATTATTCTTGTTCATGGACTTTATATGCATGGCTTGGTAATGCATCCTCTGAGCCATCGTCTGCATAAATTGGGTTATCGTACTCAAACCATTAGCTACAACTCACTCGCGATTGATGATGAGACTATTTTCCGCCGTCTTGACCGGGCGATCGCTCATGGTTCCCATAATGCTTTAGTCGGACACAGTTTGGGCGGATTGGTGATTAAACGTTATCTAGAATCACGCACGCCTTCTGGTGATACCGTCTCCCATGTCGTTGCTATTGGCTCTCCTTTGCAAGGTGCTTCGATCGTCAATAAAATTGAGCAATTAGGTTTAGGGGCAGCACTAGGTAATTCTGCCGAATTTGGCTTAAAACAACACCATGACGAATGGCGCTATCCGCAAAAGCTTGGCAGTATTGCCGGCACAATACCTTTAGGTCTGCGCAGCCTTTTACTGCGTGATCAACTGGACTCCGATGGCACAGTGACAGTAGAAGAAACCAAAATAGCTGGCATGACAGATCACATCGCAATATCGACCACTCATACGAGCATGCTGTTTAATCATTCCGTTGCCGAGCAAATCGACCACTTCCTTCGCTATGACCGCTTCCGACGCTAAGGTCGTTGGAGACTTCTGGCGACCTTTTGCTTCACATCAAACCGATGACGGTAGAAAACATACCCACGACTTAATCAGAGGGTATTTCCATCATCAGTGCTTTACCATGCAATAAACAGTCAGCAACTTTACGTCTGGCCGCTTTGACTAAATTGGCGAGTGTCTGCCGCGATACGCCCATGACCAACGCCGCCTCTTGCTGTTGTAAACCTTGGTAATCGACTAATCGGATCGCTTCAAACTCATCGGCTGCTAATGTGACGCGTTGTAATTGCGCCATCGGAATGCCGTTAGGTTTGAAACACGTTTGTGCAGGCACACCACAAATGTGTCTGGGAATTTTAGGACGAGCCATCACTGTTCTCTTTTCTGGGCATTCATAGCGCCGTTAATCGGTATTGTGTCATTTTAGCAAGAAAAGGCAACGTAACGCTTTATAATCAAGCTGATGCTGCTATCGATTGATAAATTTAACAAAATGATACAAAAGCAAAACAAATTAAACATTTATAACCTATCTCACATTCAACTTAGTTAATAATCAGTACACTCTGCCGGTTTTTGACTATTGGAGTACCTATAATGAATCGACTGTGGATCGGTTTTGGCTTGTTATTGATCCCTCAACTCGCGTCTGCAAGTAATGCCACCCATGACGCACCACTTGTACTTACTCATTCGACGATTGGCTATGCCTCTTTAATTTTATTTTGCTTCGCCTATGCGCTGGTGATGCTAGAAGAGTATTTGCAACTGCGTAAATCGAAACCAGTTTTGCTTGCAGCCGGACTGATTTGGGCGATGATTGGCTATGCCTATCAACAGCATGGTAATGTTGATATTGCACGAGCCGCGCTCGAACATAACTTGCTGGAATACGCAGAGTTATTGCTGTTTTTGCTGGTTGCCATGACATACATCAGTGCGATGGAAGAGCGGCGCTTATTTGATGCGCTGCAAGCTTGGATGGTCGGTAAAGGCTTTAATTTTAAAACCTTATTCTGGCTGACCGGTATTTTGGCTTTCTTTATCTCACCGATTGCCGATAACTTAACCACCGCACTACTGATGTGCGCGGTAGTGATGAAAGTCGGTGGCAGCAACACTAAGTTTGTCAATCTGGCGTGTATCAATATCGTCTTAGCGTCTAACGCAGGGGGGGCATTCAGTCCATTTGGGGATATTACCACTCTCATGGTATGGCAAGCTGGTCATGTTACGTTTATGCAGTTTATGGATCTGTTTGTACCTTCGGTGGTCAATTATCTGATCCCTGCTTTCATTATGTCGTGGTTTTTACCCAAAGAGCAGCCAGACGCAGTTTATGAACAGGTAGAAATGAAACGCGGCGCACGACGAATTGTCGCACTGTTTATTTTTACCGTCGCAACCGCCGTCTCTTTTCATGCCCTATTCCACTTCCCACCCGTGATTGGCATGATGATGGGCCTTGGGTATTTACAATTCTTTGGTTATTTCCTCAGAAAAACATTAGCCCGCTCATTAGCTAAAAAAGCCGCAATGGCGATGGCGAAAAATGATGAGGCCGCGTTAAAACGTCTCGGTTCTGTGGTTCCTTTCGATGTTTTTCGACGTATTTCTCATGCCGAATGGGACACGCTCCTGTTTTTCTACGGCGTAGTGATGTGTGTCGGCGGGCTAAGCCTGCTCGGTTATTTAGGTTTGATGTCGGAGCTGATGTATACCCAGTGGGACCCAGTATGGGCAAATATTGCACTGGGTATCTTGTCGGCGATTGTCGATAACATCCCTGTTATGTTTGCGGTATTGAGTATGGAACCGGAGATGTCGCTCGGCAACTGGTTATTAATTACCTTGTCTGCGGGCGTTGGTGGTAGCTTACTTTCTATTGGTTCAGCGGCTGGGGTGGCTTTAATGGGGGCAGCACACGGTAAATACACCTTTGTCGGCCACTTAAAATGGGCTCCGGTGATCATGCTGGGTTACGTAGCGAGTATTGCCGTGCACCTACTGCTCAACCAAGGACTATTTACCTAACCTTGTCTCAACATTGCTATGGTGTTGAAAACAGTCATCGACACCGCTAGCAACGCTCAATAAACCAAGGCAGAGGGATGATGATCATCAAATCCTCTGCCTTGCTTTTATTGATCAACGACCAGCATTTACGGTAGTACCGCTAAACCATACACTGCCGTTAGTTGTTTTGTGGATCAGCATCTAAACGTACCCAGACATGGCTCATCTGGTACAACGCACACGCACTGCAGGTTAAAACTTCCCCGCCACCGTGAATACGCATCACTAAATCATCCCGCTTCTCTTTCGAACTTTGCCGAAACTGTATCGCCAATTGATTATCTTTAACAATAAAACTGCGTTGCCACAAACGCGTACCGTTCGACTCAAACGCCACTTCACCGTCTTTGAAGAGCAGCATATCTTGATTATGCTGATTATCGTACTTACCTTCAAAAGAGAACGTCGGTCTATCAGCCAGACGCTCTAATTCTTCTTGGCTACAAGCGACTAACAGAGCAAGCAACAGCAGGGTAATTGCTGTTTTAAACCACTGACGATGCATGCTCCTCTCCTCCTGCTATGTGCTGCTTACTATCCTGCGAATGACGACCGCTGATTGATTCCGTTGAGCCAAGCATCACAACTTCTAGCGCTCAAATAAATACACATATTTTGGTAATGAACAATATGCATAAGTATAGAACAAGATTCGATTTACTGACTTAACCTTAGCGTGATCGTCGATTAATTAACCAACTCCTCGCGTGATCAACCAAACCCATTTGCTGATACCTACCTTTTCGCCAGTCACTAACGGTGAGAGTATCAAATGGTATCTGGTTATCGTACCTAGAGATGCGCAAAATGAATAGTCAGTAAAATCTGATTCATCACCCTACAAAAGCGTTAATCGTCATCGAGAGAGCATTACGGAACTTATCCCTTTCCGACTTAACGCTACCGCTTTAACTCGAAAGGGGATAATCAACATTAGCGCAATAGAGTGATGTACCCTTGCAAAACGATCAGATTCACAATATCAATGAAAAAGGCCCCGACAATCGGCACGACCATAAAAGCTTGGGGAGAAGGTCCATAACGGTTGACTATCGACCCCATGTTCATCACTGCCGTTGGTGTCGCCCCTAAGCCAAAACCACAATGGCCACTCGCCATCACCGCGCCATCATAAGTTTTGCCCATTATTCGAAAAGTCACCGTATACGCGAACAGCGCTAATATCACCGATTGAACACTAAGAATAATTAAAAAGGGCAGCGCAAGATCAAACACATTCCATAACTTAAGGCTCATCAGCGCCATTGCGAGAAATAATGACAGCGATACAGTGCCTAGAATATCGACCGTTTCGGTATCGATCTTACCCATTTTGCTCACCTCCAACAGATTGGTGATAGCAACACCGATAAAGAGCGCATAAACAAAATCCGGAACCATTAACCAAGCGATCTGAAAATGTGCCACCCATTGGCTAACATAATGTGCCCCTGTGACACACAGTAAAATCGTAGCTAAACTTTCAACTACTTTTTTAGCAGTCACACGGTCTTCTTCATGCTCGTTGTACGTGACAAGCTCAGGAAAGCGCTGATGGGTTTGATTGCCAATACCGTAGTCAGATTGTAGATGATGTTTATCAATCAATCTTTTCGCCATTGGACTGCCAATGATCCCACCAATGATTAAGCCAAAAGTCGCAGAAGCCATGGCAATTTCGAGCACATTATCTAAGCCATAGACATTTTGAAAAGTCTGTGCCCAAGCCGCTCCGGTCCCATGACCGCCTGACAGGGTAATCGAACCCGCAATCAGCCCCATTAACGGATCTAACCCAAGCAAAGTCGCTAACGAAATGCCTACGGCGTTTTGAACAACGATAAAAACAGAAGCGACAGCCAAAAATAAAAAGACTTTGAGACCGCCTTTAACCAATTGAGTGTAATTCGCGGCAAGGCCAACGGTAGCAAAAAACATCAACATAAAGGTGTTTTGTAACGGCAAATCAAAACGTATATCTACCGCATTAAAATGTAATATGGTCAATACGCTGGCGACCACCAAGCCACCGACGATCGGCTCTGGTATGGTGAATTTCTTCAAGATCGGGATGTGAAAATTAATAGAACGCCCTAAAAAAAGCACACTGATTGCCACTAGAAAAGACTCTAGGGGACCAATAGCAATAACCTGATTCATGTTACCTCTCACTGCATGTATGATTTCGGTGATTCCCTAATTGAAATGGGTACTTTGGCAGGGTGCCTAGCAATAGCCTGTATTTCTAGAACCAATTGCTGTTTAATTCCCAAAAAATAAGAATAAAAAGCAAATTAATCGCAATTAATTCTCATAATTTGAGAAAAAGGCAAGCATCAGCCCTCACACAGAATCATGATTGAAAAAGGTTGCTTATAGCCAAACAACTTAGAGTTGCAGGTAGGAAGGAGATATGAACAATCGCGGAAAAAGAGGAAGGAAAAAGAAAGCCCAAGCGGCGTTTAGCGACTTGGGCTTTCTTTCTATTGGAAGCTATTCAAACGCTAACCTCAGTCATCGTCTCAAAACGAGACTTAACCAAAGATGCTGATATACCCTTGCAAAACGATCAGGTTAACAATATCAATAAAAAACGCACCGACAATCGGCACGACCATAAAGGCTTGTGGTGAAGGGCCATAACGATTGACAATCGAGCCCATGTTCATCACTGCCGTTGGTGTCGCTCCTAAGCCAAAACCACAATGCCCACCAGCAATCACCGCAGCATCATAATTACTACCCATAAATTTAAAAGTCACGTAGTAGGTAAAGAAAGCGAGGACGATGGATTGTACAGTGAGGATAATTAAAAATGGAATGGCTAAATCGAGCACATTCCACAGCTTTAAACTCATCAACGCCATCGCCAAAAATAAGGACAGCGAGACGGTTCCCAGCATGTCGATGGTTTCAGTATCGAGCTTACGAACTTTCGTCACTTCGAGTACGTTAGTGATGATCACACCGATAAACAAGGCATAAACGAAATCAGGGATCATCAGCCATTGGATTTCTAAAGTACTTGCCCATTGTGAAACGTATCGCGCTCCAACCACGCAAACAATCAAAAAAAACAGTTGTTCAACCACCTTTTTTCCGGTGACTTTATCTTCTTCATTTTCGTTGTAGGTGATGATTTCAGGGTGCCGTTCATGGGTTTTAGAGCTTCGACCATACACAGATTCCATATTGTGTTTGTTTACCAAACGCTGGGCCACCGGGCTACCAATTAAGCCGCCAATGATCAAACCGAAGGTAGCCGATGCCATGGCTATCTCAAGCACATTATCAAGGCCATACATCTCTTGGAAAGTTTGCGACCAAGCGGCACCAGTACCGTGTCCGCCAGAAAGCGTAATCGACCCTGCCACTAAGCCCATTAATGGATCTAAGCCTAACGCAGTCGCCATCGAGACACCGATGCCATTTTGAATAATGATATAAAACGACGCGATGGCCAAAAACAGAAACACCTTGGCCCCGCCTTTGATAAGTTGTGTGTAGTTCGCCGCTAAGCCAACAGTGGCAAAGAACATCAGCATAAAGGTATTTTGCAGCGGTAAATCAAACTCTAAATCCATACCATAAAAATGCAGCATGCTGATCAGGCATGAAACAATTAAACCGCCGACAATCGGCTCTGGTATATTGAATTTATTTAAAATCGGCAGCCTAGCATTAACAAAGTGGCCTAAAAACAGCACGCTGATCGCCACTAAAAAGGACTCCAGTGCCCCAACTGAAATTAAATGATTCATACAACCTCATCATAATATGCTCTTCATCCTCCATGATGATTGAGGGTTAATGGGATAGTCTATTCGATAGCTCACGTCCACAAAGATACGTATCTCAACCGTTGTTGTGCGCCTTAGGCTGATTTAATGGGTGGAATAAGCGATGGTTAACTCACGCTGTTTACCCTTTAAAATGTAAAAAGGAGCACACCACAAGTGGGTGGTTGCGCTCCTTTTTGCTGTTGAGCGTGCGCGAAAGCGGGTCTTTCTGGGCCACAATAGGCTCCTTTACATCAACAGAAATGACCGATGCTATCGGATAGCGTTGTGGCTATAGCCTCTATCGCCAAATCATTTGGGATAGAACAAGAGAAGATGTCCCTAGGGCGAATTTACCTTTAGCGATGTTTATTTTTTCAGCTAAAAATCAACACGCCCTAGCCTGCAATTTACTTGTTCCTATCGTAGTGGAATACTCTGACTCATGGATAGGTTGTGAGTCGAAACCAAGGAAAAACTCAAGTTCGCAACAGGCTGCATGGCCATAACCGGGCCGGACTATAGCACAGGAACCACGATTTTAGGTAACCCTATGCCATTGGCGGAAGGCACATTATTACAAATATGTGACAAAAATATGAATTAGGATAATCACAAAGGTAAATGATTCTCACCAATCATCACTGACCGATGGCGCCACCACCTGTACAGGGAAACCATTTTGCGCAGCAATGGCCGCTCGAGCACGTGCGTCAGAATGATGAGAGGCACTCAGCCACCAAGTTAACTCAACCGGCAAATCAAGGGATTTTTTACTCCCATCACTACGGGTTAGAGGCTCATGAGCTTCAAGGTATACACTGCGATCAGGCTCCAGCGTGACTTTGATCGGCTCATCGATGATCCGCACTTTTACCCCGCGATCCACTTGGTGAAAAAGCCACTCAATGTCTTTAGGATCCATACGAATACAGCCCGCACTCACGCGCATGCCAATCCCAAAGTCTTTGTTAGTGCCATGAATCAGATACTCTCCTGAACCATAGGCTAAACGCATTGCATAGTTACCCATCGGATTATCTGGACCGGCAGGAACCACCGCGGGTAACTCAATACCACGCTGCAAATACTCATTACGCACTGACTGCGGCGGAGTCCAAGTTGGGTTACGGCGCATTTGGCTGATTTGTGTGGTCATTTCTGGCGTATCACGGCCAATTCGACCAATTCCAACCGGGAAAATATGCACCTGCTGAGTATTAGGTGGAAAATAATACAAACGCAACTCGGCAAGATTGACCACAATGCCTTGATACTCAACCTCAGGTAAAATGACCTGTGAAGGAATCGTCAACACCAAACCCGCTTGGGGGAGAAACGGGTCGACGCCTTTATTAGCCGCCATTAAAGCCAGAAAACCGACATCATATTGGCCTGCTATCTGCGCCAACGTTTGTCCTTCTTGCACTTCATGATAATGCATCCGCCCGACTAGGCGACTGCCCTCTTTAGGCAAGTCATAGACTGCCGCTTGCAAAGAGGCGAGCCCACTTAACCAGAGTAAACCGATGAGAAACCCGTTACGCAACATCAATAGGATTATCCTTTGCTTCTTTGTAGAGACGTAAGGTTACTTCTCTTGCTACTTTATGATCAACCATCGGTGAAGGATATAACAGAGACTTAACACCAAGCCATTTCCAAGGCGTATGAATATAGGCAGTAGGCACACTGGCCAGTTCAGGCACCCATTGACGAATAAATTGCCCACTGGGATCAAACCGCTCACCTTGAGTGATCGGGTTAAAAATTCGAAAATAGGGCTGACCATCACAACCGGTGGAAGCGCACCATTGCCAACCGCCATTATTCGCAGCGTAATCACCATCGATTAATTGCTGCATAAAGTAGCGCTCTCCCCAATGCCAATCGATATGCAGATCTTTGGTCAAAAAACTCGCCACGATCATTCTTAATCGGTTATGCATCCAACCGGTTTGATTTAATTGCCGCATCGCCGCATCAACAATCGGATAGCCAGTGTTACCTTCACACCAACGAGCAAAAGCTTGCTTATCATCCGACCATTGCAGTTGATCACCCCATGAATGAAAAGCTTTGCCTTTCGATAATTTACTTTCAAACACTAATAAATGCTGATAAAACTCGCGCCAAATCAATTCACTCAACCAGATTTCCGCGCCAGAAGATAACAGGGCGGATTGCGATTGCGCATACATTCGCGCAATACATTGCCGCACCGAGAGCATGCCAATCGCCAGATAAGGAGAAAGCCGACTCGTGCCTTCCTGAGCAGGAAAATCACGTTGCTGATGATAATCATCGATCGATTGCTGGCAAAACTGACGTAATTGGTGGCGAACGGTTTCAAAATCTACGGGCCATTGATCACTCGATACTCGTGGATAAGCAAAGTCTTGCCTCTCATTCCACAACGCGTTGTGTTCAGAAGCCAGTAACGGGTTCACCGCAGCAGTTGGAGTTGAAACGATGACTGGCGGTGTAAACCGACTCAACCATGCCCGTTTGAAAGGAGTAAAGACTTTAAAATACTCGCCTTGTTTATTTAATACCTGCCCAGGCGTAAGCAGACACTTATCATCACAAGCTAACCAACCAATTCCGAGCGTACTTAATGCCTGTTCAGTTTGGCTATCCCGCTGCTGTTCATTCCATTCATAGTCGCGATTGACCAACACTTGATTGACCGACAAGCTTTGTGCAAATTCACTGACCACTTGGCTTGCTTGC
The DNA here is from genome assembly GCF_030851525.1 of Vibrio sp. 2017_1457_13. NCBI lineage: Bacteria > Pseudomonadati > Pseudomonadota > Gammaproteobacteria > Vibrionales > Vibrionaceae > Vibrio > Vibrio sp. 2017_1457_13. Next base: position 17,133 of record NZ_VHTA01000005.1, read on the forward strand.
TGATAGTCATCAACCTGTTTGTAAAATAAAGGAATATTTAACGCCGCTAATTCTTGCTGCAAAGTAAACAAACGGCGATAAATGAAATCCGCTTGGATCGGAGCCAAGTCATGACGTCGCCACTGATAAGGTGTGGCCACGAAAAGGGCCGAAACCGATTCACCGCTGGCAATCGCCTGCTGTAATGCTGTGTTATCTATCGCGCGCAAATCTCGGCGCAACCAGACCAGTTTCATGACTCATTCTCCTGATGGGTTAAGACATCCAAAACACTGGATAAGACCAAGTGATCCTGCAGTTGGGTTTTCAACTGAGCCAACGCAGAGCGCTGCGCTTCTGCTAAACTTCGATGTGAAAACACACTCACTCCTTGCCAGTCGTGCAAACTCTCGTGCTGGAGCAAGCCACTCATATCGTCAACGCCTTCAATAAACGTCACTTGATAGCCTTTTTCAGCCCACATTACCGCCCAAAGCCAAGCAAGAATGCTACCGTGTCCATCAAAGCTGATACACAAACAAGGACCACGATGCGCCGCTTTATTTTCCGATTCGAGAATACTCGATAATTTACTGAGCATCAGGCTGCTAAACAGCCCCTTTTGCAGCGAGCGTAATGGTCCTTTGACCTTTTCCAGAGCTTCAATCACCGGCAACACAAACTGCGCTTCAATAATATCCAAAGGGTATTCTTTCATTACCGTGGCAATCACATTCGCGGCTTTGGCTCGTTTCAATTTAGCCAACGCGTCCAGTAACGCAGAACACGCTTCAAGCTCTCCACCCGGGTCCAGCACCTCACTTTCCGGTAGCTGATTGTTGTGTAACAACTGACTTACTTTGCCAATCGAGACGCCTTTTAATAACCAGCTCTGAATGGTTTGGATCGTCTGAATATCCTGTTCGGTATACAGCCGATGCCCTTTCTCGGTACGTAAAGGTTGCAACAAGCTGTAGCGACGCTGCCAAGCACGTAACGTTACAGGCTTAACGCCGGTTAACTCCGCAACTTCACGAATCGCATAGTGCTTCGCCTCATAGTCCATAACGTAATCTCAATGTTTGTGGGTGGGGATCCAAATAACGCTGCTGACTAAGATACTCATCAGGATACATGGATAAATAGTGCTTAATTAACGTTAAAGGCGCGAGCAGAGGCAATAAACCTTGACGATATTCATCGATCACTCGCGCTAACTCGGCTTTCTGTTGTGCGGTCAAAGAGCGTTTAAAATAACCTTGGATGTGCATTAGCACGTTAGTATTATTTTTGCGGCTAATACGGTGAGTAAGTGCTTGCATTAAGCCTAAGCGATATTGCTCGATAAAGGTGTCGGTCGGATATTTGGTCACTTCCGCGACTAAACGCCCTAAAGCTTTGTAGGACATCGGATGATGAGCCATTAAAGAGAGTTTATAACGCGAATGGAATTCTACGACTTTGCCTGCCGTTGGCTGTGAGCCAAGCGATTGGTAAAAATCATTTAAACAAAAAACGCGAGTAATAAAATTTTCTCGCAGCACAGGGTCATTTAATCGACCATCCTCTTCAACCGGTAACCAAGGCATCCGTTGCATTAATTGTTGCGTGTACAACCCGACGCCATTTTTTTCAGCGCCGCCTCGTTCACCGTAGATCTTGACTCTTTCCATGCCACAGGTCGGCGATTTAGCACACACGATATAACCGGATAGATGTTCAGATTGCAGCTGCTCTATTTTCTGCTCGGAATAATTGAGTAAGGCCGCCGTATGATCGCGGCTGGCATCTTTTGTTTCCACCAAGGCGATGCGTTCATTATTCGACATTAAACGTATGGTTGGTCGTGGCACTGGTAGCCCCATACCGACTTCGGGACAAACGGAAACAAATTCGAAGAAATTGGCCAACTCTTTGGTAACAAAGTTGCTTACTTTATGTCCAGAGTCAAAGCGAACCGGTTCACCGAGTACACAAGCGCTAATACCAACGCGAATAGGGGTCGATTCCATCTTTTTTCTCCTAATGACGATAATGTTGGGTAACATCACTCACGGTTGTACAATTATTTTATTTGTATAAGGTATAGCACAGCTCCGCAAAGTTATACAAATTATTTTTTTGTACATGAAACTGAGCATCTTTTGTCTCCCTATTCGATCAAGCAGCTAAAAAGCCTAAAATTACAGCGAGAAAACCAGTGTTTTGTGATTCAAACGATTAACAAATCGATTGCGCCATCAAATTAAACAGATTTAGTTATCAATAAGGGATTCAAAAGATTATCAAGGTGTTTTTGTGACTTAGTTCTCACGGAGTACTGGTACGACAAGATAGTATTGCTGCAACTGAACATTCATCAGTCAACAATAATCGTAATTAACTATTGTGACTGATTAACTCTTGGAGAAAAATGATGGCGACCCCACATATCAACGCACAAGCAGGCGCATTTGCAGAAACCATTTTGATGCCTGGCGATCCGCTTCGCGCAAAGTTCATCGCCGAAACCTATTTAGACGATGTGACCCAAGTTTGTGATGTCCGTAACATGTTCGGTTACACCGGTTTTTACAAAGGTGTCAAACTGTCCGTCATGGGTCACGGCATGGGAATTCCATCCGCGAGCATTTATGTACACGAACTGCTGGCTGAATACGGCGTAAAAAATATTATTCGTATCGGTAGCTGTGGCGCTGTTCGTGATGATGTTAACTTAATGGATGTGGTGATCGCGATGGGTGCATCAACCGATTCTAAAGTAAACCGCATCCGTTTCGGCGGGCATGATTTTGCTGCAGTGGCCGATTATGACTTGCTAGAAACCGCAGTTAACCAAGCGCGCGCTCATCAAATTCCAGTTAAAGTCGGTAATATTTTCTCTGCCGACCTCTTCTATACTCCAGAGCCAGAAATTTTTGAAAAGATGAAAAAGCTAGGCATCTTAGGTGTCGATATGGAAGTCGCTGGTATTTATGGTGTTGCGGCTGAGCACGGCGCTCGCGCACTCGCTATTCTCACCGTCTCTGATCATATTTTGCGTGGTGAAAAACTCAGCTCTGAAGAACGTCAAAAATCGTTCCATGAGATGATGACTATTGCGCTCGATACGGCAATCAACCTTTAATTTTTTACCCCGAGGGGGAGATCGTGTCTAACGACCAATTACCAGCGGCCGCTGAAGGTTTGCAACTCAACTTTTGTAAAACATTGGCGTGTGATAACTTTGGCTTGAGCGACGCAAAACATTATGTTCTGCAACATGCGAACCCAAAGCGGCCAACGATGGTTTGTCGTGAGTGTGGAGCTTTCCCCCCCTTACTTAATAATCGCGATGTGCTTAATGAGCTGCATCGCTTACGTCAGCAACACAGCGATGGCTTGCCCGCGTGTCGGCGCGATAATTGTCAAAATTTTGGCTTATCGGTGCACACTCACAAACACCTTTATCACGCTTTTGGTTACAGTGGCGACAGACAGCGTTATCGCTGTAAACAGTGCCACTCGACTTTTGTCGATAAATGGTCAGGTTCGAATAATAAACTTTTATTACAAGAGAGCTTACTCGGCTTGCTGTTTACCGGATATTCTGTGCGCGAGATTTGCCGCAAGTTACACATCAATCCTAAAACTTTTTATGATCACGTCGAACACATTGCCAGCCGATGCCGACGTAAATTAGCCATGATTGACGCGCGATGGGTCAATCACGCCAAGACGTATCAGTTAGCCTCTTATTATTTGCCGCTACAACCTCGCAGCAATAATGGCGCGCTGTGGATGGCAACGGGTGATGCCAAAACCGGTTATATTTTGTGTCAGCATGTCAACTATTCAATCCATGAACAGGCGCAAGGAACGAACGATCACGATCCTTATCATCTACCTGCCCGTTTTGTCAGTAAAGATTACTCTTCAGAATCCAACCTCCCGCTGTCAGTTTCTTCATCTATTTTACGGGAACGGATTGATCAAAAATATCAAACGATTTTAGCGCGAGGCAATGTTGAAGACCCAATGGGGAATTTAACGCGTTTTGATTATCCTTCAAAAGGAGCATTAATTCGTCCGCCCTATACTGCGTATGCTCATTATCTGCATGTGCTCGATCTGTGTCACAGCGATAAACCTGTGACAATTTTTATGCCCCAAGATCCTTTACTACGCTCTGCCTCAATGAGTGTTTGCTTACCTCGTATCCAAAATAACACCGTACATCTGATGTACGTTGAAGAGGATGAAACCTGGTCAAACCATCATGCATTCAACAAAATCGATATCGTCCTCATGGGCTGGTGGCGAGATCGATGGGCGATTATTAATCATCAGAATAGCGCAAAAGGGATCTGTTATTTAGCCGGTAATCATCCCGATCCTGAGCATTGGTTATCGATCGCTTCCACCCGTCAAATAGCTTTCTACCAACAGCGCTTCCAATTACTGTTTGAATCGTTGATCAATGAACCGCGTCGTAAATTACGTCCCGGTGGCATCTTGCCGTTATTGGATATTTTCCGCGCTTGGCATAACCTCTGTTATCAAGATAAATATGGTTTTACCGCAGCACAAAATTTAGGCGTAACTCAACACCCTTTAACATTGAAAGAGCTTTTATCATAACGCAGCCTCCGCCAGCATTAAAAACCGTCCGCAAAAACATGCTTCACCCCTGCGGGCGGCATTCAGTACTCAATCAAGGTCATAGGCCTGAACACAAGGTCTATCGACCCCATCACGTATCTACACTAAACTAAGAGGGAAGTGACTTTCTTACCGCACCTTGGGGTGAATCAAGAAATGTGAACTAAGATCAATAAATACGGTGTCATCGAGTAATTCACAGTACATTACTTGTCGATAGAGATAAGCTTAAGCCTAAAGACCATGCACAAAAAGGTTCAATCATCCTTGATTAGGAAAGATGGCCTAAGGTTAATCAATCAGCATGGTACTGATAAGGATGATCATTTGGATAAGCATCAGCGCCTCCTCGAACAGGAAATTAAACCACTAAAATCGAGAATTGATTCTGAACCTCAACAGGTCATCGCTATCGCTCAGCAGTGTTTATCTCGAGCCGAGCAGTTGGATTATTCTCAGGGTATCTTGCAATCACTGATCATTCTCTCACGTTGCGCTTGGGTCAATGGCGACTATCGCCTTGGTTTGAAAACCATTAAGCAAGCTTATCTCCACCAACACAGCCAAGATAATGATGATTATCTCGCCGAAATTTTTCATGTTCATGCTCTGCACTTCTGGGGACAAGCAAAATATTACACCGCACAACAGTATTGGATTAATGCGCTTGAGCAAGCTTCCCTTGTCGATGATACCGAAATCCTAATCGAAAGCCTTATCGGACTGGGTAATATTTGGCGCATGACTCATAACTATCAACTGGCTTGTTCTACCCATGAATTAGCCGTCAAAGTCGCCAATAATTGTCGAATCGCTTGGTTAGAAGGCAAAGCTCGGATTTTATGGGCTTGGGACCTTTATCTGCTCAATCACTACTTAGATATGCTTTCTGTGCTCGATGGCGCAGAAGAAGCCTTGCACACTCATGCCGATCAAACTTGGCAAGCAGAAATATGGGACTTTCGTAGCCTCGCATTATTGGGTTTAGAACGTTTAGCGGATGCCGAACAAGCCACACAACGCGCGCATGATTTAGCTGAGCGGCATAACCTGCCATGGATGAAAGCTCACGCTTATATTAGCCGCGCACGATTAGAATTATTGCGTAAAGACATCGATAAAGCCGGTCAGTTACTCGCTTTGGCCGAACAATCTGCAGAGAAATTCGATGATCGAGAGCTGCTCTCGCAAATTTGCTATCAACAATCGTTAGTCGCGGAAGAGAGTGGCAATTACCCGCAAGCATTGGCCGCCTTTCAAAAATATCGACAGCTTTCTCTTAGCATGCAACGTGAACATACCGCGCACTTAGGGTTAGATAAGGCGCGCCTCTCAAAACGGCAATTAGAACAGCGGGCTCGAAAACTCACTCACCGTATTCGCTCCCAGTATGAATATGATCCACAAAAACATTTATCTAATGTGGTGTCCGAAAACTACTGGTGGGAGCAGCTAATGCTTTACAAAGCGGAGTTAAAGCAAAGTAAACATTGCGTGTTGATCATTCGTCATGACGATCCCTCCTATTTAGATACCTGCACGGAAATCATCCATTCCTTATGTGTCGCGCCGGATTTATTATCCCGTTTAAGCCCAACACGATTAGCGTTATTGTTGGCGGAAACCGGCCCTCAAGCCCAGCAGTTTTATCATACTCTTGAGCAAATATTGGATGTTTATCCATGGCAACGCAAAGGCTTAACCGGACCAAAACCACGATTAACTTGGCATGATATCTTGAGTTTTCCGTTTACTTTGGAACAATTAGAACAACTTCAAGCACAGGAAGAGGCCAATGGAAACACTGCTCAATAAAATTCAGGATGCAGGGTTAGACGTCACCGCCGTGAATGGGGAAGAAGCGATCATCTTTTGGCATCATGTTTATCAACATATCGCCAATTCTCCTGAAGAAAAAGCCTTGTGTCTTACGTTAAGTGCCGAATATCGCGCGGAACTAAACCAATTAGCAGCCAGCTCTGAGGAGTTAAATGCCGCACTGGAACTGCTCAGTGCCAGCAAAAACATTGAGCTAATTTTAAGTATTAAACAGAGTCTCAGCGAACGCTTAATTGAGCTTAGCCACTACCATGCGGCACTCAACGAATACGTGACTATCTCCCACCTTGCCGTCACCCATGGCTATATTGATGACTTTGCACAATCAGTACTTGGGATGGGAAACTTATGTGATGCCTACGGCGATCATAACCGTGCGCTGCGTTATTACCAAAAAATCGATGCGCTTGACCACGCTCTCAGTAGCCGATCGTTACGCTTACGTTATAAATTACATATGCTGGCCTGCTATCTGCATCTTCAACGTTTTTCGGCGGCTTATGATTTACTCAAGGAGTGCGAAGAGCTCAGTATCTTGGTCAGTGATAAAACCTTGATGGGGCAAATTGCGCTGTATCAAGCGAAGTTATGTCGTCAACACGGTCAACTGGATCAAGCAGTCACTCGACTATCCCATGTCCAATACGTCAGTGGTAACGTCCATTCGATGTGGCTATCTAACATGATACGCATTGAACAAGCTTATTGCTTATTAGAGTTAGATAAAGCACACATGGCCGCGTTGCTACTCACTACCACGGAAAAACGTCTTAAGAAACTTAACGTACCGATTTTAGAGCAGAGTCTGTATGCGGCATTCAGTGAAGTGTGTGAACGCCAAGGCGACTATCAACGCGCTTTATATTATGAGAAAAAAGGCTTTCGCTTAGAGTCTGACTTAGTAAAACGTATTCCGATTGGTGAACTGGGTGCGGCTCAACTGCGCCGCTTGGCTCGTTTTGAGCCACAATTAAAACTGATTCTCTCTGAACAAGAAAATCGTGAGCTAAAAGAAACGACTGAGCATCAAAAAAACACCGTTGCTCAATTACAACAAGACGTGTTCACCGATCCATTGACTCAATTACATAACCGCCGTTGGTTAGAAATAAAGCTGAAAGATTTACTGCTCCACGAGACGTCCTTTGCTTTTTTAGTGGTGGATATTGATCACTTTAAATCGATTAATGATGAATTAAGCCATTTAGTCGGTGATAAAGCGATTACTCATGTTTCTGAAACGCTTGCCGATTATTTTAAGTTTCGTGGCGCCTCCTGTGTGCGCTTTGGTGGAGAAGAATTTTTAGTCATTCTTGAAGGCTGTTCATTAGATCAAGCCATCATGCATGCCGATACCTTCCGAGAACGCATCGTCAATTACGATTGGCAAACCATATTAGGCGAACGAGGTCTCACCGTCAGTATTGGTATCACCCTCCATCGTGATGGTGAAAATACTCAGCGAACCTTCTATCGTGCTGATAAAGCGCTTTACAGAGCGAAAGCCAATGGCCGCAATCAAGTTTGTAGTGAATAGTCATCAACTACAAACTTGATCTAAAACGCTTAATTTTTGCTTAAATTGCTTGGAAAAGGCCTCGAATCCACCTAAGATCGGCCATTGATTATTTTTATAAATTTAACAAAAAGCGAATTCAGACCCCATAAAAAATCGACAAAGCAACGATTACACCCAAGAGTCTGAACGCGGAGCATTTATGCATACAACGTCATTAATCAATCATGAAAAACTGGCTCACCCTAAACCACAATCAACAGCCGATACCGTCACCACGGTCAACAGTATTGATGCTTTAGCGATGGTAGAGCATGGCAGTGAGTTAACCTTAAGTATTACCACACCGGTAGGAACAAAATTTCTTTGCAAAACCGCGTTTATTGGTACTCATTCAGACACTTATTTACTGATTGAAACGCCTAAAATTTCAGCCGATGACTTGAATTATTACTTCCAGCAAGGTTTTTGGATCCATATTCGCGCTATTTCATCGCGCGGTGAAGGGGCAAAAATTCATTTCCGTAGCCAACTGCTGCATACCATTCAAGATCCTTTGGCTCTTTTGGTACTTTCTATCCCCAATACCATGCAGGTGACGCAATTGCGTCAAGAACCCCGTTATGAGGTTAATTTGGCGGCTCGTGTGATTTGTGAAAACCAACGTTCTGAATGTGAGGTGAGAGATCTATCGAAAAATGGTTGCCGTTTTATCACACCACCATTAAGCCGCCATTGGCAAGTTGGCGATCATGTCAGTATTGATATCTCGACTGAGCGACAGCATAGCCAAGTTTTTTCGCCTCTAACTGGACGAATTTGCAATCTACAGCGCTCGATTCATCACGTTCGGTATGGCTTGAAATTTGACGAGTCAGGAAGAGAAAGTGCGAAAACACTGCTCGGACAGTTGAAATTCAATGGTACTAAACTGATGCTGACGAAATCATCTCAATAAAACATCATTTTCTTAACAACAAAAAAATAGCCAGTCGCAACACGGCGACTGGCTTGTATTGGGTGAACAAATTGTCGTTCACTAACAACGTCAGTTGATTAAAACGGCCCTCGGCTTAAGAAGGGCCGCAACAAATTATGCACTAGGTTTAATTATATTTAAAGTTGCAATCAGTGACTGGCGTTATATTTACTAATATTTTCATTCGGTTAATTGCAAAAAAACATCATTAAACTCAGAAAAACAAGGTTTAGATCACACTCAAACACGGCAGCGATTAAAGCCTTCAAGCTCAGTGATGAATCGCGGTTAGCAATAACAACGGTAGGAGGGGGAAGTGGACTTCGCTATACTTCTCCATCGCTTAATAGCCACCTTTAGGTCAGTATAATGAATTATCTCAGCACATTTTTAAAAGGGATCGCTATGGGAGCAGCAGATGTTGTTCCAGGTGTCTCTGGCGGCACTATCGCTTTTATTACCGGAATCTATGATACTTTATTAGAAAGTATTCGGCGCATTAACCCACACCTAATCCAACATTGGCGGCAACATGGGTTGCTCTCCACTTTTCGCCATATCAATGGCGGATTTTTATTGGTTTTATTCAGTGGCATTTTTACCAGCATACTCACCTTAGCGAAATTCATCTCTTGGCTATTAGTTAACCAACCTATTCCCACGTGGTCATTTTTCTTCGGATTAATCATGGTCTCGGTGTGGCATATGCTGCAGCAAGTAGAAAAACGGCAGGCTTCACGTTTTCTCGCTTTTATCGTCGGTGGTGTCTTCGCTTATACCATCACCATGATTAATCCTATTCAACTCGATGTGACAACATTCAATATCGTGCTAGCAGGCAGCATTGCGATTTGTGCAATGATTTTACCTGGCATTTCAGGCAGCTTTATTCTTCTATTACTCGGCATGTATACTCCGATCCTCAATGCTGTCAAGACGTTACAAATTGATATGCTGAGCTTATTTATGTTTGGCTGTATCCTAGGCATTACCAGCTTTTCCCATCTTTTATCATGGCTACTCAAACGTTATCGAGATGTCACTCTGACTTTTTTAACGGGTCTGATGATGGGAACACTACCTAAAATTTGGCCGTGGAAAGAAACGTTAACGTGGCGAACCAACTCCAGTGGCCAAGAAGTTCCGGTATTACAGCACAACCTATTGCCTTGGGATTACGAGCAACTCACCACTCAACCAGCACAATTAGGCATTGCCATACTATGCATGCTAAGTGCGGTGATCATCGTCCTTGGACTAGAAAAAATTGCTCAGCGTGAACAGAGCCATTAAAGCGAGTTCATGTGCTCACCATTGAATTCACACTTCAACAACAGAACCGAGATAATCTAACAACATAAAGGCAATGCAATTACTTTCATTTTACATCGATATTTTTCATGATTGTGAGTAATTAAACCTAGACACCAGATATCGGGTGATTATTATTGGCTACCTTCAGTCAATCATCACTGAAGTAAATAGCACGGATGGATCTTGACTAAACAAGATCGCTGAAGCTAACAATGCCTTGAAACGGATGATGACCAACCACATTGGCTGCTCAACGCATCGAATCGGTCGTTGAACACTGATCAGATCTGCCCATTGGTTCGATTTCAAGGCTCAACACTCTAATAATTACATTTGAACACAGGGATAATTATGCAAAGCAACTCTCTCCTTGCCCGTTTTGCTCGTGGAAATCTGGTATTACAAATTTTAGCTGGGATCGTGCTAGGCATCGCACTGGCTATTATTTCACCAGAAAGGGCAGAAAGTGCGAGCCTGATTGGTAATCTATTTGTCGGTGCACTCAAAGCCGTTGCACCGATTTTAGTGTTTATCTTGGTCGCCGCTTCAATCGCTAACCAAAAGAAAAACAAACACACTTATATGCGCCCTATCGTGGTGCTTTACCTTTTCGGTACTTTTGCGGCCGCATTAACGGCGGTTTTGTTAAGCTTTATGTTCCCAACCACATTGACACTGGTTGCCGGAGCAGAAGGAGCGACACCACCTCAGGGTATTAGCGAAGTCATCCAAACACTTTTATACAAGTTAGTCGATAACCCAGTCAACGCGCTGATGTCCGCCAACTACATTGGTATTCTTGCGTGGGCGGTTGGCCTTGGCTTAGCACTGCATCATGCTTCTGCGACCACTAAATCCGTATTTGAAGATCTTAGCCACGGAGTATCACAAATTGTTCGCTTTATTATCCGCTTAGCTCCATTTGGTATTTTTGGCCTTGTTGCATCCACCTTTGCCTCAACCGGATTTGATGCACTAATCGGCTATGCTCAACTGCTGGCTGTCTTGCTAGGCGCGATGCTCTTTATTGCGTTAATTGTCAACCCAGCTATCGTTTATGCAAAAACCAAAAGCAACCCTTACCCATTAGTCTTCCAGTGTTTACGTGAAAGTGGAGTGACTGCCTTTTTCACCCGTTCAAGCGCAGCAAATATTCCTGTGAATATGGCACTGTGTGAGAAATTAAAGCTTGATGAAGATACTTATTCCGTCTCTATTCCCCTTGGCGCGACGATTAATATGGGCGGTGCAGCGATTACAATTACCGTATTAACGCTAGCAGCCGTTCATACCATGGGCATTGAAATAGATATTTTCACCGCATTATTATTGAGTGTTGTCGCGGCAATTTCAGCCTGTGGTGCTTCTGGAGTGGCGGGCGGTTCGCTACTTTTGATACCACTTGCATGTAGTTTATTTGGTATTTCGAATGATGTGGCAATGCAAGTCGTCGCGGTTGGCTTTATTATCGGAGTGATTCAAGATTCTGCTGAAACAGCACTCAACAGCTCAACCGATGTGGTGTTTACTGCTGCCGTTTGTCAGGCGAAACAGAACCAAGCTTAATCTGATAAAGCGTCTGTGCACAATACAAAACGCCCCTTTATTAAGGGGCGTTTTTGTTGGCAAGTTATTCAACTGAGGTAATCAATAGCATGGCTCAGTCAGCCAACGACCACTTTGTATTGCTTGATAAGATTAAGGAGTTTTAGGTTTATCAATCGGACTGTGTGAGAAGTCCAATCGTGCTGGATCGGTTTCAACATCGGCGGTTAGCTCATTCACTTGAGGGCTATCCTCATCTTGAGGAACTTCCACTCGCTCCTCTGGGCCAACGTCTTCCCCTTTCTTCGGAATGGGAACCGAACGCTTATAAAACTTATTGAGTGCACGAATAATGCCATGATTGTTGACGGTATAAGTGGCTATTTTTCTTTGTAGTGGCTTCGCCAGAAATTGCAACTCAACAACCGAGTCGACACCAATCTTAGTACCCACCTGATCCCGCAAAGAAATCGCTGGCTTATGACCGAAAGCCGCCGACAAAAATAGCCATATATAAGCGACTTCATTACCATTCTCTCCGTGCTCTATCCACGCCTTACCCGCGAGATACATCGCTTCTGGATGACCTTTCTCTGCCGCCCGCTCTAACCAATAACAACCTTTAGCATGATCACGCACCACACCAATACCTTCAAGATAATTGAGACCCAGCTTGATCATTGCTTCTAAGCTATTGAGCTCTGCCGCTCTTGAATACCAATAAAACGAATCTTGTGGTGATGGTGATAGATTGTCTTTTGAAACACACCATTCTCCCATAAACAGCATGGCGTCAATGTGTTGGCTTTCTGCCGCTTCTTGAATGAGCTCAACGCCTTTAACGACGTTAATTTCCGTCCCTCGGCCATAAATCAACGCCTCTCCAGTGGCGAGTTTTGCTGCCAAATCACCTTCAACCACTCGAATAAATTGCTGCCAAAACTTAGTTTTCTCTTTAATCAGAACATCTTCACGCATTTTCCCACAGACACGTACTACGCCGTACATACCGTTAATATTGTCGAAATTCGCTGCACGTTCATACCAAAATAACGCTTCTTTAAGGTTATTTCGTTCCGCTTCTTTAGCAAGGAACAGCATCGTCGGTACATGACCAGACTCTGCTTTAAAAAGCCGATCCTTTTTCTCCTGCTCACGCATTCGCTCTAACGTTTTACGATACGCTTCTTCACGCGCTTTCTTCTCTGCTTCTAGGCGTTTTTTACGAATCGATAACGAAATCATCCAGATAAAAATCAGGATGAGTGAGAGACCGGTAGCGCCAATAGCAATTCCAATGGTGTTCATGTAATAAAGTTCTTAATCCGTTTGTGACTAATCATAGCGTGAAAAATAGTGATGCTGGTGTATAAAAGTACCTTAATGATCATCAAACTGATGATTCTTCCTGACGACAACGTTCAGTAAACGAAGAAAGCTATGCGTTGGTTTTAACCATTAAGTCAAGGCAGAGTAACACATTCGATGATTAAATAAGAACATGCCGCATTAGAAAATGCGGCATGTTCATGGCTTAAAAATCAACCCTAGCGCTACCCCAAATGTTCTAAAGCGCTCATTAGTGAGTTCTGCTATTAACGGCTTTCACAAATACCGCTTGTGCACTCTCAATCCCTAAAGCTTTAGCTTCATCCAGCAGACCAAGTGCTTTAGGAATATCATTTGCAGCAACCGCTTGTTGGATAGCGGTGTGATAATACGTTGCAAGATCCTGACCTTGAGGACGATTGTCCGATTGCTTTACAAGGTGCTTCGAAACGAGATCATTTGCAGTAATATTCAGACGTAAGTGACCAAATAATGAATGTTTAGCATAAGGATCTGCAATATCTGGTGGTTGAGTGTGTCTAGCCAAAGCATGAGCTTTTGCTGGGTGAAGAACTTGTGTTTTACCTGCTAAATCGATAGCCGTTGTATAAATAAGGATTTTTAGTTCTTTTCCTGTTGTCTCAGGAATGATGTTGAATGTTGTGACAAATTTATCGTTGTCGAGTAATTTAGCTGGATAATATTTAAAATCATGGAAGCTTTTCTTATAAAGCTCATTATCTTGACTATCAAATACAACTATCGTGGGTGCATATACTTGCAAGTCATTAGATACAAAACTCGATAGTGAAATATCCAAACTACCTCGATTCCCTGGAACAACAAAACCCGCAACAGGGCCAACACTGGTACCGTCTAATAATATTTGACTAGTATTATCGAATAAAAATTCAACCTGAGTCGGAATTTCGAGTGGATTCCAAAATAAACTATCGCGATGAGTGATAAAACTATCAGCACCTTGATGCTGCTGTAAATCTAACATTGGAACAGAAGAACAACCTGTTACTAATACTCCAAGCAATAATGGCGTTAACCAATTCCTTATCATTTGTAACCTCTATCTGTCTATTTAGAAGGAAAAGAACACAGCCAGAGAAGCTCTGGCTGTGTTTATTAGGACAGTAACAGTAACCTAGTTTTTATTTCTCATTACCACCAAGCTTCGACCTGAACACCAAATTGGAATGAATCATCTGACTTACCATTATCAAAGGTGTTGCTGTTATCAGCTTTATCACTGTTTAAATATGAAGCATAAAGACGAATTTCAGGACGAGCCCAGAAACTTGAACCAGCAGACCATGCTTGAGCAACCGTCAGCTTACCATATTTATCTTTATTGCCATCATTATCATCTACAGCATAACCAGCTTCAAAAATAGTCTTGTGATTTTCATCCCACTTATAAACTGGACGAATAACCGCAGACATCGCTTTCCATTTATCTTGACCGTCCCACATTTCCTCACCAACTCCATACACTAGTTGATGACCTAATTCCCAGCTATCTCCGAGACCAACTACACCCCAGTTGATTAAACGATAACCGCTAGCACCACTTTTCGCTTCAGCACCATACCAGCTACCATCACCGTAGAAGGCAAAGGCTTTTGAATAACCTTCCGTACCGTATTGCAATACTGTTTTATTAAAACCATTCGCAAGGCCTTGGGTTAACTCAGCCGTTAACATTACGCCGTTTTTAGCATCTTTAGCCGCTTGTGATGCAGCATCAGTATCGTGAACGATAGCGTAGTTAACACCTACCTCTAAAGAGCCATTTTCCCAAACAGGAATTCCTGCATAACGAGCATCTAATGTATTAACATTTACCGCGCCGCCAGTATTACCAACGTCAGGAGTGGCACCGTCATCATTTCGGTCATTACGAACCCAAGCTAATGAAAGTTTACCAGGGCCAGCTTCAATCCCCTCAATACCAGCACCTGCACCAGAAATGTTCCAGTAATAAAAATCTGAGATATGAATGTCGTGGCGTTGGTAATAACGTTTACCCGCCCATAATGTCGCTTCAGGAGCAAAATCTAATACGCCTTGAGCACGCACATTGAATTGACGTAGTGCAAATTGTGCATCATCCGCACATTTAACTTCCGTTCCAGCTTGGTTTAACCCACAGTTAGTGCCCGTTCCTTCCCAATCATTTGAACCGTTAGAAGTCATCGCAAACATAGAATCAACGTAGAACGTCTTACCATTGTTGTTATAAACTTCTTTGCCTAATTGAACCTCGCCGTAAATATCACCTTCATTACCAAGACGACCGATTTTATTTTTTTCAAACGTAACCTGTTGACCGCCATCAGCACTAACGCCAACACCAGCACGCATGTAACCATTAAAATCGACAGCAAAAGCAGAACCTGCTGCTAAAGAAGCAGCCACTGCGGCAGCAATTACACTTACTTTTTTCATTGTTAACTCCATTTAGGGTTTTCTTTTATCACTCTATTTTTATCCTCAACCATGACGCGACTCATAAAGGCAGAAATGAATAACGAAAAGTAGAGGTGAGACGGGATGAATCCCCCGTTGTTTCAGCTGCTGAGCAGGTTACTAAAAGTACACAAGGGTGACGTCCTCCACCCTAACTATATTTAGGGGGGATGAGAAAGGAGGAGAGATTTTACCGAATGGTGTTTTTAATAGGTTGATCACGGAATTAGGGGGGAGATAGGTACCAACCAACACCATTAATTCATACAAAATGTATGAGCGATCACTATTTCACAATAAGTTAACCGCAAGAGTGAAATAAAATTACATAATAATATTTGTGACTAGGCGCTTGACCTTATGCTGACAAAGCCTTTTACTTAATAAGTCAGTGACTGAAAATAGAATAACAACGGTAACTTACCATGAAAGCCATGCTCTCTCAGCCGTACCCACTCGGTGCGACACTCGATAACGATGGATGCAATTTTGCTGTCTTCGCCCCCGCTAACAAAGATATTGTGTTAGCGCTTTTTCATGTCGATGGCAGCTACCATACCCATCCTTTGGATCACGAATATGCTGGTATCCAGCACACCTACGTGGAAGGCGTTAAGGCGGGACAACGTTACGGTTTTATTACTCAAGTCGAAGGCGAACTATTTTATCTGTCTGACCCTTACGCTCAGGCCTTAGATGGCCCACTGACCTATCAGCCGCCGTTAACACCAAATGGTAGTTTTGATTTGCCCAAATGTGTCGTAGTCGATGATCAATTTGACTGGCAAGGCGTGCAACGCCCTAAACGGCCACGTGATGAGATGGTTATTTTTGAAACCCATGTCAAGGGGCTGACTAAACTCAATCCTAATGTCCCTAAATCACAACGCGGTACTTATTTAGGGTTAATTAGTGAACCAATGCTGACCTTTTATCAGCAACAAAATATCAATACCTTGCAACTGCTACCCATCGCCGCCTGTATGCATGAGCCTCACCTACTCGAAATGGGTAAAGTCAATTACTGGGGCTATAACCCATATTTATTTATGGTGCCGGACCCACGTTACGCCAAAAGTGATGCGGTACAGGAATTGAAAACCGTGATCCGCGAACTGCATAAACAAGGCATCGAAGTGATTTTGGATGTCGTTTATAACCATACGGCTGAGGGCGGTGAAGGGGGTGCCGTTTTTAATCTGAAAGGGCTAGATCCTAATTACTACCTCAAGCACGGCTCAATGTACGCTAATTTTACCGGATGCGGCAATACACTTAACCTCACTTATCAGCCCACCTTAAATCTCGTCATGGATACTTTGCGCTATTGGGTCAATGAGTATCAGATTGATGGTTTTCGTTTCGATTTAGCCGCCACGTTGGGGCGTGATGGCGATAATTTTAGTCGTGAAGCCGCGTTCTTTAAAGCCGTAGCTCAAGACCCTGTATTACAACAAGTGAAGTTGATTGCCGAGCCATGGGATATTGGTCCAAATGGTTATCAAGTCGGTAATTTTCCTTTTGGCTGGAATGAAACTAACGATAAATTACGAGATATTGCGCGAAGTTTTTGGCGTGGCGATCAAGGCTTTTTAAAAGAGTTTGCCACACGAATCATGGGTTCACGCGATTTATACAGCGCATCACAGTGGCCCTATAAATTAACCGTCAACTACATCACCTATCATGACGGCTTTACTTTGCAAGATTTGGTTTCTTACAAACATAAACACAATGAAGCCAATGGCGAACAAAATCGTGATGGTCATGGTGATAATCGCTCGGATAACTATGGTTTCGAAGGTGATACCGACAATATGGTTATTCGTACCATTCGTGAGCGACAAAAACGTAATTTTATGGCCAGTTTATTGTTTGCGTTTGGGATCCCCCATATTCTTACTGCGGATGTCGTCTCACATACTCAGCAAGGTAATAACAATGCTTATTGCCAAGATAACGACATCAGTTGGTTAAACTGGCAATTGACGGAACGTAAAGAATATTTCAGACAATGGCTCGGTGAAATGGTTGCTGCTCGTCAGCGTTATATGGTGCCGTTTATTCGCGCCTTCAGTGGTGAAACTCGCAATTCAAACCGCGTTTTTTGGCGACGTAATGACGGTACATTAATGGAGCAAGATGACTGGAATCAACGTAACTCGGTAATACTGCATATTGGCATTGGTGATCATGGCCAAGAGCTCGCTTATTTGATTAATCAAACCAACGCTAATACACGCTTCACACTGCCAGGAGAAACGGATCAAGAATGGTGTGTGATCTGTGATACGAATATGCGCACCGTACATCAAGACTCGGTAAAAGATGAGGTTGTCCTCCTTCCCATGTCGATGGCGATTTTGCACAGTCATCCGCGGAAAAAATCGCACAAATAGCCTCTAGCAAGTAGGTGTTCATCGGCTCGACCACCTACTTGCTGTCGATAATAGCGATTTTGATCTCCCACACCACTTCTGTTATAACAGCGCTTCCTCATTGATGTCCCCTATTTATTAGAAACGCTATTTCTCCCAAACTATAGAGCGTAGATTAAGGTTTTTGCATGTATAAACGATTTGAAAGTTTGACCGATGCTTTCCCCAAACAAGAGCCACAGCGCCCACCCAATACCTTGTGGGCTTTTTGCTTACACTACACCAAAGGTTTTGAAAAACCGTTAATCACTATGGCGCTATTAAGTACTCTAATCGCCGTCATTGAAGTATCTTTATTTGGTTTTATGGGACACTTGGTCGACTGGCTATCCACCAGCCAACCAGAGACATTTCTCAGTGAGAATCGCAATACACTGATAGGTCTAGGGCTGCTCCTTTTAGTGGGAATGCCAATCCTTGTTTCAGTCTATTCATTATTAATTCATCAGACCATGCTGGGTAATTATCCGATGTCGATACGCTGGCTCGCACATCGTTACTTACTCAAACAAAGCCTCTCTTTCTATCAAGATGAATTTTCCGGTCGCATTGCCACGAAAGTGATGCAAAGCGCTTTAGCGGTACGTGAAACGGTCATGAAGACATTGGATGTCTTTGTCTACGTGATTGTTTATTTCTCAGCCATGCTGTTTATTTTAGCTCAAGCCGATTGGCGACTCATGCTGCCGATGTTGCTCTGGCTTACCGCTTATATCGCGATTCAAGTGCACTACGTGCCGAAATTAAAAAAAATCTCTACCGAGCAAGCCGATGCTCGGTCGCTAATGACCGGGCGAATTGTTGACAGTTATACCAATATCATGACCGTCAAACTGTTTTCTCATAGCCGACGTGAAACCGATTATGCCGAGCAAGGTATGGAAGGGTTTCTCGATACGGTACACCGCCAAATGCGCTTAGTGACCGGTTTTAATATTTGCGTCGAAATCGCCAATTATGTCTTGGTATTTACGATTGCTGCTATGTCGATCTATTTATGGATGGGCAGTGCGATCACTGTTGGAGCAATTGCGATTGCCATCAGTTTAGCGCTGCGTATCAACGGCATGTCAAAATGGATCATGTGGGAAGTTGGCGCTCTATTTGAAAACATGGGCACGGTGGTCGATGGCATGAAAATGCTTTCTAAACCGATTGCGATTGAAGACAGCCCTAATGCCCAAACCTTGCAAGTACGTGAAGGGAAAATCGAGTTCGAAAACGTCAGTTTTCATTATGGTGAAAATAAAGGGGTGATCAATCACCTCAACCTGACTATCAAACCTGGAGAAAAAGTTGGCCTCGTCGGTCGCTCCGGAGCTGGGAAATCAACGTTGGTTAATCTCCTGCTACGCTTTCACGACGTAGAAGGTGGCGCTATCAAAATCGACGGTCAAAATATTGCAGAAGTGACTCAAGACTCATTGCGCGCAGCCATTGGTATGGTGACGCAAGATACTTCTTTGCTCCATCGTTCGATTCGTGAAAATATCTTATACAGCAACCCCAATGCTTCGGAAGAAGCGATGTTAAGAGCCACACGTCAGGCGCATTCTCATGAGTTTATTGAAACTTTAACCGACCCATTTGGTAACGTCGGTTATGATGCACAGGTTGGCGAACGTGGCGTTAAGCTCTCAGGTGGACAGCGTCAGCGGATTGCCATATCGCGAGTGCTACTTAAAGATGCGCCACTGCTGGTGTTGGATGAGGCCACCTCAGCGCTCGATTCAGAAGTCGAAGCCGCCATTCAAGAAAGCCTCAATGAGCTGATGCAAAATAAAACCGTGATTGCGATTGCCCATCGGCTATCGACTATTGCCGCTATGGATCGCTTGATTGTACTCGATAAAGGACACATTGTTGAACAGGGCACTCATCAAGCGTTGATTCAACAAAATGGCATCTATGCACAACTCTGGGCACATCAGACTGGCGGTTTTATTGGTGGTGAAGAAGACGATTTGGCGTAATCGATAGGTATAAAGTGAGTACTTCCTATCATCATAGTGATGAATGTTGGCTGCCTCCCATGCAACCAACGTTCCTACGACGTCGACTCAACAATATTAGCTAATTTTTTCTATCTCTTTCGTCCCTTTGGGACATTTCATTTTGGTGTAACTTTATCATGAACAACAAAAGCATTATGACCAACCTCATTGCCTTACTGGTATTAATCGGTGGTTATTACTTCTCTTATCCTATGATGTTTAGTGCAGGATTATTCGCTTTTTCTGGTGCGGTGACCAACTGGCTAGCCATTCATATGTTATTTGAAAAAGTGCCTTTTCTTTATGGTTCAGGGGTTATCCCTGCGCGATTCGATGATTTTAAACACGCGATTAAGACCCTGATGATGGAGCAGTTTTTTACTGATGCGAATATTGAGCGTTTTCTCAATCAAGAAATGAGCAGTTCGCAATCCATCAATCTTGAACCGGTAATTGCTCAGGTTGACTTTAATCCAGCGTTTGATTCCTTGGTTGAGGTGATTCAGCAATCTTCCTTTGGTGGAATGCTGGCTATGTTTGGCGGTGCAGACGCACTGCAACCGCTTAGAGCTCCTTTTGTTGAAAAGATGCAAGCGTCCATGATCGACATCAGTCAGAGCGATTCCGTGAAAAACGCCTTAAAAACCCAGCTTGAGTCTCCGGCGATGCTGGATGAAATCAAAACCAATATTGAGCAGATCATCAATCAACGTTTGCACGAGTTAACACCACAAATGGTTAAAGAAATCGTCCAGAAAATGATTAAACAACATTTAGGCTGGCTCGTTGTATGGGGCGGAGTATTTGGCGGTTTAATTGGTGTCGTGGCCAGTGCACTATAGGCCATTAATACTCGAAAAAAATGGGCGTAATGCCCATTTTTTATTGTTTTTGATAACGTAAAAAAGACGGTAAATAGCGCCAAGCCCAAGGATACCGTTTCGGAACGAAGAGATACAAGGCACCGATTAACAAAACCGCTGCAAATAAATCTTCCGGCCGATGCATACCAACCCATAAGCGAGAAAAAGCGATAGAGCCACTCCAAGCTAATAATAGCAAAGCGCTTAATCGATGTTTTTGCTCTAACCAAATACCACCAAAAAACAGCAAACAGAGTGCAGCAAACACGGTATGACCTGAAGGGAAAGAGTAATCTCGCTCTTGTTCCCACACTGCTAAACGTGCCGAAGAGACTTTACCGTTCATTTGCTCCATGGCTAACGCTTGTTGCTGGGCATCTAAGCGATAAAAGTGTTGCGGAGAAGGCAGAGTGAGTGATTGAGTCATCACTTCAGTGTAAGGACGAGGGCTTTGAGTCACGTGTTTGATGCCTGTTTTTAGGATCATCGCCAGAACTAACAGTACCCCGAGTTGCATCGCTTTATCTAGCCATTGGCGTCGACACTCAGGCACGCGATACCAAGTCCAACCCATCAGTACCACTAAAGTCAGCAAAAACCCTTCTTTACCAGCAGAGTGAGTGAGTAAGACCAGCCATTGGGTCAGACGATCATCGTCTAAAGCGAATAAGTTGACTTGTGTCCCGACAAGACTGATGGGGATTAATAGCAGCATGAGCGCTATAAATAGCATCAATCCAAATTTAGATTGAGTAATTGGTTGCTTCAACACGTTTACACCTCCACTTTGAGGCTAAGGAGTGTAAACGAGTTTTTATCCACTTCTATCAAACTCTATTCATTTCTTTGTCAATTTTTTAAAAACGCGATCTTCGACGGTTACACAATACTCAACGCCTAATCACGGTACTTGTTCTTAGACAAACCGTCATCACTTTAAACGCTCAACCAGCCATATCAACAGACAAACGATTCAACTCATCAATAATCGCTTTCGTCTCCTTAGAGTAGATCAACTTATCTTTGGCTCCGATTAACTGAATCATTTTTACTTTACCAGAGAGAACAAGCTGACGAAGCATACGCAGCACCATTTGGCAATCAATAACATGATGCTCATCTAATCGATTCAATGGGATCAATGAAGCAAGATCAATAGAAATCACCAATTGGTCACAGTGCTCAATATAATGATTCAATTGGCTTTTGACTTGGTTTCGTTGCCGAAAATGACATTCTTGATCGGTTAACCAATCGCAACCTAAATCTTCTGCATAATCTAAAGTTTGGCTATTTACTCGCTGGGCATCAATCCCTAAATAGAGTAACCGCGTCTGAGCATAACGAGATAATGCAAAATGATAAGCAGACCCAACTTGACGATCTAAAGTCTGTTTTAATTCAAATTCATGGCCAATATGAATAATCCCGAGTTCGTCATTATCGAGCGCTAACAGCGGTAAGGCATTGAGCAACAATTCATGGCAATTGCCCAATATCATCGGAATAGAATGCAAGGTAAAATGATGACTGAGCAAGTCACGAAAACGAGTATCGGCAGGATCATGTAAGACTAAATGACCAGCATCAGCGTAGTGGGCATGGATACCTTGTTGGTAAAGCCAATCGGCGGCAAATTCTAAACTTTGCTGAGCCAATTCAAATTCTACTTGAGACATTGGCTTTATCTGTTCGCACACAGTACAAAACGTAAAAGCAGACATCGACTGAGGCTCAGGACGACTGAGACGGTAGCGTTTGAATAGACTGAGCATGATGAATTACCTCTCTGGTGGCAACGCTCGCGCGGCCTGTAATACATGTAAAATGATCCGTTGCCGATGGGTCTCGACACGATGAGCCGGTGCCATAACAGAAATCGCCCCGATCAATTTACTCCCTTTCATTACCGGAGCGCTGATCCCAGAAACCCCAGGATCAATTTCAGAGGTGCTCACGGCATAACCATGGCGACGAATTTTCTCTAATTCGATTTGCCATTTTTCCATTTGATGATCTTCACCAAAATAGCGCAGTATTTTTTCACAGCGCTGAGAAGGCATAAACGCCAACATCACTTTAGATGAGGCACCTCGAAGCAGGGGTTGACTTTGACCCTGGACGAAGCTGCATCGAAGTGCCTGCATGCTCTCTTTTTGGCTGACACACAAAGCTCGATATCCCACCGGAACCATGTAGGCCGCCATTTCACCAGTCTGTTTCTGTAAACGACTTAGCACCGCTTCCACTGCATCTAAATTATGTTGGCTGGTCTCATAACTGTGCATAAGTAGCAGGGCAGCAGGGCCAATAATTAACGTTTTATCGTGTGGGCTTTCTTCTATTAAGTTCCACTCTTTAAGCAGTTTCAGATGCCGATATAAGCTACTCAATGGCACTTGCAGTTGATCACTTAACGTTTTAGCCGAAACCGGTTCATGATTAACGGCAACTTGCATCAATAACTGCAGCGATTTCTCATTAACCTGACTGGTTGTTGTTTTTGCTTCATTCATGTTGTTCTTTTTAGCCTTTATTGCTTTATCGCTCAAACTTACATTCTTATATATCGAGAATTCTAAACGATTGAAAGCATTGCTTTCTCAAAACATGGGAAAATTAGATGAAAAAATCGCATTATCTTATCCATTCAATAGTGCAATGAAAGACATATAAGAATCTAGATGTTTAGATGGCTAAATTTGACAAACCCTACTGGAAAGATTAGGCTGCGTCTCCTTGTTGTTGATCATTAAAGTTGTTGTTCCATGTCTTCAAACTCATCTACTCCCATTACACCATCGGCGATCGCCTTACTCCCTCTACTCGTGTTTCTTGCACTCTTTATTGGTGTCGGCGCTTATCTCACGTTTCAAGGGGTTGAGTTTGCGTTTTATCAACTCCCCGCCCCTATCGCGATTTTACCTGCGGTGATCATCGCGCTATTGCTGAGTAAAGAATCTCTGAATCGCGCTATCGAGCAGTTTTTGCGTGGCGTTGGGCACCAAGATATTATTGCGATGTGTATGATTTACTTATTGGCAGGGGCCTTTGCCGCGGTAGCAAAAGCGTCTGGTGGGGTTGATGCAACGGTAAATTTGGGGCTGTCAGCCATCCCAAGTGAAATGATTTTACCGGGGATTTTTCTTATTTCGGCCTTTATCGCCACGGCGATGGGCACATCAATGGGTACCATTGCCGCCGTTGCGCCAGTGGCATTAGGCATTGCTCAGTCATCCGGTATGAGCCTCCCATTAACCGCTGGAGTCGTATTGAGCGGTGCGATGTTTGGCGACAACTTATCCATCATCTCAGATACCACCATCGCAGCCACGCGTTCACAAGGCTGTGAAATGCGCGATAAATTTCGTGAAAATATTCGCATTGCTCTCCCTGCCGCTTTTTTCTCATTAATCTTATTCGCGTTTAGCAGTACCGCAACACAAACCCCTGGTACTTCTGCTATTGAGTGGTTGAAAGTATTGCCTTATATGACGATTTTGGTGCTGGCTATCTCGGGGATCAATGTCTTTGTTGTCTTAACCGTAGGCATTGTATTGGCTGGTAGTGTCGGGCTTTGGCACAGTGATCACTATAGCTTAGCCAATTTTGGACAAGATATTTACCGTGGCTTTGGCAATATGCAGGAGATTTTCTTATTGTCGATGTTGATTGGTGGCTTAAGTGAACTGATGCGTCGCCAAGGAGGACTCGCTTTTTTAACTCAACTGGTGAGCCGTTGGATCCAGCGCTTAGCCAAAAAACAAACCCCAGCAGCGCAAAGTCGCGCTAGTGAGTTAGGTATTGCTGGTTTAGTCGCAATGGTCAATACCTGTACGGCTAACAATACGGTTGCTATCATCGTCTCTGGTGGTATTGCTCGTCAGCTAGCCGAAGAGCATACGGTGACACCACGTCGTTCGGCAAGTTTGTTGGATATTTTTTCTTGTGTGATGCAAGGTATCCTGCCATATGGGGCACAAGTACTCTTACTTGGATCGATTTTCCAACTCTCTCCCTTGGAGATTGTAGCTCACTCTTATTACTGCTTTTCATTAGCTTTTGCGGCGATTGTGGCGATTTTCTTTACCCGTCCATCCCGTCGTTACTCACAAACGGTAACTCATCAATAAATAAAAGCACACGAACGATAAAACGGCCCCTGAGTCTACACTGAGGGGCCGTTTTAATAACCGATTAGGTCAATGTATGCCTTGCAAAGCGAAGGCGGTAAGCGTCAACTAACTCACTTTAAACGTCGCCACTTTCGCGCTCAGCTCGGCGGCTTGCTGCTTCAATTGATTCGATTGACTCAAACTATCTTCAGCCCCTTCCACTAACTGCTCAGTCACGTCTTTAATCGCCGTCACATTTTGGGTAATTTCACCCGTAACGTGCGTTTGCTCCTCCGCCGCTGTCGCAATCTGAGTCGCCATGTCACTGATCAAAGCAACCGCAGCATTGATTTCTTCTAATGCATGTGTCGCTTTATCGGCATCATCAACAGAGTTATTCGCCAAACTTGAGCTACTTTCCATCAATGCAACGGCTCGTTTAGTCGTTTCTTGGAGCGTATCAATGGTCGATTTTATCTCTTCGGTTGAGGTATGAGTGCGCTGTGATAATACTCGAACTTCATCAGCAACCACCGCAAAACCTCGCCCTTGATCGCCTGCTCGCGCCGCTTCAATCGCGGCATTTAACGCCAATAGGTTCGTTTGTTCAGCAATGCCTTGAATGGTCGCTAACACGGTGGAGATTTCTTGTGCGTGTTGATTAAGGGCTGAAATAACCGAGCTGGCTTGCGTCACCTCTTTAGCAAGATGATGAATCGACGACTTGGTATTAAGCACTAAAGTACGGCCATTATTGGTGCTGGTGGCTGAATTCTGTGCCGCTTGAGCGGTTTGCTCAGCGTGAGAGGCAATTTCTTGTGTCGCCGATGCCATTTCGGTCACCGCTGTTGCGACCATGGTGACTTCTTGCTGCTGAAGGCTTAATTCAGAAGCCGATTGATTGGCTCGCTGCGCACCATGCTCAGACTGCGCGGTTAATTGCTCAGATTGCTGACGAATATGACCAATCAGTTGTTGTAAGCTTGCCACAAAAGTATTGAAGCTCTCTGCTAATTTTCCCACTTCATCATTGTTTTCAACCTGAATACGTTGGGTTAAATCACCGCTCCCATTGGCGATTTGCTCTAAGGCATGAGAAACGTTATTTAAAGGACGGAATAAAATATTACACAGCACATTGAATAAGACCGTACAGACCACAACGACTAAAAAGGTAACCAACAACTGTCCCCAGAGCGCATCAAAGAGAGGAGCAATCAACGATGAATAATTGATAACAATCACCGTACTTAACGCTGTGCCTTCAATCGCACGTGCAAATAGCACATTCTCTTGACCATTGATCATCACTTTACTGTATTGACCAGACCGCTGTGCCGTTTGAATATCGCGAAAATTCAGTCCCAACTCACTGACATTCTTATTTAATAACTGAGTATTCGCATGAGTAAAAATATTACCTTGTTGATTAGCAATAAACATATAACCAGAGCCGGGCAAAATGGTTTGCTTCATGCTATTGAGAATATCGGTGATCTCCACATCGGCGCCAAGCACTAATGTTTGACCATGTAAATTGATCGCTTTACCAAGAGAAACCACATTGGCTCCCGTCGCCGCAGCGACGGTAGGATTATCCATGAACACGGCATTGGGGTTAGCTTTGGCGTTAATGTACCATCCCCATTGGCGAGGATCGTTATTGCCTTGTGGTAATACCACACCATTGGCATTCTGTTGTGAGCCATCAGGATAAGCCAAAAATACATTATCAAAATCGGCAGAGTGCTTAACCTGTTTAAGGTGGGTAACAATCGCCTCTGGTTTCACCTCTTGCGATAGAGAGGTCAGCGCTCGCTCTTTCGAGACCAGCCAATCAGAAACGTATTGATTATAAGAAGAGGTCGCACTTTGCAAACGTTGCTCGATTTCGATATCCAATCGCCCGAGTGCGGCATTAAACGATACGGCTTCAACCAATACGCCACCGACGATGATGGCAATACTGGCTGAGATAGCCAACTTATTCTTTAGTGAAAGGTTTTTAAACATACGCTATCCCCGTTATGACCTTGTCGTGCTTCGTGTGAGAAGCACTTATTTATTTGTTTTCGGCATCCTGCATTATAATTTTTAGGCTAGAAATAAATGAGAGACTCTCTACGAAATGGTTTATTCGCATCAAAAAATTATAGTTCATGATTGAGAAAGGTTAGCGATTTGGGTCGATTGTGTGAGTGAGGTAAAGAAACTGAGCATCATCTGTCAAGAGATAACGCAAAAAAAGAAACAGGCCCTACCCTAAGGCAAAGCCTGTCAATCTACCGATCAATGTCACTCATTGAGAAGTAATGAGACATTATTGGGTAGCGCAGTCCGCAACACCTATCTCTTTCCATACCCCCCAAGCACCTGACTGAGCGGGATTATCCCCTTGTGTCCACCATTTGGCTTCCCACACTTTACCAGCCCATGTTACTTGGTTGCCACCGACATAAACGGCAGAGGCATTCCATAGATTGTCACATTGATCATTATTGCTGGTCGCTAAAACGATGACTGAAACGGATGCTGAGCTGCTCAACTCACCATCACTGACCGTTACCGTAAAGTTAAGCGTGGTATCAACGGAATAAGAACCCGCGGTGAAGCTCAGTTGACTGCCATTGATCTGTACTTCCAGTCCAGTTGGTACTTGCCAATCAAAGCTCAGCGTCTCTTGCTGCGCATCATAAGATGCCGAGGCATCAACCAACACTTGCTCACCAGCTCTCACTTCAGAAGGCGCAGAGACAATCGCAACGGGAGGCGTATTTTCCACACCACCGTCTTTGGCTTTAACGGTAATTTGAACCGTCGCGGAACCACTCGCTCCCTCATTGTCTGTTACGGTTAACTTAAAACGTAAGGTTTCGGTTTGAGTGACTTCACCAATCGAAAAACTCGCCTGAGCTTGATTCGCATCACTGAGTTGCACGGTTGGCCCAGCAATTTGTTCCCAGTAATAGCTGGCAATCGTGCCATCGGTATCTTTGGAAGCGCTGCCATCTAAGGTTACGGTCGCTGGAGCGATAACAGTTTGTGCCATACCTGCATCAGCAATCGGAGCGCGATTAACTGGTGGATTCGATCCTTGAGCAAGCCCTTCATGCTTGGCATTAAGAATATCGCCGTTATCCGCATCAATTTCCCATGAGAATAAACCGGCTAAACCTAGCTGACGAACATAAGCCCCTTTGGCTTTAATCGAGCGCGGATCGTCAAACGTGACCAATTCTCCTGTAGTGCGATTCCATACCCAAGGAGCTTCGGCTTGGGCATCATAACCGTATTCAAAGCCATTAATCCCTTGGTTATTATCACCAATCATATACGCTTTAAGGCCCTTATAATCAATGACACCATCTTCCCAGACTCCCTGCGCTGTTGAGCCCGTTAATTTACCGGTCGCAACCCCCGTCATCGGATCGGTAGGATCGGTCAACGAAGCCGGCATCACACCTTGCCAACCTCGACCATACATCGCAGCCCCAAGAACCAGCTTATTGGCTGGTACACCTTGGGCTAGCAATAATTGAATTGCGTTATCCGCGGTGTAAGCAGGGCCTTTATACGGTTCACCGTTTTCATCAATGCCTGTTCCATCACACTGACCTGGGCGCATAAAGTTACCGCAATACAGTGCCGTTTGATGGCCAGGGACGTTATTCCAACCACCATAAAAATCGTAGGTCATCGCAAAGATATAATCCATATATTGAATCGCTTGACCATAATCGACTTTTTCAATTTTATCGAAACCGACGCCTATTGCAGAGGTCAGTTCGTAAGAACGACCGGTCTCCGCTTCAAGTTCATCCAACATCACTCGTAACTCTTGCATTAAGGCGATATAAGCCGGTCCATCATTGATCGGATCGCCTAAATCGGGGGCCGCGCCATTGCCACCGGGGAATTCCCAATCAATATCGATACCGTCATAAAACTTCCATGTCTGTAAAAAACGTTTCATCGATGCCACGAACGTATCGCGTTTTGCTTTATCCGTGAAATCATAGAAAGGATCGGATAGCGTCCATCCACCGACTGATGGCAAGATTTTTAAATCGGGATAACGCTGCTTGAGTGCCATTAACATCGCATAGTTACCTTTGATCGGCGAACTGTACTGATGTCCTGCTTGAGGAAAACTTTTCTGGTATGCCGCCCAAGGGTCGTGGATCACCACTTCGTAATCAGGGACTCCCTGACACGCAGTCATCAGGGCATTATAACTATTACCACCGACCGATTTGACCGACTCATTCGGACCACAAATAGGGATAAAACCATACAAGATATGCGTTAAGTTATGAGCAGGAATATTATCCACCGTATAATTACGACCATAAATGCCCCACTCAACGAAATAGGTACCAACGACGGTATCTGGGTCCAATGAATAGGATTTATTATTCGGATCAACGTTCATGGTCAGAGGTTCAAGGTGTGAACCATCGGTATCAGCCAGAATTAACTCTGCTGGCGCACTGGTCGTACACCCAGAATCATCACAGGCTGCAACTTGGAGTTGATAACGTCCACCTTTATCATAGGTGAAGTTGGCGGTGGTTTGACTCCCGCTGATCGGCCCAGAAGCCACTTCCACACCATCAAATAAAATTTTATAAGTGTGCCCGCGTTCACCGCTCCATTGGTTAAAGGTAATCGAGATCGGCGCTTGTTCACGATATTGCACCATTTGGTGATAGCCCGCGGTCGTTTCCATTGCTAACTGTATTTTAGAAAACTGCAGGTTATTTGACCCATATACATCAATACTTGGCGCGCTTGGCGCTGCAATTACCGTGCTACTTAGCGATAAGGCAAAAGCCATCCCCGCCGAACACAGAATAGTACGCTTCATATCTGTCTCTCTTATGGTTGATTAAACATCTGAGACAGTATTTGATACTTGTGAGCGTTTGAAAAATGGAGTTCCAGAGTTTACGAGGCACAACGAGCAATGAATGGAACACATTCAACGTGTTACATGCTAAAGGCAATCTTCAGCCAAAAAAACGGATTTTCTATCGTATAGAGTAGAAAAACAGCCATTTTGGACTATGCTCGCATCGTTTTATATTAAGGATCGGTGAGCGTATATTGAAGCGAATCGAAAGATGATATTTTGATGAACGCTCATTGATTGCCGATGTGAAAACTTGCTTTTATCACGGACAAGCGGCACCCTGACAGTCTTCCCTTCTTCAAGTAATCAATAGGATAAAATAGATGAATGCCATCAAGCCATTATCGTGTCTTTTTGCGATTGTTTTTAGTGCCGCAACCCTAGCTAAAGTCACCATTGATATTCCTGATAGTATTAATATGTTGGTAGTTAATGGAGATAAGCCTGCAGTTTCTGGCGGTTTTTTTTCTGCAAAGAAAACATTAACCTTAGAAGATGGACAGCAACAGATCGTCTTCCGCTACCAGCCTTATTTCACACAAGGTAATGATCGTATTCAAGTAGAAAGTGAAGTGATTGTTGCGACTTTTTCTGCGCAAGAGACCAATCTAACCTTTGGTCTACCAACCTACCGTAACGCCGTTGACGCGGAAAACAATATCCGTCATCTGACTTGGTCACTGCAAGATTCTAACGGGCAGTCTGTTGCTCTCCAGCAAGATCGACTGATCAAACCCGGGATGCAAATAGGGCGTAACTATCAACAAGAATTGTTGGAATACAATCGAACAGGAGGCCCCGCAGCCATCGTCACCACCACTTCAGTCTCCAACAACATAAAAGCCCCACAGGCGATCGATAATACCGCCGAAGAGATGCTGTATTTCTGGTACAACAAGGCTGATGCTGCCACTCAAGAAAAGTTCAAACGCTTTATTAATCAGTAACCATCACGATATTCGCCCACAATAAAACCCCAAGTATTCAGAGATAAACTTGGGGTTTTATTGTTTTCAACAGCAGAGATGAGGAGCGGTGCTGATTAATTCCAGAATAACATCGCAATCGCTGATAAAATCACAATACAAGCGATGTTCAATGCCATCCCAACTCGCATCATTTCACTCTGTTTAATGTGCCCGGTCGCAAACACAATCGCATTCGGTGGAGTTGCCACAGGGAGCATGAAGGCACACGATGCCGCTATCGCAATCAACACCGACAGTATCACGGGTGAAACACCTAAAGCTTCAGCAACACCAGCAAACACCGGAATTAATAACGCGGCACTGGCCGTATTACTGGCAAACTCCGTTAAAAACACCACAAAAGCCGCAATCACGATAACAATCAGTATAATATTTAACTCTGAAATCATCGAGCTCAGTTCATTGGCCAGAAACACGCTGGTTCCGGTCTGTCTAAGAATATTACTAAGACAGATACCACCACCAAACAGCAGTAATACACCCCAGTCGGCGGTTTTTTCAATATCTTTCCAGTGAACTACTCGTGCAAAACAGACCAGAACAATCGCGCCTAAGGCGACGATCGTATCAAAGCTTTTAAAACCACCGAGAAGTTCATTAACCGGTTTACTGAATATCCACAATGAGACGGTCAAGGCAAAAATGGCCAAAGTCACCACTTTCCCTTTATCCCAACTCACTGTCTCGTGATTGAGCTCGAACTGCCCTTTTAGATCGGGTTTAAGCATCCAATAAAGTAGCAACATAGCAATAGGTAACATGACGATAGTCGTCGGCAAACCAAACTGCATCCACTCAGAGAAGGATAACCCCACTTGAGCGGCGGCAATCGCATTCGGAGGACTACCAACAATCGTTGCAATACCACCGATACTGGCACTATAAGCAATACCTAACAGCACAAATACATAAGTATTATGGCCTTTGTCTTGGTCAACTTTACTTAAAATACCAAGCACTAAAGGTAGCATCATCGCCGCCGTGGCCGTATTACTGATCCACATTGACAGACCAGCCGTGACACCAAACAGCATGAACACCGCGACACTAAAGCGCCCACGTGCCAGTATTAACACTTTATCAGCAATGACTTTATCCAGCCCTTGACGATGCATCGCGGCCGCTAACGCAAATCCGCCTAAAAAGAGGAAGATGATCGAGTTAGCAAAACTATTCAGCGCAGCCTGAGTTTCAAATACTCCAAATATCACCGCTAATATCGGCACTAAAATCGCAGTTACCGTGACATGCAACGCTTCGGTTAACCATAGCACAGCGATAAACGCTAAAATGCTCAATCCAAGGACGACATTAGGGGCAAAAGGTAAGTTATTCAGTAGGATAAAAAACAGGGCAATATCCGCTAACACAATCAAGCTGTTGCGGTTGAATAACCATTCTCGGGTATTGTTGGGCAATGGGACATTCTCGTTTCGATTCATTATTATTTTTCCTTATCGGGCCAAACGGCAGCCAACATGATCCCATAGATTCAAACGAGAGGATAATTATTATTGCGAAATTGTTAACCTTATCAAAACTATGGGCAACAATTTAACAGCTTGAAATGAATGCGCTTCTCAGCACGAAAATCATTAACAAAGTTTGCACAACAAAGCGTGACTTAAACAAAGGTTCCCCCTTAGCAAAAGAGAGATTTTATGGATTGGCTATTCTCGCTCTTGCTTATCTATGAAAGAATGAAAACTCTCTCCATTGGAAGGTCCATCATGCAAGCGCTCATCACCCAACTGCAATTTTCAGCCTCCATTACCGGCCCGATTTGTTTAATGTTACTGTTGGGGGTATTACTCAAGCGTGTGCAGTTGATTAACGATAATTTTATTGATGTTGCCTCAAAACTGGTTTTTCAAGTCACACTCCCGGCGATGCTTTTTCTCAGTATTGTCGGAGCCGAGCATGAC
This sequence comes from Vibrio sp. 2017_1457_13, assembly GCF_030851525.1. Taxonomy (NCBI): domain Bacteria; kingdom Pseudomonadati; phylum Pseudomonadota; class Gammaproteobacteria; order Vibrionales; family Vibrionaceae; genus Vibrio; species Vibrio sp. 2017_1457_13. The sequence continues at coordinate 49,992 of NZ_VHTA01000005.1, forward strand.
TTCTCTTCCAGTCTGTCCTTGATTGTTTTTGGGCTCATTGCCAATTTTATTTTTTTCTTGTTTACCTGCTGGATGACTCAGCGACAATTTCATCATCCTCAAGATCAAGGCGTGATCATTCAAGGCGGATTTCGAGCCAATACCGCTATCATAGGCTTGGCATATGTTGCTAATTTATATGGTAATAGTGGGGTCGCATTAGCCGCGATTTATGTCGCAACAACAACGGTGCTATATAATATTCAAGCGGTGATCGCTTTAACGCCAAAAGGCGAAACACAAGGAACGAAGGCACTCACAACGATACTCAAAACATTGACGAAGAACCCGTTGATTATCGCTATCCTACTTGGGGTATTGTGTTATGCGATAGCACTACCGATCCCTACTATGATCAGCGAAGCAGGACACTATTTTGCCAACATGACTCTGCCTCTTGCTTTGCTCTGCACCGGTGGCTCACTGAATATCCAATCACTAAAAAATGATTCCCGATCGACTTGGTTTGCGACTCGCTACAAACTGCTTTGGTCACCGCTGTTGATCACCAGCGCTGCATTATGGTTTGGCTTTCGGGGTATGGATGTCGGGATTATTCTATTAATGACTGGAGCACCAACCGCTGCCGCAAGCTATGTCATGGCGAGAGCGATGGGAGGAAATGCACCACTCGCTGCAAACATTATCGCCTTAACGACGGTGTTTTCTTTTATCAGTTGTACCTTAGGGATTTTCTTACTCTCAAGCTTGGCGCTTATTTGATGAACGTAATGTAAGGATGTTGAATGAGGCGGATTTTTTGCGAACTGCCTATCAATTGCAATTTGCAAATGCAATTATGAAACACGACGCTATAAAACTGCGAAAATTAGTCCATTTTGCTGGTTTTGTCACCAAAAAATATTGGCACGGTAATTGTATTGTAATAAGTGACCCTTTTAAGCCGAGGGTCACCTAGCCAACTGACGTTGTTAGTGAATATTTTGTTCACAAATAGATAGCCAGCCGCCCAATTGCGACTGGCTTTTTTTTTGCTAATTCAGTTTGTAAAATAACGTCGCTAACGGTGGAATACGTAACCGCAGTGATTGTGCTAACCCTTCGCTCGGCACACGATCGCTGTTGACGACCGATAAAACGTCAAAACCACTCCCGCCATATCGCTTTTCATCCGTATTCAAGAGCAATTGATAAGTGGCCGAGACAGGGACACCTAAACGAAACGCTTCGTGCGGTACTGGCGTAAAATTGGTGATAACCAACACGCGCTCACCTGCACTATTGATCCGCTCATGAGCGATAATGCTCGCATCAGCCGCATCTTGTAGACGCCATTCAAACCCTTGAGGATCACAATCCAGTTCGTGCAGCGCGCTGTGTGTACGATACAAGTGGTTCAAATCGCGGACTAAGTTTTGTACCCCTTTATGACGCTCAAACTCCAACAAAAACCATTGCAGTTGATCATCGTGGTTCCACTCCCCCGTTTGTGCGAATTCAGCGCCCATAAAGTTAAGTTTCTTACCTGGTTGACCATACATGTAACCCAAATAGGCACGCATATTCGCAGTTTGCTGCCATTCATCACCGGGCATTTTGTAAATCAACGACTGTTTACCGTACACCACTTCATCGTGTGACAGCGATAAGACATAGTTTTCACTAAAGGCATAAATTAATGGGAAGGTTAAAGTGTTGTGATGATATTTACGATGCACCGGATCTTCTTTGATATAAGAAAGGCTATCGTGCATCCACCCCATATTCCACTTAAAGCCAAAGCCTAACCCCCCAACAAAGGTTGGGGCAGAAACGCCAGGGAAAGCCGTTGACTCTTCAGCAATGGTCATGGCATTAGGGAAATGCTTATACACTTCTTCATTCATCCATTTCAACATCGCAATCGCGTCGTAATTTTCACGTCCCCCATCAACGTTCGGGATCCATTGATCATGGCTACGCGAGTAATCGAGATAAAGCATAGAAGCAACAGCATCGACTCGTATGCCATCAATATGGAACATCTCAAACCAATAGAGCGCGTTAGACACTAAGAAGCGGCGCACATGTTCACGGCCTAAATCATAAATATAGGAATTCCAATCTTGATGCCAGCCACGGCGAGGATCAGGATCGTGATACAGCGGCGTACCATCAAAATTCGCTAACCCATGGGAATCGGATGGAAAATGGGCAGGAACCCAGTCTAGCACCACTCCAATTTGCGCCTGATGACACTGATCGACAAAATATTTAAAATCATCCGGCGTGCCATAACGACTGGTTGGAGCGAATAACCCTATCGGCTGATATCCCCAAGACCCATAAAAGGGATGCTCAGAAACTGGCATTAACTCTACGTGGGTATAGCCCATATCCACCAGATAAGGTACTAGCTGATCAGCCAATTCACGATAAGTTAAAAAGCGCCCATCTTCACCGCGCTTCCAAGACCCCGGATGCAACTCGTAAAAAGACAGTGCTTGTTTGCGCTTTTCGGAAATGGGGCGCTGTTGCCAGCGGGTATCTTGCCATTGATAGCGGCGATGATCGTAAGTCACGGAAGCTAAAGAAGGATACTGCTCAGCATAGAAACCCCATGGATCGGCCTTATGAGGTAAGCCTTCCCCATGAGGACCTTTCAGTTCGAATTTATATTGTGTTCCTTCAGGTAAATTAGGAATAAATAATCCCCAGATACCATAATCAAGGCGTTGCATCGGATGGCGACGTCCATCCCAGTGGTTAAAGGCACCGATTAAACTGCAAGCTGAAGCATGAGGCGCATAGACTAAAAAACGAGTTCCGCTGATCTGCTGTCCATCACGCTCTAAGGTAACAAATTGCGCTCCCATATGATGGTACATCTGCTTGGGCGTATGCAGCTGTTCAAATTCAGCATATAAAGCATGATATTGGTAAGGGTCATCAATGATTTGCTCTGTGCCAGCCCAATCAACCGCCAGCTGGTAATGGGTAAACCGCAGATCATGATCGGATTTTAGAATAAACCCATCGAACTCATCACGCTCTAAGGCAATTCTTGGTTGACCATCTAAGAGCAGCTCAACCTTATCTGCATTAGGCAGCCATACCCGTAGTGCTCCTTGCTCTTGTGGAAGATAAGGACCCAAAAAGGCAAAGGGATCGGCACACGCAGCATGCAATAATTGTTGATAGGTCTGCTGTAACTTAACGATTTTTTTCAGCGGTTTCTTTTTTACGGGGTTCAATATACTTACTCCTAACCAAGACTCTCAAAAGGAAAAACGCCCGCGAAGAGCGGGCTTGCTAGCATGGCATCCATGACCTTGAGTTTGACAGATCCGATTTGTGCTGTAGTAGACACTCGGAATTTATTCGATCATTTAGCCTGATACATCTTAACTAACCCAGTAAAAACATGGAGTGACCTAGCGTTTATTTCTTAACCTTAACTCAAAAAGATGCCGTATTATCGACAGAAACGGCACAGTGATGAGTGAACAACGCCAGTATTATCGCCGCCCAAAGGCGGCTACTCCGGTTTATTATTGGCTCGCTTTCGCGCGAATCTGGGTCAATTTAGTCGCAATACGATTAACATCATCGCGGGCAAAGATCTCATCCAAGTTCATCGATAGCTTACGACGCCAGTTAGGATACTCATTTACGGTACCTGGAATATTGACGGGCTTATCCATTTCCAGCCAATCTTCTAACTGAACGCTGAGTAACGCGGAAGAACCCGCCGCAACGTGCAGTTGCAATGCTTCACTTAAGTAAGAGTCCATAGGAACTAACTGAGCATCACGTCCAATGCTTGCTGGTAAGTAACCGTGCCAATCAACCGAATTCAGTATGCCTTGCTTACACTTCAAACGATCCGTAAACAGCTCTTGTAGTTGTGCTTCATCAGGATACAAACCAATCTCGCGGCCCATTTTCAAATCATCACAGTGCCAAAAACCACGTAACGTTGGCATATCATGAGTACATAAGGCCGCCATCGATTGTTCGGCATAATGAGTCGGAGAAATAAACCCACCGTCTTCTTTTGAAGTTTCAAAGAAAAAGACTTTGTAAGAGTGCACCCCTGCATCGCGCAGCAATGCGACAATTTCATCAGGAACGGTACCTAAATCTTCACCGATCACGCTACACTGGTGACGATGCGATTCGAGCGCCAAAATAGCCAGCATATCTTTCACTGGATAATAAATGTAAGCCCCTTGAGTGGCATTTTCACCTTTCGGGATCCACCATAAACGCAGCAAGCCCAGTACATGGTCAATCCGTAACGCACCACAATGTTTCATGTTGGCACGGAGCAGCTTGATGTAAGCATCGTAAGCCGTGGCGTGTAAGGTTTGTGGATTAAGTGGCGGCAAGCCCCAATTTTGCCCCAAAGGACCCAGCACATCCGGTGGCGCGCCAATACTGGCATCCAAGACTAAGCTGCCGTTATCCGCCCATGTTTCAGCGCCAGAGTCAGCGACTCCCACGGCGAGATCGCGATATAAACCAACCGCCATACCTTTTTCATCAGCTAACGCTTGTACTTCATTAATTTGTGTATCGGCGACCCATTGCAAATACATATAAAGATGAACACGCTCACGATGTTCTTCAATGTACTTTTGCACCGCCGCATTATCAAAGTGACGGTATTTTTCAGGGAAAACTGGCCACCCCCACACTTGGTTATCTTGTGCATGCAAATCCGTGTGCAATGCATCGAATGCGGCTTGGTGAACCAGACTTTCGCCACCTTGTTCAACAAAAGCTAAGAAGGCACGCGCGCGATCGGTATTATTATCCAAATGGCGGCGCTTAAACTCATTAAACAGTAACGGCAAGACACTCATTTTAAGCTCGGCCACTTCGGTATAATTGACCCAGTGAGTTTCACGAACTTTTTGCAAACGTTGCTGAAAATCCTGACTACCGACTTGTTGCTGAGCTTCAGCACTGAGTGCAAACTCAGGTACCGAGCTAACATCGATATACAGGATATTTAGCCAGCGACGTGAAGAAGGGCTATAAGGGCTGGCCCCTTCAGGGTTAGCAGGAAATAGAGAATGAATCGGGTTTAAACCCACAAAATCACCGCCACGCGAAGCGATATCTGCCACTAGCTGCTTGAGATCGCCAAAATCACCCATCCCCCAGTTGTGTTGGGTACGTAAGGTGTAGAGCTGAATGCTTGGTCCCCACAGTTTTTTACCTTGAACCAAAGCCGGTTGCTTAAAACACGCTCGCGGCGTGATGATCAGCGTCATCGTATACGGTGCTTTGCGCCGCTTACGAGTAACCAATAAAGTATGATATCCCCACGCCAAACCGCTTGGCAACGCAAACACTAAAGGGCCACCCTCTGCACGCTCATCACGAACAATTTGTGATTGAAGATAGCCTTCAAGTACTTCTCCCTGCTCGGTTTCTATCCGCCAATTAAATTCACTTTCCCGAGCGCTGACACCTAGGTAGAGTGGAACTTCAACCGCATCCCCTTCTGAGAGCACCAACACAGGATCCAAGACATCTTTTTTATGTTTTTTCTGAGCTGACGCTAATAACGTTTGATCATTGGTTGTATCGTAACCCAAAGACGCCAAAAGACGACGAATAGTGTCGTCTGAAACGGTGGCCTCGTCTCCCCAAGCGCTGACATAGCTATCGGCAATTCTTGCCATCTCTGCGACTTGTTTTAATGCATTATGTTCTTTCATCGCTTTCTCCGAAGGGACTGCTTACCCCTCAAAAATCATGTAGGGTGTATAAGAAAAGAGTTATCCAGCCAAGGGTTTCCTTGGCCGGATAGTCGGTTAATTAGCGTTTAACCGCTTTTAATTTCCAAATATTATTCACGTAATCTCGAATACTACGGTCTGAGCTGAACTTACCCACCAGCGCGGTATTCAAAATGGCTTTTTTCGCCCAGCCAGCTTGATCACGATATTGCTTGTCCATCGCTTCATGAGCTTGAATGTAAGAAGCGAAATCGGCGAGTACGAGGTAAGGGTCTCCGCCATCCAGTAAACTGTCATAAGTCGCGCGCAGCTGTCCCGGAGCACCTGGTGTAAACTCATCGCCCAGCAGTAAATCCATTGACGCTTTCAACAGTGGATCGGCTTGATAATAATCGTAAGGGTTGTAGCCGCGTGCTTTCAAAGATTCAACGCCATCGACATCCAAACCAAAGATGTAGATATTCTCATCACCAACTTCTTCACGAATTTCTACGTTTGCGCCATCCATCGTACCGATGGTTAACGCACCATTCAGTGCCATTTTCATATTACCGGTACCTGATGCCTCTTTACCTGCGGTAGAGATTTGCTCAGACACATCGGCTGCCGGAATAATGATTTCCGCCATGCTGACGCGATAATCGGGAATAAACACCACTTTAAGTTTGTGATTCACACGAGGATCGTTATTCACTTTCTCCGCAATCTTGTTCAGCGCGTAAATAATTTCTTTAGCAAGGTGATAGCCCGGCGCCGCTTTCGCAGCAAAGAACACCACGCGTGGCTGCATATCAAATTTTGGATCGTTCAATAAGCGATGATAGAGCGAAAGAATGTGCAACATATTCAGATGCTGACGTTTGTATTCGTGTAAACGTTTGATCTGGACATCAAAGATAGCGTTGGTATCAAGCTCAATACCCATATTGTCGCTTACCCAGTCAGCCAAACGTTGTTTATTGGCTTTCTTAACGGCCATAAACTGCTTTTGGAACGCTTTATCATCAGCATACTTGGCAATCTCTTTAAGCTGATCTAAATCCGCAGGCCATTGGTCACCGATCTTCTCGGTGATCAATGCGGTTAATCCTGGGTTACAGAATTTTAACCAGCGGCGAGGGGTCACCCCATTTGTCACGTTTTGGATCTTACCAGGGTAAAGCTCAACGAATTCGGGAAACAGATCCCGTTGCACTAACGCAGAGTGTAAGGCAGCAACACCATTGACGGCATACGACCCGACAACACACAAGTTAGCCATACGCACCATGCGGTGGAAACCTTCTTGAATGATCGATAATTTTTGCTGTTTGGTTACATCACCAGGCCATTTAGCACGAACGTCTTGTAAGAAGCGATGGTTGATCTCGTAAATGATCTCCATATGACGAGGTAACAAGCGTTGGATTAACGATTCACTCCACGTTTCTAAGGCTTCGGGTAATAACGTATGGTTGGTGTAAGCAAAGGTTTTTGAACTGATTTCCCATGCCGCTTCCCAAGTCAAATCATGCTCATCAATGAAAATACGCATTAATTCAGGAATGGCGATGGTTGGATGGGTATCATTTAACTGAATGGTTTCATATTTTGGTAAGTCTTGTAGCGAGAAACCAGCCGCTTGATGACGACGCAAAATATCACGCACTGAAGCCGCACTGTGGAAATATTGCTGCATCAAACGTAGCGTTTTGCCTTTTTCGTGGTTGTCATTAGGATAAAGTACTTTGGTGATATTACCCGCATCAATCAGCGCGTGCTGCGCTTCAAAATAGTTACCATTATTAAAGCTCTCTAATGAGAACGGTGCAATGGCACGACATTCCCAAAGACGCAACGGGTAAACGGTTTCACTCTGGTAGCCCACAATAGGCAGATCCCACGGCATCGCTTGTACCAACATGCCCGGCACCCAGCGGCGCTTCTCTTTACCTTGATCGTGGTAGACTTCGACATGACCATAAAAGCCAATTTCTTGTTTAATGTCAGGACGAGCGACTTCCCATGGATAGCCTTCAATTCCACACCAAGCATCCGGCGCTTCTTTTTGATGTCCATCCTCAAACGATTGTTTAAACAAACCGTACTCATAATGCAAACCATAGCCGACGGTTGGATACTCTTGCGCAGCGCATGAATCCATAAAACAAGCCGCTAAACGACCTAAACCGCCATTACCTAATGACGGATCGCGTTCTTCCTCTAGTAAATCAGTCAGGTTCTGTCCAAGTTCACTCATTGCTTGGCCAACCTGCTCATACAAGCCCATGCTGATCAGGTTGTTACCCGTTAACCGTCCAATTAAGAACTCAAGTGACAAGTAGTTAACACTTTTCGCATTAACGATGCGTGGATCTTGTTCTGTTTCTAATAAATCAAAGGTGGTTAGTTCCGCTAACGCTTGCCCCATTGCTAAGTACCATACTCGACTAGAAGCATGTTCAATCGTCGTCGCATAGGTCGCGGTAAGGTGGCGTTTCACGTTTGCTTGAAATAATGCTTTATCAAAAGTTTTCTGTTGCGTAGGTTTCATTGAGAAATCTCACTTTTCGGTTTTAATCCATCTGTGGTCTATCGTGCATCGCCTCTTCCCGCAAAACATCCTCCCACTGAAATGGCAAATTAGGATGAGAAGCAAGGGCGTAGATGCAGCGATAGCCTCGTAGAGGTGATCTGTCTCTCATCGATCAAACAGAGAAACAAACGATGAGTGATAACGATCACAGCAACGCGTTTAGTGAGCATAGTGGTCTCTTTTTACAAAACCCGGACAGCTAGATAAACATTTACTCAAAATGCAACAATGATCACATGACATTATTTTCTGTTGCTTAATTTGCAGCGTATCTCGTGTGCAAGAGATAAATATCAGGGTTATTCACCTCACCAATAAGTGACAAACATCACACAACTGGGGCGTAGTTAGTGAAGAACTGTGAATTTGGCAAGAAAGTCGTCTGGGATCAATAACAGTCTGCGGCAAGTTCCAGTAACATCCCTGTCATTAACGATGACGGGACAAATATCATGTGGATTCCATCGAAATTAACTCGCCCAGGACGGCTACACAACGCGATTGTCCGTCCGCGCGTTTTAGAACTCCTGCAAAAGGCCCCTTGTTATAAGTTGGTCCTTTTCCGCTCTCCAGCGGGTTATGGCAAAACCACCATGGCCGCTCAATGGCTTGCCGATAAACCGAATGTCGGCTGGTACAGTATTGATGAAAGTGATAATGATCCTTTTCGCTTCATGAATTACTTACTGCAAGCGATGAATAAAGCGACTCAACAAAGCTGCCCTAATGCGCAAAAATTGGCAGAACGACGCCAATTTTCATCGCCCCACTCACTGTTTAGCGAAGTTTTTGCTGAGATTTCTCAGTTTGATCAAGAATGCTTTGTCGTGCTGGATGATTATCATCTGATCAGTGATGATGAGATTCACGAAGCGATGCGCTTTTTCCTGAAACATATGCCAGATAATCTCACCCTAGTCGTCACCAGCCGAATGACACCGCCGCTGGGCACAGCGAATCTGCGTGTACGTGATTTAATGATAGAGATAGGTAATGAGTTGCTGGCGTTTGATACCGAAGAGACCACGCGTTTTTTCAACCAGCGTGTCGTGGAAGGTATTGATGACGTCACCGCCCTCAACCTGCGTAATTATGTTGAAGGTTGGCCTTCAGCATTACAACTTATCGCCTTACAAGCACAACATCAAAAGCGCACCTTAGCCCAGTCGGTTGAATCGGTCGCTCATTTTAACCATGCCCATTTATGGGATTACTTAGTTGAAGAAGTGTTTGATTTACTGGATAAAGAAACGCGCCACTTTCTGATGCAGTGCTCGGTATTGGATCACTTTAACGACAGCTTAGTCAGCGCCTTAACACAACGAGACGATGCCCTAAGTATGATTGAATCGCTCAATCGGTATGGTCTGTTTATCTATCCATTAGAAGGTGATCACAACTGGTATCGCTTTCATAATTTATTTGCTGAATTTCTTGCCCATCAACGCATGGCACGGATCCCTCAGCAAGAGCAAGAATTACATCGCTCCGCCGCGCGCGCCTGGCTTGAAGCCTCTACCCCACATCAAGCCTTACGTCATGCTAACTTAGCGCAGGATACCGATCTTTTAGCGAGTATTTTGACTCAACATGGTTGGAAAATGTTCAACCAAGGTGAGCTTAATGTCCTTGAGTCGGCAATTAATCTCCTCGCGCCACAACAGCTTTATAAAGAACCCAAACTCTGTTTACTGCAAGCTTGGTTGGCACAAAGCCAACATCGCTACGATACCGTGGGCGCGATGCTTGAACAGGCAGAAAAAGAGATGCAAGCGCTGAACGTCGAACTCAGTAGTAAACAGCAAGGTGAGTTTAATGCGCTATTGGCTCAAGTCGCGATCAACAAAAATGAGCCCGAAAAAGCCTTAACCCTCGCTGAACTGGCATTAAGCCAATTAGACAGCACCGTGTATCGAAGCCGCATTGTTGCCACATCGGTTGTTGGAGAAGTGAACCACGTTCTTGGTCACCTCAGTCGTGCGCTATCAATGATGCAACAAACCGAAAAACTGGCACGGCAATATCAAGTCTACCATCAAGCGCTCTGGGCCTTATTGCAACAGAGCGAAATCTTAATTGCTCAGGGCTACGTGCAAGCGGCTTTCGAAGTGCAAGATAACGCCTTCAAGCTGGTGGAGGAGCAGCATTTACACCAAGTTCCCTTACATGAGTTTTTACTGCGTATTCGCGCCCAAATTCTCTGGTGTTGGAATCGTTTAGATGAAGCAGAAGAGTGTGCCCACAAGGGGTTAGAAGTGCTTGGTCAACATTCACCGAGTCAACATTTACACAGTTATTCAATGTTGGCACGTATCGCGGTTGGCCGTGGAGAACTGGATAAAGCCGGGCGTTATATCGAGCAAGTCCATCACCTGATCAAACAATCACAGTATCATGTCGACTGGACGGCGAACGCCTCATTATCGTTATTATTGTATTGGCAAGCTCGTGGGGATAAAACCGCGATAGAACATTGGTTGACCACTACCCATCGACCAGAAAAAGCTTATAACCATTTTTTCCAACTGCAATGGCGCAATATTGCTCGCGCACAAATTTGCCTCGAACAGTATCCGGAAGCGAAACAAACCTTAGCATTTTTACAACAGCAAGCGAGTGAGTACCAACTACTGACCGACTTAAATCGCAACTTAATTGTTGAAGCCACGCTCGCCGCGCTCGGCAATGATGATGAACTCGCTCGTGATAAGCTCAAAGAGGCTCTACGCCTCACCAATCAAACGGGCATGGTGGGTAATTTCCTGATCGATGGACAAAAAATTGGCCATTTACTGGAAAAAATGGTTCACCGCGGAGAATTAGGCGATCTAGAGCGCCATCGCGCCCAGCTATTGATTAAGGAGATATCAACCTCTCAGCGCAGTCGCTCCATTCATTTTGATGAAGAATTTGTCGAAAAGCTGATTAACCATCCCAATATCCCTGAGCTGGTTAGAACCAGTCCGCTCACTCAACGTGAGTGGCAAGTGCTTGGGTTAATTTATTCAGGCTTTAGTAATGAGCAGATTGCTCAAGAGCTTGATGTGGCAGGAACGACCATCAAAACGCATATTCGTAACCTGTATCAAAAGCTGAATATCGCCAACCGTAAGGAAGCGATGCATACCGCAGAAAACTTATTACAGTTAATGGGATATTAAAATATCTCGAACCTCGGCCTACTGATTGGATTATAACAAGTAGGCCGACCGTCGATTAAAATGGTTTAGGCGCAAAACCAGTCATCACTTCGACCCGTAAGGCTTTACCAATTTTGGTGGTAGGATGAACAATAACCAGCCCTTTAACGGATTTTTTCAGCTTCCCTAAATCGGCCTGCTCTTCTTTAGTCAACTCACGATAAAACGGCATATCCGCCAGCATTTTGCGCTCTTTGTTTAGCTCATATTCTGCTTTGTTCTTCAAACTATTAATTTGTTTGGTCAACTGATCAACTTCATCCGTAAACTTACTCACCATAGCGCTGTCACCGCGAGTCTTGGCCGATTCTAACTTATGAGAACAAGTATCAAGGCGGCTGTGTAATTTTTGCAGATCGTTTTTTAAACTCATGGGGCTTAAGGCTCTTACCGATAAATGGGCACGGATTATAGCATAGGAGAGGCAGAGTGTTGAAACACAAAAACATCGATTCTTGCTCTTGGATTGCTCTCACCGTATAGCGCTGTGAACATCAGATGACCACAAAGTCCGGCTTCTTGAGCAAGTGATATCGAGTCGCCGCTCTTTGATAACCATAAAAATGTGAGACACCACATAGTAATCTTTCATTCATCGTTAAATATCTGCACTAGTATTATGGTAATAGCCTGCATCGCTGACAATGATATCGATAAGATAACCAATCATTCTCACGCCACGAAATGATCAAGCAGGCAAAATGGTCTCAGTTGGTTTGAATTTAATTATCATGAAAGATGGAAAACACCATGAATCTAACCATACGCCAGCGCCTCTATATCTTGTCGATTGTACCTTTATTACTGATTGCCTTAAGTATGATCTATTCAACCTTCGCAGAAACGCGCAGTTTGACTCAAGGGCAGATGAATAACACTCGCCTTGCGATGATGGAGATGAAAAAAACCGAGCTGAAATCCTATTTGGAGATTTCGCGTACCGCAATCGAGCCATTACTGCGTCGTCAAGCGCCTTTAGAGGAAGCTCTGACCATCTTACGAGAGATTCGCTTTGGACTTGATGGTTATATTTTTGGTTATGACAGCAAGGGAACTCGCCTTCTCCTTGGTCAGAGCAAAGCTGGATTAGGCGATAACTTCATCAATATGACCGATGCCCAAGGTAACTTTTTAATTCGAGATATCATTAATAACGCGAGAAAAGATGAATTTTCCATCTACTATTTTCCAAAGCCTGGGGAATCCGTACCTTTACCTAAACTCAGCTACTCGATTTATATTCCTCAATGGGATTTAACCATAGGCACTGGGTTTTATACTGATGATGTCGATGCAGAAATTGCGGCCATGGAAAAGCGGGCTCAGCAACAACTGACTCAAAGCCTTTGGACATTAACGACGATTGCCACTGTTATTGTCATTATTGTCGGAGTCATGGCACTGTTCTTAAATCGTAGCATTATGCGCCCACTGGATATGCTGGATGAATCGATTCGCTCTTTTGCCAGTGGCGATGCCGATCTCACCGCTCGGATGGAAAGCTTCACTATTCCAGAATTTGCCCGTTTAAGCAGTAACTTCAATGCGTTTGTGGCCAGCCTGCAAGGGATCATCCAACGCGTCCATCAACTCGGACAACAAGTGGTTGCAGAAACCGATACCATGACGCAACGCGCTGCTCAAGTGGACATCATTGCCACTGGACAGCGCGAAGAGACCGAGCAGGTCGCCACCGCGATGACTGAAATGACAACGACCGCTCAAGAGATCTCGAATAATGCCAATCAAGCAGCCAATTCGGCCAGACAAGCGGAAGATAATGCTCAAGAAGCGCATAAGATTGTCGAATCTGCGGCTCGATCAGTACAAGCCTTAGCCAAAGAGGTTGCCGAGGCCAGTACCGTAATTTCTAAACTCGAAGGCGATGTCAAAAATATTTCCAGCTCTTTAGTGGTTATTCAAGATATTGCTGAACAAACCAATTTACTGGCCTTGAACGCTGCAATTGAAGCCGCACGAGCTGGCGATCAAGGCAGAGGTTTTGCCGTTGTGGCGGATGAAGTTCGTAAATTGGCCAGCCGTACCCAAGACAGTACGGAAGACATCCATAACATGATTCAGCAGTTAAAGTCTGCTTCAGACAACGCCGTGAAAGCGATGGACTCCAGTCAACACCGCAGCACATCGACGGTCAAAGAAGCCAGCGAAGCAGCAAAAGCGCTGGAAAGCATTCAGCAATCGATCGGTGTGATCATGGATATGAACTCATTAATTGCCACCGCGACTGAAGAACAAAGTATTGTTGGCCAAGAAATCTCCGAACGGATTGTGGTCATTTCTGACCAAAGTAGTCAGTCTGCCGATCTGGCTAATGAAAACAAAGCCAGTAGCCAAGATCTTAATGGCCGTGCGCATGAGCTGTATAACTTGGTCGGGCGCTTTAAAGTTTAAGGTGTTTACAGTGTAAATTACTGACTCTGATCATCACTGAGTCACAAACCGTCAGCGATAACCAAACGGTTAAGCGTTGCAGATAAGCAACCAGTGAGTGAATCTCCAATCACCTTGATAAGCGAGGTGATTGGATTCAGAGTCTTTGACCAAAACTGATATCGCTTCATTAAAAATGCCTATCTTGATAATTAAACGTTGCAACCGTCGAGTTGAGAAAGGGAACAATAAAAAGCGAATAACGTGTCGACTCTTATAGACAAAGTTGGCTCATTTCGATTAATGGCTCAGGTAATACCCGATAGACATGGGAACAGCGTCCGATTAGAACCATTGGGAGTATTATTGTGCAACATTCCGTACTCATCGTTGAAGACAGTCGAGCTTATCGAAATTACTTAACTGCCCTTCTTTCAAAACTAGAAGTAGAGTTGATGATTGCTGATGACTACCAATCGGCACGTCGTTTACTCGACGCTCCAGAGTCGACCAATATACTCTGTGCGGTATTAGATTACTGTTTACCCGATGCGCAAGATGGAGAAATCGTCGATCTGCTGATCGAAAAAAACATCCCTAGCATTGTTCTCACTGCTCATGTAAATGAAGACATTCGTCAACGACTCGTCAACAAAGGGATACTCGATTACATCCTTAAAGACAGCGTTGCATCTGTCGCGTATTTAGCGCCACTCATTGATCGCTTGATTAACAACTTAACCCATACCGCTTTAGTGGTTGATGATTCGGTGATGGTACGGCGTCATATGTGTCAATTATTACAGCGTTGTTATATTCATTGTTTAGAAGCCGAGAATGGTCAACAAGGCTTAGAAATACTGAAACAGCATCCACAAATCACGCTCGTGATTGTCGATCATGATATGCCGATTAAAAATGGCGTCACCATGATCCAAGAAACTCTAGCCTTGTACCCACGCCATAAATTTATGCTGCTTGGGGTTTCGGCAAGTAATGATCGCTCTATTACCTCACAATTTCTTAAAGCCGGAGCAAATGATTTTCTGCATAAACCCTTTAATCAAGATGAGTTCTATTGTCGGGTGAATAATTTATTAAATTTAAAGGATTCTAACGATCGGATGTTCTATCTGGCCAATAAAGATGTGTTAACTGGATTGTGGAATCGACGCTTCTTTTTTGACCATATTTATACAACGAAAAACCTGATCAGTATTGCGATGCTAGACCTGGATCATTTTAAAAAAGTGAATGACTTATACGGTCATGCCATGGGAGATCAAGTCCTACAATCTGTTGCTCAATGTATGCAAGACATTTTTAATCATGAAGATAACGAACTGGTAGCACGTTTTGGTGGTGAAGAATTTTGTCTCTATTCTAAACAAGCGTTTCCGATAGTCATTGAGAAGCTCGAACAACTCATCAAGCAGGTCGCGAGTTTATCCTTTAGCCATAATCAACACACCTTCTCAGTCACGATCAGTGTTGGGCTATTTTGTGGCTATCAAGATATTTCCACCTTGGTGAATCGAGCAGATGACATGTTGTATGAAGCCAAGCGACGAGGTAGAAATCAATTGATCTACAAACCGCCTCACTTAACGACCTAACAGAGTCACGGTGACAATCAAGCATGGTCAAGGTTAACGTTAAGATAACCTTCTCAGCTTATGGTTTAAAAACAAGTTAAATCCATAAGCTAAACATTAAAGAAATAAATCTCTTTCTTCTCTGCACTCATATTCGCCCATTTCAAAGGCACGACAAACCCAAGGGCGCAATTCATAGATAGTACACATAAAAGTTTCACGATCGAGCGCCGAGCACCATCCGTCATCCAAACGACGCATCGTTTCTCCGCCCCATCGATCAACCGCGACGTGCTGCTTAGGAACCCCTGTGTCACTAATGAGCATGACTTCTAATCGGCAGCAACAAGCCTGACAAGTTGAACAGGTAATTGACGAAGATGGATCAGGATTGAGTTCGGTATGGATAGGAATTGATGTAGTCATAAAGGTCAATAATAAAGGCGATGAGCGCATCATACGCCAACTCGGTCAAGATAGCGAAAACCCTCTATCTGTTTTAGGATAAAACGTTAAGACTCAGCCTAGCGTCTGTAGAATGGACAGAACGTGATTACCATGGCAAGCGCTCTCCGTTATAAGCCAAAAACTGTCCTGTTTGCTGCAAATTCGCTTGAATGATTAACTCAACCAGATGCTGTGCAGCCTGCTCTGGCGTTAATAGCTTATCGGCGGGTACGTTGGCTTGAAAAGGCTTAGACAGCGGCGTATCGGTGGTCCCTGGATGTAGCGCCAAGACAACACCTCGTTTAATCGTGCGCTGCCACTCAATAGAGAGAGTTTTCAGCAGCATATTCAATGCGGCTTTCGAAGCCCGATAGCTGTACCATCCGCCAAGACGGTTATCACTAATACTGCCCACTTTGGCAGAAATAGTCACAAACTTAGCAGCATCACTGGCTTTCATCAGCGGCGAAAAATACTTGGCCAATAACAGCGTAGGCAAGGTGTTAATGGTAATATTTTGCATAAAAAAATCACTATTCAATGCTTGCAAATTCTTCTCTGGACCCTGATCTTGAGCATGCAGCATACCTACCGCGTTAATTAACCAATCCAGTGTCGAAAAACGCTGACTGAATAAAGCAACGTCAGATTCTTGAGTGACATCCAACTGAGACCAAGTGACACGTTGAGAGGTGAAATCGGGGCATTGGCGATGATAAGTCGCATGAATATTCGCTTCAGGTAAGGCCAATAATAACTGCTTTACGATGGCTAAACCGATTCCACCATTTGCGCCAACCACCAAAATATCCATTATAACTCCTCCAGGTGACTCACGTAGTATTCTGCCGTCTGTAAGATATCCGCTCGCTGCTGATCCGTCATGTTGTCCCATGAGCGATACAACATTCCAATACGGGGATTGACTGCTAAACGATCACGCTGCTGATGCATAAATCGCCAATAAAGGCTATTGAATGGACAGGAAGCCTTACCACTGCGGGCTTTATTATCATAGAAACAGGTCTTACAATAATCGCTCATTTTATTAATATAAGAACCGCTAGCCGCATACGGTTTAGTCCCGACGATGCCACCATCGGCAAATAAAGCCATTCCCCGTGTATTTGGCATCTCAACCCACTCAATGGCATCGACGTAAACACCTAAATACCAAGCATCGACTTCATCGGGATTGATTCCAGTTAATAAGCAGAAGTTTCCCGTCACCATCAGACGCTGAATGTGGTGTGCATAAGCAAAATCGAGTGATTGACCGATCGCTCGCTGCATACAATGCATTTTTGTTTTTGCCGTCCAAAAATAGCTAGGTAAGCGAGAGGTGGCCTGAAGTGCATTGAGCTGAGCATAGTGCGGCATGTTGGCCCAATAGATGCCACGTATGTACTCACGCCAGCCTAGGATTTGGCGAACAAAGCCTTCCACTTGGGCAAGATCGATCTGGCTCTCACGCTGATAAGCCGCAACCGCTGCATCAATCACTTCTTTAGGATGTAAGAGCTTACTGTTAAGAGCAAAGGACAATCGGCTATGATAAAGACTCCATTGCGCAGGATGCAGATGGGTCATCGCATCCTGAAATTGGCCAAAGCGTGGTAAACACACTTGGCAAAAATGAGCAAGCAATGTCAAACTCTGCGCGCGATTGATTGGCCAAAACAAATCGCCCTTTAAGTGCCCTATCGTTTGTATTCCATGTCGATTTAGGCGTGCAAGAACGTCCGATGGGTTATTTTTGAACAGCAAAGGTTCTGGTAACTGAGCAATATCTTGTGCTTTTAATTTATTGCGGTTACTGGCATCAAAATTCCATTGACCAGCAAGCGGTTTGCCATCTTCGATTAAAACCGTAAAACGTTGTCGCATCCGCCGATAAAAATGCTCCATCATTTTATGCTTGCCTTTAGGGAAATGTTGTTCAATCTCTTCAAACGGCAGCAAAAAGTGCTCGCTATTGACACAACCAATAACCGTATTAGCAAAACGTAAGTTTGCGAGCTGTGCGAATAAACGATACTCATCAGGGCGCTGATACTCGAAGCTCATCGCTCCAGTCTGTTGTACGTAGTGCGCGATTAATTGTGGTAGATCACTAAAATTCTGTGTCTCATCGAGGGTCAGGTAAACGACTTGATGACCTTCTTCCTGCCTTGCTTTAGCAAATTCTTGCATCGCCAAAAAAAACGCGACGACTTTTTGGATGTGGTGAGTCACATAGCCCGTTTCCTGATGAAGTTCAGCAATAATGTACAGTACATCATCATCTACTTTCTTAAACCAAGAGTGTTGAGCATTGAGCTGATCGCCTAATAGTAATCGAACCGTTTTGAAATTCATGCCGTGATCAGATCCTTGCTTCAGAGATGGATAGGGTTAGCTAAACCTTTACGCGAATACAGAGAATAAGATCATTCACTGCTGTTGGATTAACCTTTTTATGATTAAAAATCGTCGTCATATCAGAATGTTACTGAATAGTTAACTATATTTTCGTTCATTTATTACTCACTTTAGCAAACAAACACTATGGTCTATAGGTTGGTTAATAATAATAAATGAGGCTTATGTTATGTATTGGAAAACGCTATCAATTCGTCGCAGAATTAACTGGGTTCTATCCGTCATACTGGTGACTTGTACATTGATTGCCATGGGGCAACAGGCAATCCGCACATCAAATGATCAATTGAATGAGCTTAAGTCGCACACTCTGCCGAGTCAATTACGCGGACTCGCTTTTGAAATCAGTAATCAGCTACAACCGGCGATCACAGGATCGAATTTTCTTGCTCATCATTCAGGTTTGCTGGATTGGAGCGCGGAACAAAAATCCATTGCTAATCCCGCCGTAGCTCATCAGGCATTAGAAAATGCGATGACTCGACTCGGAGCAGACAATGCTTTTGCCGTCTTAGATAGCGCAGAAGGAAAATATATTTTTACTTATGATGGTCAGCATCGAGCCACTCGCCTTGCCGATTACCCCTTTAAAGATTTCTATCCCAACTTTCTCGGCAAAAACAAACCCATTGAATTGAACATGAACCAAGATCAAGTAGGTGGGCAATACGTTATTTTTATTAATTATCGCAGTACACAAGTCAATCCTCGAACCAATCAACCTTATGTGGTCGCCGGGTTAGGCTTCAACGTTAGTAGCTTGGTCAGTATGATCGAAAGCTTTAGGATAGGCTCTAATGGGCGAGCCATGCTGGCATCGAGCGACGGAAAAATCCAAGTCGCTCCCAAAGATTCTGTGTTAGCGAATCATACCAGCGGGCAACTGCAACAAGCCATTAGTGCGGGTAAAACCGCTCCCATTATTACTGAACTTACCGTCAACCAAGACGCTTATTTAATTGGATCTTATTGGTTAGCAGATTTAGACCGTTTTGTGGTTGTTGAAATACCCAAATCTCAAATTACCTCACCAATCATGGCTCAATTTATTCAATCGCTCCTGTTTACATTAATTTTTATCGCCGCTGCCTTAGTGATCATGCACTTTGTCGTTACGGCGTTAACTAAACCGATTCAACAACTAAGCAGTGAGATTGATCATATTGCCCAGCATCTTGATTTAAACCACAAAGTGAATATTTTTGATGGTGCAGAGGTAGCGAATTTATCGCAGAAAATTAACCTCTTTATTGAGCGGTTCAGAGATTCATTAAGTTCTGTTAATCAAACTGTAGCGGAATCGCAAGTGGCATTTTTACAATTGAAACATAACGCTAAAGAAACCAATCAAGCCACAGAGGAACAGCGTAGTGCTTTAGGAACCATTTCTCAGGCCAGTCAACATATTACCGAACGAACCGAAGAAGCGACACGACTCGCTAGCCATGCAGGCGAGCTTTCCGCGCAAGGCAATAGCTCATTACAAAATGCCCTCTCTGCGATGCACAGCAGCCTTACCCATATAGAACAACTCGGTTCGAATATGGCAACCAGCCAGCAGAGTCTGCAACAGCTTAACAACCATATTGAAAATATTCTTCGCGTTCTCGAAGTGATTAGCTCTATTTCCGAGCAAACCAACTTGTTAGCGTTAAACGCGGCGATAGAAGCCGCAAGGGCAGGAGAACATGGTCGAGGATTTGCGGTCGTTGCTGATGAAGTGCGTTCGCTTTCCCAACGCACTAGTGAGTCTACCACCGAGATCCAAGACATCATCAACAAGCTTCGATCGGCGTCGAATTCAGTGACCACACAAATTGAAGTCGTGCATGAAAATAGCCAACACAGTTTGACCACTCATCATCAAGCAGTAAAAGACGTGCAAGCATTAAACACCACTCTACAAGCGCTCTTTTCAATGAACCAACAAATCGCTCAAGGTGCTGAAGAACAAAGTGCAGCGGTAGTAGAAATTAATCAAAGCATAGAAAATTTAAATGAACAAAGTAGCCGCACCGAACAACTGACTCAACAAGGTGAGCATTCGGTGATCGGCGTAGAAAAACAGATGACTCATTTAGCCGCTAAGATTAATCAGTTTAAGGGAATATAACCGGTTGATTCTTGCCGAAGCTCACTCGCTACGTCTTGCGATAAAGAGACGTAGCGAGTTTTTTCTCTTCCTAGAAAATGATCTACATCGGTGTGTAACCACGTAGCATCATGTCATAAATCGGTTTAATCACAGATTCTTTTACCTTCCAAGCAAAGCGACTGCTTTTTAGAGGGTCAACGACTTGAAACGGTAGCGCTGTCATCGGTTGAAGAGTGAAGTCAAACTCCCACAGCATTGCATGACCCACATCTAAGATCATCGGACATGACGTGTAACCATCCCATTTCGCCATTAATGGTTTATCTTTTATTAGTGCCGTTAAGTTTTGTGTCACTACCGGTATTTGTGTTTTGACAGACGCTGCCGTCTTACCGATTGGCGTCCCTACATTATCTCCCAAGCCAAAAATATTGCTGTAACGCTTATGCTGCATCGTATATTGATCGACCTCTAGGTAGCCCTTAAATTGCTCGTTATCTGCCAATGGCGATTCTCTGATGGTTTTTATGGCCGTCATAGGGGGAGCAATATGAATAAAATCCCAATCAACGGTGTGTGTCGATTGGTCCGCTAATTGGAATGTGGCCTGTTTTCTACTCGTATCGACTGAGGTTAAGGTATGCTGAAAGTGTGAGTCAATGCTGCGTTGCTGCCAAATCTCACGTATCCGCTGGTCAAATACTTTAACTGAGAAAAGGAAATTCTCTGCCGTAAAATAGTCAAAAACAAATTTATCTCGATGACCGGCTTGGGCAACAAAGTATTCCACCAAGTTGGTCGCTTTCATTGGCGCTCCAGCGCATTTCATCGCCCCCTGCGGTCGAGTAAAGACGGCTTTACCACCTTGGCTATGGGAAAATGCTTGAGCTTGTTGATGACTAGCGATTCCGGCCTGCGGGCTGTAATAAATACTCGTTATCCCATTTTGGCCAATTTCTTGCGGATCAAACCCGTCAATTAAGTCATAACGAAGCTCAACACCCGTCGCGACAATCAAATAGTCGTAGTTCACTAACAGACCATTTTCAGTTACCACTTGATTCCGCTCAGGCCGATACTCAATTACTGAATCTTCAACCCAACGCACACTAGCATCAATAAAACGCTCATTGGGACTAATCACATCACTGACTTGTGTATAAGCACCGGCAAGTAATAACGTTTGGCCCGGTTGATACCAGTGGAAACCACGTGGTTCTATCACGGTGATCGTTGCGCCGTCCAAATAATGTCCCAATTGATTGGCAATACCAATACCGGCCGCTCCCCCCCCAACAATGACAATGTTAGCTTGAGTTTTGGTTTTATTTATCTGCCTATAACCAACTCCCACCGCACCTACTGCGCCAACCCCAACGCCTGCTTTAAGAAACGTCCTTCGTGAAATAGCCATAATGACTCCTAGGGTGTTCTCGCCCAACAATAATTTCTTTTATCGTCTAGCGAAATCATCGATCATGATTTCAAGCTCAAACACTTAAAGTCGGCGACCAGTGCAGTAATCTCACAATGATCAATCACAGCCATGGCTAAGCAGCAGCGTTAAGTAAAATGAGCGTCTAATGATTAAGAGGTTGCGTCCTTTTATCGATAGCGAATATAAGCAACCCCTTATAAAGGTAGTCAGTAGTTACTCTCAATACCAATGAGGATTGATTAAATTCGTAGACTCAGTCACACGCTTTCCAGTTTACAGTGTAAATTTCAATCCTCGTTTTATTGAAGGCTCAGTTTACACTGTAAATCACTCAATAACCGAGCGAGCTGCTGACGTAATACTTGCTCTGTTTGTTTACGTCCGGTATAGCCATGAATGGCTGCACACTCTGTCCAGGTACGCTGTTGAATGACTTTTTCAATCAATAAATCTTCGATCACCATTGAGGATTGAAAAGCAGAATGAATGAGGAGTTTTTCAATCCATACTGCGACACTTTCATAATTCGCCCCACCGATACTGTAACGAGTCAATAAATCAACCGGCAACGCTATTCGCTTCTCAGTTTTAGCTTCGCTCAATAACAAACAAACCGTCTTTGCAGCTAAGCACTGCAAACTATCTTTCAACTCGTAGAGCAAATGTGCTTGGAATTGCCGACGAGCTTGAGAGAGCCATTCTACGTGTCGAGCGTAGATCATCAGTAATGAAAAACAGCCACTCGCTTGATCACGCTGTGAACCTAACTTGATGCTATGAAAACCATTGCGTTGCCAAAAATGGATAAGCTCCGGCGTAGCACCAAAGCTGGTAGCAACATAATCACAAGGATGGCGTTCAATAAAGTGAGTCAGTAACTGGCTGCCAATACCCAAATGTTGTCGCTGGGGATGAACCGCTATTCGCATCACTCGCCAACATTGCTGCTGCGCTGCCTGCGTTATTCCCATCTGATTGGCTAATGTAATCGGGGCAAGATGGCCCCGAGGACGACGCTGACCCAACTGAATCGATTCAATTAACTCTTGGTCCAATCCGCCCTCTTGCACCGCTAAGAGACACCCAACCAGACACTGCTGATGGCTAGCAACGTAGAGCGTTAATTTTTCGTCACTCAACAAATGGAAAAGATCATTCGGCGAAGTTTGATAATGGGCATTAACCAATAAACCAAACGCCTCTTTTAACAAACCCGGTGACGCCAATAACTCGGTTTTCGATACACTAAAATAATCGATATTATCGAGCGTGATCGCTGCTAAATCCGACCGTAAATCATAATTGAGGAGAAAGGTCTCTCGATGCCAAGTCTCTAGAGGGTCTTGCGCAGCCCAGCGAATAGGTTGCTCCAAATGTAGACAATGCGTTTGTGGTCGATGCTGTGCTAACCAGTGTTGAAATTTGAGCGTGAAACCTCGCCCACAACCTTCATAGCCATGAATAGTGGTCGAAAAGACCGCTCGATGATAACGCTCAACAAAACGATACAAAAACGGTAACGGCAGTGCTGCTGCCTCATCGACCAACAATAAATCACAGTCATGCTCATGTTGCTCCAGCTCATCTGGAGCAATAAACTGTAATTGAGAGGCTTGATAATCAATTTTATCTTTACTTACCTTGGCACCGGGTAAACCTTGCGCTGCAAAATATAACACCGGAGTAATCGCCGATAAGCGTGGCGCTGTAATGATGATCTTGAGCGTTCGCGATTGCATTAACTTGGCAGCAGCGATACCTAAAGCGCTACTTTTGCCTCTACCGCGATCGGCGGTAAGTAATAATGGGCGCTTACGATGTCCAGTAACCACTCGAAGCATCGCCTCAACCGCTAATGCTTGTTCTTGGGTATGGCATGACTCAGGAACAAGGAAAGACTTAGGAAGGGCAGGAATATCGCTTTCGGTAACAATCAATAACTGCTCAAGTGCTCGAGTAAGCCAAATATTATCAGCGGCGGTAGGATTAACCTGATGACCGATAATAAACAGAAGCCCGCCACCAATTAATGTCCCTAAGGCAGCACTAAAACTATTAGCATCAAATCCTTGGCTAAAATCCGTGATCAATACATGACATTCTTGACCTAAAAGACGCTGTCCTTGGTTATACGCTAACGAAGAAGCGGCGAAAAATGGAACACCACCAAGTTGTACAACACGATGTTCCTCTACTGTTGCAAGCCATGCTTGAAGAACATGTCGACTCCATGGTAGTTCACCAGACAGATAAACGGCAAAGCGGTGATTACGCTGTTGTGCACAGCGTTGGAGAGATTGGAAGTAGTTAAGATAATCGGTCGTTAAAGTCGTCATACAGATTCACATTTCATCATGATTTGGCAATGGTAGCACAAAAGGTAAAGTGGATACGGTATCGGCTTGCGCGACACAATAAACATCATGCTAAGCCAAAGAATTGAGAAGGTTAAAATAATTGTTCTTAACGATAAATTATATTTGCTTTATTGAAACACCGATTTAACTAATTATGCATCTGAACACCAGCATTGGGCTGGACTTTAAGGAACGAAAATGCAATGAAATCTTTCATCAAAGGATTGGTCCTCGCAGCCGTCATTACTTCTGCTCAAGTGAGTGCGCAAGCACAAAGACTGAATGTTTACGCTTGGGGTGGCTACCTGCCAGAAAAATCACTCAAACAGTTTGAAGCACAAGAAGGCGTTTCGATCCATTATTCAACCTTCGAGAATAATGAATCCATGTACACTAGGCTCAAACTTCTTAAAGGCAGCGGATATGATGTGGTTTTTGCTTCCGCTTATTTTATTGAAAAAATGGCTCGTGAAGGGCTATTGAGCGAATTGGATCACGCACAAATTCCAAACATGAAAGATGCTATGCCATCGTTATTAGGTCAAGCGCATGATCCAAAGAACCAGTATTCTTTGCCCTACATTTGGGGCATTACTGGCCTTAGCTACAACGCTGCTTATTTGCCTAACGGAATTTCTCGCTGGGCCGATCTGTGGGACCCGAAATATGTTCGTCAAGTCATGCTGATTGATGATATGCGTGATGTATTTGGTATGGCACTGAAACTCAATGGATTTAGTATCAATACCCAAAACGAAGCAGAAATAGAAAAAGCTTATCAATCATTGGTTGCCTTAAAACGTAATGTATTGCTGTATAACTCTGATGCGCCGCATGTACCTTATGTTTCTGGCGAAGTCGCCCTAGGCATGCAGTGGAATGGCAACGCATTCCAAGGCCAAGAAGAGCTACCAGAGCTTACCTTCGTGATGCCTGAAGAAGGTGCTGTACTATGGATGGATAACTTTACTATTCCTTCCGGTAGTAATAATAAAGCACTAGCCCATAAATTTATTAATTTTATGTATCAAGCTGAGAATCAAGCCGAGATAGTAAACAGTTTAGGTTATGCATCCGCAACGCAATCAGGAAGAGCTTTATTAGCGGACGAACTACGTAATAATCCGTCGATTTTTCCTTCTGATGAAGAGATGCAAAAAGGCGAATTTATTAACGATGTAGGCCCAGAAGCGCTCGTTATTTATGAACGCTACTGGCAGCGTCTGCGTAATCAATAATCGTCCATACACTTAACATAAAAAAAGACAGCCCATAAAATGGGCTGTCTTTTTTTATGTTGAAAGAAAACGATAGCGAGTTAGCTAAGTTTTTTTTCGAGAAAGTCTAAAATCTCTTGAGCCAATTGATCATCAACTTTTTGGATATTCAGCGTTAATAGCGGCCCTTTACGCTGATAGTTGACTCGGCCTTTGACCAGCTCAATTTTATTATTCGGCGTTTTTTTCGGTGGCGAAAGCTGCTCTATCCAAGATTCTATCGTTTCTGTGACCTCTTTGGTGATCCGAGTAACCCCTTGAGACTGACAGTGTTGCCAAACAAAGCCATTGGCTTGCTGACATTTATCCAACAACTCTTTTTGCTGATCAGGTGTTAATTCATTAAATTGCTTATGTAATTTAACGATGGTCGGTCGACCAAGTTCAACCACATTTGGGTAAGCTTGTAACAGAGCTAGAGGTAGTGAAGCCGCCTTTAGCGCTCCGCTGACTAACGCCTCACTGCACTGAAACATCTTAGCTAACGCTTTTTGATCTTCTGCTGCTCCACTATCAAGCTGAGCTTGCATTTCTTTGCCTTTTTCATACAGAGATAAGGGCTTATGTGCATTCGCTACATCAGACAAAAATTTAGCATGATCGCTAGTGATATTATCAGCGACATAAACTAAAAAATCTTGCTTGGCAATCAAACACGATTTACGACGGCGGCTACCATCTAGGATCTCAATTTGTCCGTTCTCAAGCCGACGACCGACAGCCGGATATTGCTGCCCACGCTCACGTAACGTATTGAGAATATCGGCCAACGCATGTTCGTTAAGGAATGATTGCTCACGCGCATTTTGAGTAAAAACAGAAGTACGACTATCAATCTCTGAAGCCGGTATACGAATAAGTTCAAAAGTTACCATCGCTTCACCGGCAACGGTTAACTCAATGATCTGCGCTTGGGCTTTAGCAGCGGCTTGTGCCTCTTGCGGGGTAGAGGCCCGTCTTTTATCGGCTTTACCGAACAATTTAGCGTTCAGATCAGATGTTTTTATGGCCATGAATTACTTACCCCTGATTTAAAGAAAGCCAATGTGAATGCAAAACACGTTCTAGCTCAAGTGCGCTTTTTTGCACCGCGTCTTGCGCTGTGGCTAAGGTTTTTTTACCGCCCTCAAAATCACTCGTCGTTAAATCAAACACGGTACTGTAGGTATCGGCACAAGTTTCAAAAGCACGGCTGCGTGGAATAGTAGCCATCATCACTTGCTCGCCCAATAAATAGTTCATCTCGGTTAATACAGAAACTTGCTTTTTATTATCGTCTTCAAACATCGTTGGCATTAAACGAACAAACTCTAGCCCTTTCCAATCATCTGGAAACATTTCATAAACCGTTGGCAAATGCTGGAAAAAATTCACGGTTGATGCCCAGTCAAGACGTTTTGCCGCACAAGGGATCAATAATGCATTTGACGCGTACATAGCATTCCACACCAAAGGATCAACGTGTGGTCCAGTGTCAATCATGATAATGTCGAATTCATCGGCAATTTTATCAATCAACTTCTCTTTCAATAAACGAACAATGTCTAACGATTGATTTTTAGACAGTGATTGCCAAGCTTCAGCGTTAAACATGGCGTCTTCAGGGAAGGCTGAGATGGTTTTTAAATTCGGGTATTGGGTGGGCAGTAACACATTTTTTTTCAAAAATGCCGTATCTATCTCGGTCCCTTCGGGAAAATTATCGAGCATAATATCAACCGCAGAATAGATATTACTGTGTTCTGCCAAACTAATTTGAGGATTCAAAAATAGACGTAAAGACCCTTGCGGATCTAAGTCAATCAAACAAATGCGATAACGTTTATCCAAATTTAGTGCTAAGCAAGCCGCTAAATGCACCGCCGTCATCGACTTACCTGTTCCGCCTTTTTGGTTTTGAACATTAATGATCCAAGGCTTATTCTCAGTATTTTTTTTACGCTGGTGAAACTTCAATACACCAGCAGCATCCATAAGCATGTGTGCTTCAGCCAATGAAATCGAGTAATGGTTAGCATTATTTTTAGTGAATTGATGACCAGCGGCTTCTAGTTTAGCAATCGCTTCATCAAGTTTACGTCGTGTTAAGCCCGAACGTGTTTCCATCAATGCTTTTGACATCGGAGGGAAGTGCTCATCGCGACGTTCTTCTAATACAATCTCTATTCGGTCAGCTTGCACTTGCTGAGTTTGCTCGGCGAGCCTGTAGAGATTTTCTATCGTTTGTTCTCTTTTCATAGCCATTCTCATCATCCGTTACTGACCACAATTGTACAGCAATAAACATACAATACAATAAAAAGGTGAACATACAATTTAGGACAGAAATCACAATAAATAGATTTTATAACACCAATAGAGAAACATATGACAAAATGCTGACAGTTTTTTGATTAATTTCTACGGATAACCCAGGCAACAAAAGCAAAATTATAAAAGTGTCACAGCGTCACTTATTTACAATGTAAACTCTGCTATCCATTATTATCCAATCAGTAGCCAAAAGAAGAAGGAACGTCATCAACAAAAATATCACAAAAGAAACCATCCTAATCAGGTAATAAAACCACACATTTTTCTAACCACCCGCGAGGGGAGGGATATAAACCATTAAAAATCCCTTTAAAATAATCAAGATAGACTTATCACAATAATAAAACCTCTCTTTCGTATAAAACTTGACCTAAAAATTGAAGATTAGTAATCATCGGAACGATTATCCATCATCGATAAATTACGGTTGGTGTCATTTCAATCATAACCTGAAATAGTGAAACAACGCGTCAATGTGGTCATCAGCATGACTCTACCAACCTTACAAGGCTATTTGCAGATCTATACTCTCAATATTTCGGTTTATATTCACCAAAAACCACTGAATAAGGTTATCGAGACTCAAATCCATCTTAAATACTGTGTACGATCTTAAGAATGGAGGAGGGAGAAAATAGGAAGCATGATCATGGCTTGAATGATGATCATGCTTCCTAGGTAAAAACCCTATAATGGAAACATGATCAAGGAAGAAAATCGACGAATCACGTTTATTCGGATCCGTTAATCGTAGGATCCAAGATCGGAAAGATGATCAAGTGAAGAAAAATCACCGGAAGCATGATAAATACCAGATAATTTACGGAAGACGTCAGTTGCAATCAGGCTTTATCGATTATCTCTCTTTCACGATGACCAATAAAATCAGCAACAGAAACCGTGCAAAATCATCATAATCAACATGATCATGCTTTCGTAACACAGGAAAATAGACAAATAAACACTGACCGTTAAAATGATGACCCCAAAAGGTAAAACCGAATCGAAAATAGGTACGCGCTTTAATCAAAGATCTCAAAATACCGATTTGATGATCATGCTTCCTGTCATGTTTACGTATCAATGAACCATCAATTTGAGAAAAGAGGCTTCAACGATAAGCTGCCTGTGGATAACCTGTAGAGAAACCGTGATCATTGATCCGAAATCATAATGATCATTGATTCGTCAGTCACATGATCACGCTTCAGTGATCGTTTGATCATGCTTTCTAATAACCATTGATCATCGTTGCGAATAAGTCATGATCATGCTTCTTATCGAACTATTTTTTTATCAATTAAATACAATAGGTTAGCCGTAAAAATCCTGTCAGATCATATGATCATACTAATCAATATAGATCAGAATAATCAAAAAGATCAGTTATTTAAAAAACAGAAATTTTCCTTTATTTATGATCTTTTTTTGATTATGCTCTTGGAACTATGGCGATATTACGGCTTGTGTGATACGGAACTAATCATGGCATCAGAAGAAAAATTGTTAATCAAAGCACCACGAAGCCACAAAGATGGGCATCTTTTTGTCGTCTCAGAAACCGCGGTAGACTGGATCGAACAGTATCAACATTTCAAGGGTGTCACTAAAAGTATCATTGAATTGTTAAACTTAATCTCGCTTAGAGGCTTTCGCAGCAAAGATGGTTTAGTGTCTACAACAGAATTGATCGAAGCAACGGATGGTCAGTTGACCAGAGCGGCCATTCAACAAAGGTTACGTGCCGCTGTTGCCATTGGACTATTTAAACAAATCCCAGTTCGTTTTGAAGAAGGTCTGGCAGGCAAAACCATGCTTCATCAGTTTGTTAATCCTAATCAGCTGATCTCCGTATTAGGTTCAACCAGTCTCATCACCGAATCCGTAAAACAAAGTGAAAAACGTAAACGTTCAAAGGCACTAGCACAAACACAAGTTAACCAACGTTTGTTGCATGAGCATGGTCTTAATACGCCTCCAGCAATGAAAGACGAAGCTGAGCAATTTGTTGTCTCTCCAACCAACTGGGCAGGGATCATTGATCAAGCATTAGCACCACCACGCACACGCAAAAGTTATCAAAAATCGATGGTATCTATCTCAGGAACTCGTGCTGTGATTGAAACGCGATCATCTAAAAACATCATGACGGTCGATGATCTTATGACCCTGTTTGCTCTGTTTACCTTAACAGTACAATATCACGATCATCATCAAGAAGATTATCAGCTCAATGCGAAATACGTTCCTAATAAAACTCCGTTGTATATCACAGATATTTTGTCGTTAAGAGGTAAAAAAGACAGTGGTCCAGCGCGAGACTCGATTCGTGATAGTATTGATCGTATTGAATTTACCGATTTTCAGTTACACGAATTAACCGGTCGCTGGCTGAGTGAGAATATGCCTGAAGGCTTTAAAAGTGATCGTTTTCGTTTTCTAGCACGCACGATCACCGCGTCTGAAGAAGCACCCACAGAAGGCAGCGATGGTGAAATTCGCATTAAACCCAATCTGTATATTTTGGTATGGGAGCCCTCATTTTTTGAAGAATTGATGACCAAAGACTATTTCTTCTTGTTTCCACCTGAAATTCTTAAACAACATACATTAGTCTTCCAACTCTATTCGTATTTTCGTAGCAGAATGTCACGTCGCCATACCGATACCATGATGTTGAGTGAGCTTAATCAGAAATTAGCTCGCAATATCGAATGGCGGCGTTTTTCGATGGATCTGATCCGCGAGTTAAGACGATTGTCTAACGATCAAGATAAAACCGGTGATTTTACGGTTAATTTATGGGGTTACCATTTAACGATCAGTGAGCTGGTTGAACAAAGTAAAGTGGTTGATTATCAAGTTGCCATAAAATGTGATGTAGAAGAGGTACTGCGTTATTCTCGCGCCAAGACCACTAATGCAGGTAAGCGTAATATGGCACCAACGTTACCGAACCCATTGCGAAATGAAATGGTTTCAAAACAAAGGCTCCAAGAGTTATCTGAAATTATTGATGGTGAATTTGAACCGATACAACGTAAACCGTCGACGCCTCGTGGTCGATTAGGGCGACGAGTAAAGTTACGTAAGCATCTGGTTGAGATCAACGCAGATGAAATCACCATAACCTTATCCAAATATACCTCAGCAGAGGCGCTAGAACGAAGCATAACGGCTTTAGCAGCCATGACTGGGCATGCCCCTTCATCCATTCGTGAAGAGTGTCAGGAATTGATTGATAAGCTCGATTGGCTAAAAGTGGATGATTGCGTCGTACCTTACAGCACGTTGAGTAAGGTGATCGAGCTGTATAATACTCAGCACCGCAATAAGCACCTTTCAATCGAGCGATTAATCTCTGGCTTAGCGGTTCGTCGTAAAGTCTGTAAGTTAGTTTATGAAGAACATATCGACGACACGGTGTTCCGTGCCTTAGACGAAGTGGCTATCGGCGTTTAATCCGCTGTTATTCTCTATCCAATCACGTCCCCTAAACTATCTCTCGTTACCGCTTCTGGGCGATAACGAGAGATAGTTTCGTAAAATGAATAGAATTCACCGATGAGCACGAAGACTTTCAAACCACTGAGAACAACAGCAACCCGCCTTGATCATGCTTTCATTACTTATCAATGATTGAATTATCGATGACCGCCTATTTAACGAACTGATCAGTAAAATATTTTTCCGCACTAGTTGATTTAGTGAATTTTTTACCGATAATCCGCTCGATGTACTTCTATACTCAGGGTGAGCAGAAAATAATTGAGTCATTTATCGATTATGATAAATGAACCATTGCTTAAGTCACACTCTCGCTAAAATCTGCTTAACAAGGTTTTGGCCTTTTGTTACAGATAACTGGTTCCTAGCATGGTTTGTTCGGAGGTTGCAATGTCTATAAATTCAATTGACCATGATGAAATGACTAACATCGCCAATAAATGGGATGTTGAGGTTACGGAAGAAGCAGAAATGCAGCGTCCTAGTAAAACGCTGAAGTCTGCGCAGGCTCGTCGTCGTATTGAAATGCTACGCGATATTCGTGAAAGTGGTTTAACGATTGAAGAAGCCAAAGAGTTAGGTCTTCTTCACTAAATCACGAAAGATGATTGCGTTTGAAGAGTGACGAATGATCCTCTTCAAGTGGTTTTACGGTTAAAGTGCATGAAACCGTTAATAAAGCAGGGTGGCTAAGGCCGCCCTTTATTTTTGATGATTTCTTGGCTTAAAGCAGCCCAAAGCGCGATTTTGACTCTTAATTTTTACCATTCCTATGCTATATTTCGCATCACGTTTTTACTGATTGTGGGTTTACTAATGTCTTTTAACCTTGCGTTGCTGGATGCGGAGCAGAAAAACAAGATAGAGCTTGATAAACAGGCCTCTTTTTTAGTTTGGCAGATCAAGCAGGCTAAATGTGGACCGGAAGCGATCACTAAGCAGCTAGCCAAACTGAACTCTGAACAAGAGAAAGCTTGGTTTCAACAGTCAGTAGATAAGTACAAACGAGTAATGGGCGTAGCGTAGCGTTCATGATTAAACAGCCAAGATCACTCTTGATTGCTGTAACCATCGTATTTAATTGAATAAGAGAGAAGATCCCGATGGGAAGAAGTTTTGAAGTGCGCAAAGCCTCTATGGCGAAAACTCAAGGCGCAAAAATTAAAGTTTATTCCAAGTACGGTAAAGAAATTTACATGTGTGCAAAAAATGGTGGCACAGATCCAGATATGAACTTATCTCTTCGCCACCTGATCTCTAAAGCGAAAAGAGATCAAGTTCCTGGCCATGTTATTGATAAAGCGTTGGATAAAGCAACAGGCGGTGGCGGTGAAGATTATCAACCTGCCCGCTATGAAGGTTTTGGCCCAGGCGGCGCAAGCGTGATCGTTGATTGTTTAACCGATAACGGTAACCGTACTTATCAAGACGTTCGTCAATGCTTTGTGAAAACTGGAGCGAAAATTGGAACTCCAGGCGTTGTTGCACACATGTTTGATCATCAAGCGGTCTTTCAATTCAAAGGCAGTGACGAAGAGGCGATCCTTGAAGCGCTGATGATGGAAGACGCCGATGTGACGGATATTGAGTTAGACAACGATGTGATTACCGTGTTTGCACCTCACACCGAGTTTTTCAAAGTAAAAACGGCATTGGCTAATGCTTTTCCTGATTTAGTCTTAGATGTTGAAGAAATCACCTTCGTACCACAAAATCGTACCGCTGTGACGGGTGAAGATGCTGAAAAATTCCAGAAATTCCTCGATTTACTGGATGACTGTGACGATGTTCAGCAGGTTTATCATAACGCTGACGTTGAGTAATGATTAATAGCCGAGCTTGTCTCGGCTTTTTTACGTCCTTAGCATGTCAATCTTATTCAATATAGGGAAATTATTATGAAAGTCAGTTTTCTCGGTTTAGGTGTGATGGGTTATCCGATGGCTGGGCATTTAGCCAATGCGGGTTTTGAGGTGAGTGTTTTTAACCGTAATCAGCAAAAAGCCATTGCTTGGTCTCAGCGATTCTCTGGCCGCGCGGCAATGACCATCGCTGAATGTGTCGCTGATGCTGATGTCGTGCTGATGTGTGTCGGTAATGACGATGATGTCCGTAGCATTACGCTTGGCCAGCATGGCGCGCTATCAGCAATGAAGCCAAATGCTATGTTAGTCGATCACACTACGACGTCCGCTGAGCTTGCCCGAGAGCTTGCACAAGCGGCGAAAGAGCAGGGAATAAGCTTTATGGATGCTCCGGTCTCTGGTGGACAAGCTGGCGCTGAGAATGGGCAATTGACCATTATGTGTGGCGGAGAGCAAACGCTATTTGAAAAGCTACAACCTGTTTTTGCCGCTTATGGTCGTTCTGCAATACGGATGGGGGAGGTTGGTCAAGGGCAAAGTGCTAAGATGGTCAATCAAATTTGTATCGCTGGCATCTTAAATGGACTGTCTGAAGGCTTGTTATTAGCTGAAAAAGCAGGCTTGGATGTTCCAACCATGATCGCTTGTTTAAAAAATGGCGCCGCAGGCTCTTGGCAAATGGAGAATCGTGCAATCAGTATGGCTGAGAACCGCTTTGATTTTGGTTTTGCTATTGATTGGATGATCAAAGATCTGCAGTTTTGTCTGGATGAGGCTGAGCGTCATGGCTTGTCTTTACCGATGACGGAAGCAACGGCGCAACGTTATCGTGATTTGTCTGCTCAGGGGCTTGGCCGGATGGATACCTCGGTTTTAATCAAAGCTCTTAGGGACTGATTTTTACCGCTAACGACTCTCAGCCATCATCGATGATGGGAGGACAACACAAAACAATCGAAAGCCCAGCATCATGCTCAAACAAAACATTCTACAAGTTTGATTTGGGCATTGATGTATTTATTGTTGGTTGATAGATCATTGGCTTCTTCTTTTGATCAGCAAAGCTATTCGCTCTAACTCATAAACTGAACTATATTTTTATGCATAGGGTTTGTTACTCTTGCGATGTTCTCGGCTCATTTTTATCGATAGAGCCGATGAAATAGCTAAGGCTAACAGACCTTAATCGTCTAAAAATGAATAACACGCACAGTCAGTGAGGCCGAGTATGAGAGTGTTGATCATCGATGATCATGCGACCAACCGAGAATTGTGCCGTATTATGCTGAGTCATATTACGCCGCATGTTGATCTTTTTGCCGATGGTCAGGGAGTGGTCGCGGCAATGAAAAAGATGGATCCTTTACCCGACATTATTCTTCTCGATGTGATCATGCCAGTAAAAGATGGCTTTACTACCGCAAAAGAGATCCGTACGGCTTTTCCTGATCAGCATATTCCTATTTTGTTTCTCACGGCATTGGATGATCAAGACTCTTTTTCTCGCTGCCTTGCTCTCGGTGATGATTTTATTCCTAAACCAATCGAAAAAAGTGTCTTATTAGCCAAAATACAGGCGCACTATCGGATTGTCAAAATGCATCAGCAACTGATCTTGCAGCGTGATCAGTTACAAATATTCCAAGATCAAGTCCAGCATGATTACTCGGTAGCAGAGTCGATTTTCAGTAATTTGGTCGAAGAGATGAGCGCACAAATCGAACCGATTTATGGTATTCATTACATCTCTACGCCTTCAACGATTTTTAACGGTAATTTGATCTTGGTGGCTCGGCGTCGTTATGGTGGAATTTATGTGATGATCGCCGACTCTAGTGTCGATGGGTTGCCTGCTGCGATTGCTAATATTCCTGCGACTCGCGCTTTTTTTGCATTGGCGGAACGAGGTTGTGCATTAAGCGAAATGGTTGTCGAGCTTAATCAAGAATTGGCAACGTTTTTGCCCCCAAGTATTCATGTTGCGGCTCATTTATTTGAAATACACTCCAACGGTTTTGAAATCTCTTGGTGGGGGGGAGGAATGCCTGACGGTTATATATTATCGCCGAATCGTCAGTTGGTGAAACGCTTGGCATCGACACATCAGCCCTTAGGTGTTCTACCGAGTGAAATGTTTCGTTGTGATATCAAACACTTTAAACTCTCACCAGGGCAGAGTATTGTCTGCTGCACGAAAGGGGTTATTGAAACTCGTCATCAAAATGGCGAAGTGTTTGGTCGAAAACGGCTGGAAACATTATTGACACAAGCATCGACTCAATCGTTCATCAGCCTGATTGATTCGGCGGTGCACGCTTTTTCACCAGCAGGGCAAGATGAAGATCTCTCTATCCTTGCCATGTCTTTTCCGATCATTAATGCCCAAAATACTCAGCCGACGCTCGGTTCTTCTCCCAGTTTAATTCCTTGTAAAAGTGAACTCTATTTTTCCGCTTCGGTATTAAAGCAGATCATCGTCATGAATGAAGTTCGTTTATTTTTAAAAGGGATTATTCAAGTTGGCGATCATCTGGATTTTATCTGTTCAATTTTATCGGAACTGTTTACGAAGATTATTGAACAAGGTTTACTTGGTTTATCGACGGCTCTCAAAAGTCATCCTGACGGTTTTGTGCTTTACCACCAACAGCGAGAGCAGTTGCTTGAGGAATTAGCTGACGATTACTGGATCCGTTTTCAGGTCGATTATCAACCTCAGCAGCAAAGGGTGTTGTTTATTCTCGAACACAATGGACGACCGTTGACAGACGTTAATACTGAGCAAACGGAGTTGACGCATGATGATCAAGATTTACTATTTGCAACCGAGTTATGTGAATCGATTCGTTATATAAACCACGGTCAGCAAATTCAAGCCGTATATCGTTTTGATACTCGGTACGCTTTTCCAGACGTCTCTGTGGTCATTGAGGATTACGAGCATTAAACGAATGTCGAGGTTAGGTCTTTAATATGGCCTTTTTTTAACTTAAAGCCGATATCCAGTGATGGGGGCCTTAATTTGAACATCGAATTATTTAGTGATTCAGACATTTTTTATACACTGCTCTTTAACCCAAAGAGATGCGGTAAGGTTGAGTATTATGTGGAAGGATCTGATTACTCTCTCGGAAGACAAGAGTCGCGTTATTGCGCGCTTACCGAGCGATAGCAATGCAAACCCTGAATTAGCTCAAACGGGATTGAGTGAGTCTTTAGCTCGATTAGGAGCAGGGAAATTCTATTTGCTCGAAGAGGCGGTGAATCGTTTTATCAATTGTGTCAAAGAAGGTAAAAAAGAGGCTCGTGAAGGCATCATCATTGCTGAAAAAAGAAATGCGGCTGTTGAAGTCGTCTTGAGTGAACAAGATATGCTAGCCAGTATGGTGGTCACAGGCGCTTATGGGGGGCGTGGTCTTTATGGCAGTGAGTTAGTGCATGCTTTAGCGCAAGCTTATGTAATTAAAGGCATAAATAAACAAGCTTTAAAAAAAGTCTTACTGGTGAGTAAAACCTTAAAACCCGGAGAAACCTTTACTCAACCGATTGCTCAGGGTAAAGCGCCGATTCAAGGTCAAGACGTGCAATTTGTCCCTTTAGTGGATGATGTGACAACCCGCATTTTAGCTCCGCAAAAAACGGCCGATCCGCATAAAGTCGATATGAGAAATCTGGGAGAAACAATCACCGTCGAAGAAAACGATCCAGTGATGCGTCGTAAGCCGGCAACTCAGGGTGAGCCGGGTTTTACCGTGTTGGGGAAAGTCATTCCTGCTAAACCGGGTAACGAAGGGGTACTGGTTGCGGGTAAAGGGACACACATCTCTCCTGATGATCCTAATTTGTTGTTATCCAGTCTATCTGGAATGCCGATCATTAAGAATAAAACGGTCGATGTAGAAAGCGCCTTGTGTCTAAATAACGTCAGTGTCGCAACTGGTCACGTGAAATTTAAAGGCAGTGTGGTTATTGCCGGAGATGTTGAGCCGGGAATGATTGTCCGCGCGACGGGGTCTATTGTGATCGGTGGATTTGTTGAATCGGCAGATGTACAAGCTCAAGGTGATATCGAGATCGGTAAAGGGATTATTGGCCATACGGTTTATGATGATGAAGCGAAAACCTGTGTGGTCAAATCGGGAGGCAGTATTAAAGCCAATTATGCCCAATTTTCTGAGTTACAAGCCGCGGAAAATATCCAGCTTTCTGTGCATAGCCTGAGCAATGATATTCGCTGTGGGGGCGATCTAACCGTTTTAGATAAAGCGGAAAAACAAGGCACACTCAGCGGCGGTAGTGCGAAAGTTGGCGGAAAAGTCGTGTGCTTTAATCTAGGAGTAGAAGGCGATGCGGCCACAACGCTTGAAGCATTTGCTCGCTATGGATGGTACCGTGACCGAATCGCTAAACATAAAGAGTATTATAAACAAGCTCAAGAGAGCACGATGGAAGTCATTCGCCGGGAATTAGAGTTTAAAAAGCGTCCTAAAGCCGAGCGTAATGAGGAAGAAGCGTCACAGATTGATCAGCATAAGGCGCAATCAAGTGAACGGATGGAAAAAGTGAAGGTGGCGGTAGACTTATTAAATGAAGAATTTGAACAGATGTTGGAAATCAATACCATTGAAGTTAAAGGCAAGGTCTTCACTCACGTGACGATTCAATATGGTGATGAAAAAGTGGTCACAAAGCGAGTTCATGGGCCTTCGATGATTATTTTTAATCAACATGAGATTAAGTTTTCCTCCAAATTGGATCAAGAGGATATTGGAATTTAAGCCAGAGACTCTGCACGGTGAGAGTTCGACGGGCTAAATCAATCCGTTCTACTTGAGATCGTTAGGCTATCGGCGCACAATCATAGCCAAAAAAGAGGAGTAGACATGGATCTTTCAGATATTCGTCGTGAGTACACACAAGGTGGATTACGCCGTAAGGACTTATTGCTCGATCCTATCGAGCAATTCAATTTTTGGCTAGAGCAAGCGATTAATGCCGGGCTCGCTGATCCGACGGCGATGACGGTTGCGACCGTAGATGAACATGGTCAACCTTTTCAACGAATTGTTTTACTAAAAAATATTGATCAGCAAGGCTTGGTTTTCTACACCAACCTAGCCAGTCGTAAAGCGCAGCATATTGAACATAATCATCGAGTCAGTTTGCACTTTCCTTGGCATCCTTTAGAGCGTCAAGTGCACATTACTGGCGTCGCGGAAAAACTGACTGCCTTTGAGAACATGAAATATTTCACCTCTCGACCTAAAGAGAGCCAGCTTGCCGCATTGGCGAGTAAGCAAAGTAGCCGCATTTCTGCTCGTGGTGTATTAGAAGGTAAGTATCTCGAACTGAAACAAAAATTTGCTAAAGGAGAAATTCCTGTGCCTAAATTTTGGGGAGGCTATCGAATCAAACCGCAAAGTATTGAGTTTTGGCAAGGTGGTGAGCATCGTCTACATGATCGTTTTCTATACAGCAAATCTGATCAGCAGTGGCAGATAGAGCGTTTAGCGCCATAAAACGGGTTAGAGATGATAAAGGGGGATAAGTGACTTATCCCCCTTTATTGTATTTAATGCTTGCGCTATAGCTCGCGTAGGACGCGAAATCCGAGATAGTTGGCCGCCGTAGACGGCGAGACAAAGAGTTGATGGTAGGCTTTAGCCATTTCAGGTGAAAAACTCCATGCTCCACCTTTAGCGATACCGGGATTGTCTGATGTCCATTGCCAAACGTTACCAACCATATCGTAAAAGCCTAATGGGTTTGGTGAAAATGCCATGACGGGTGATGTACGGTTATTTGACCATGGCGTACCACTCCATCCAGTATTGGCTTGACCAGCGCCAAAATCATTTCCCCACCAGTAATCAGTTCTCCGCCCAGCGCGAGCGGCGATCTCCCACTCATCTTCACTCGGTAAGCGATAACGAAACCCAGTTTGTTGAGTTAACCAATTGGTATAAGCTCTTGCGTCGCTACGACTGATACAGACGGCAGGTGATTGAGCTGTTTGCTGAAAGCCGGGATTTTTCCAATCGCTTCCTGATACAGGAGCAACCGTTGTTCCTTGTACTGCCAGACAAATATTTTTCAGTTCAGCATCGGTTTTATAACCCGTTTGTTGAATAAATTGCTTAAATTGCCCTACGGTGACTGGCGTTGCGCTAATAGCGAAAGCATGATCAAGGCGAACTTGACGAGATGTGTTCTCCCCTAATAAGTACTCCCCTGCGAGTAGAGTGATCATTTGCGGGGCTTGCTGAGTATTTTTCAGAGTATCGGCGAACTTATCACCGGCTTTTACTTCATTGACGATTTCACGTAATACGGCACGTAAGGTGTGATCGTTACTGATATTGACTTGTTGATCAAAGGGATGGAAGCCTTCCTTTTTTATCACAACATGGTGCTGACCCGTGGGAAGCATAATTTCAACCGGAGTACTACCATAACGCACGCTATTAATCGTGACCTGATCATTATGTTGATTCGAGCGAATCATGACATTGACCCAAGCCACTTCTTTTTGTTGACTAGGGTGACTACCATCACCAGGGGCGAAGCAGTATTGGCTATCAATATTGAGTAATGTACAAGGCACATTTTCTGCTGGTCTTGCATCTAATTGCGCTTCGAGCACAGTTTTAAAGCGATTACCGTCGTAAAAGCCAGAATCAACGGTTTTATGTCTGAGTAAATGAATGTTGAGCGAAACGGAAGCCAGATGCTGTTTGATTAATGGTGCTTCGGTGGTTTCTTCTATTAGCCAAGTTTGAAATTGATTAACCGCTTTTTGCTGAGCTAAATCAGTCGTTTGCTGGCTACATTGTGCCAAGGTCATCGCCGCATTACACACATTGGTAAAGCTAACTTTTTGTTCTCCGACACGACTCAATTCTGTTCGTAATCGCTCAGCTCTTGCTCGGAGTTTATCTTGATCCAGTTGAGTGATTTTTTGTTGGATAGCGTCTTGGCTAGCTTGTAATTGAACGAGCTGATTGTGCATTTCTTGCAAGGTTTGTTCAGCAAGTAAAGTGTCTTGCTGATTCTTCTTAACTTCAGACCAAGCTGTTTGGTAAGCGTTTTGTGAACCGCTAATGTCTAATTGCGGTTCATCAATCATTTTCAAATAATCACGTTCAAGGGCTGTTTTCGCTGAATTAAACGCGGTATTGAGTTGTTTCGCTAAGGCAGTTAAACGAGCGAGTTCAGCTTGCTGAGTGTCCACCACCGTTTGCTGATGTTGAGTTGCTTTCTTCGCTTCTTGCCACTGGGTATGATGCGTAAATAATGCGTCATCAATCGCCATGACTGAGGAAGGTGTGCCTTCAGCTAACGTGGGTGCTGTCACTAAGCAAGGTAAAAGTGCTAATAACAGAACGGGTAAACCTGGTCGCATTGTTGCCTACTTCAGTTAAGTT
Organism: Vibrio sp. 2017_1457_13; assembly: GCF_030851525.1. NCBI lineage: Bacteria > Pseudomonadati > Pseudomonadota > Gammaproteobacteria > Vibrionales > Vibrionaceae > Vibrio > Vibrio sp. 2017_1457_13. The sequence continues at coordinate 90,629 of NZ_VHTA01000005.1, forward strand.
TTTTAAAAATTATTGTCGCTATTCTAAACGAAAACGCCGTTTTGTCAGAAGTCATCTTTCAATAACTTAGGACCAAAACGGCGTTTAAACGACAGCTTTGTGAAATCAGACCAGAAAACGGGTCGATTTACAGGAATTAATCGTTTCTACTGGGGCGAAGTCTTACCCAAATAGTGTCATTTCCGTTGATTGTCACGGTTTGATTATAGGTCTCAAATCCGTCCTTCGTCACAGAAATTTGATGACGTCCTGCGGGTAAAACAACTTCCACAGGCGTACTACCGTATTGTATACCGTTAATGGTGACAGAATCATGATACTGATCTGAGCGAATAGTCACATTGGCCCACTGTTTTTCATTCTTGCTATTGACAGCTTCGGTGGCGTTTTTTAAGCAATAGCGACTAGATAGGTTTAACAGTTTACAGGCGGCGACGGCTTCTGGACGAGCTTGTAGCTGAGCCTGAATATGAGTGAAATACTCGTTGTTACCTTCAAACCCACTGCGAATCACTTGGCTTTCTTGGACGTGAATGTTGAGTTCTACACCACGAAGATTTTGCTTAGCGATGACCGATTCAGTCAAATTATCAAGCAGTTGCTCTCTAAAGGTATTCACGGCACGCTGACGAGTCAACTGCTGACCTTGATTGGCACATTCGCCCAGAGTCATACTGGTGGAACACGTGGTGCGGAAGCTGGCCTCCAAGACGCGGCTTTGACGAAGCTCGGCTTCGAGACGTTTAACTCGAGCATCCATTTTGCTCTCTTGCAAGTTCGTAAACTCAGTTTTCAAACGCGCATGACGCTGCTTCATTTGCGATAAACGCATATCACTTTCAGTTATCGCTTGCTGATTGGTAAGTTGTTCCGATTGGTTTTGTTTTACATCGGCCCAAGCCTGCTGATAACGTTGTTGGAAGGTGACTAAATCAGTGTCTGGATCTTCAAGAAGGCGATTATACTGTTTGTCCAGAGCCGATTTTGCCCGGTTTTGCCGTGCATTAAGCTCATCACTTTCACGTTTTAAACGTGCCTGTTCGTTTTTAAGTTGTTGAAGTTGAGCTCCTTCTGCTTCAAATTCCGCAGCGATAGTGTCAATTTCACTTTGTTTAATGGTTATTTTTTCATCGATAGCGGCCACAGGATCAACCTGTGTAACTTCTTCCGCGAACACCGATGCCGATACCCACAGAGGGCTTAGCGCAAGCAGTAGCGCTGGGAGGTGATATTTGATCATTAGGTCCCTGCAACAATTAACATAGCCACATTATAGTGGAGAAAGACAAACTTTTGACAGCGTTATCAATACGCTGGCTCATCGCAAAAAATTCTCATCCTGAAGGCACAATTGTATACAAAATCTAGTGAGTAGGTCACTGATTTTGTATCTTTTATAAATGTACTTACTCCATTTTGAGCAGATTCTTGAAATATGCAAGCTCCGATTTCCGATCTGCTTTAACGTTTTTTAATTGGATACTCATTGACCGTAATTTATGTGCACTTGATCATTGTTCCGAAGCCTCGGATCAGGAGCTATTGCTCTCAGTGAGCGCTAATTTTGCTTGTTGTTGGCGGTATTGATAGTGAGATGAGACTTATTTCACTATCAAGCTTGGTTTCTGATAAAAATGTTATAACATGCAAAGAGGTCATCCCATGGTGCAGTGCTCATGAGTCAATATTTAGTGAATAACCCAGAAAGAGCCAAACTTTTGTCGCCTCGTCCGGCGGAATTAATTACTTTACCGGCTTATATGGATTGCCATGATCATAGTTACACACAAATTGTGATTGGCTTGAAAGGACAAGCGGATTTTGAGGTATCGGGCATCGGTAATATTGTTGGCCCTGGACAAGGATGTGTCGTAACTTCAAGTACAGGGCATGCTTTCGGCGCGACGGTAGGACAGTCGGACATTTTGGTGTTGAACTTGCCCTTACCACAAGGGGATGATCCTTTAACGTTACAGAGAATCAATGAACTAGCGCGTAGCGACATTTATTTTCAACTCGATAAGCAGATCCAAAAACTCATTCAGATGTTAGTGCTGGAGATGCATGCCAGTCCGGACGATTTATTACTGAGTCGAGCGTGCAGTGATACCGTGCTAGCCTTGTTATTGCGTCATATTTCGGCGTTTGAAGTCCATCGTAAAGAGGCTCGTTTTGATTTAGACGCGATCGATCGCTATATCGAGCAGCATTTAAGTCGTCGGATATCAGTTGCTCAATTAGCCGGCAGCGTTTATTTAGGTGAGAGTCAGTTTCACCAATTATTCAAAGAGCAATTGGGGATTACTCCACACCAATATGTCTTGAGTAAACGTGTGGATATGGCGAAACAACTCCTTGAGCAATCTCGTTTTACCTTGGGCCAAGTTGCTGAATTGGCAGGGTTTTCAAATCAAAGTGCTTTCACTCATACCTTTTCTCGTTTACAAGGTATTTCCCCTTCTCAATACAAAAAGCAGTGTAGTCGATAAATGGTTTACTGCGCTTTGCGGACTCTTTGTCCGCAAGCCTATTACCAGTGATCCTCAGCGCTGGTCTCGCTGAATTCTGTGTTGTCCATCTGATATTGTATGGTGATTGTTTTTCTTGGCATCGATGGCTGTGTTCTTGACGACATAGTGACGTTGTTTTTTTGAAAAATTATCAGTGGTTTTGCTTTTTCTTATGACCTTAATTGCTGTGATTTTGTTTTTGTTTTGTTAAAAAGACGAGATTTTCACAAAAACTCCGGAGTTTTTGACAAGTATTGTGCTTGCGCTCAAAATACACTGCTTGCCATTGACTGAAATCCGAGTCACATCCCTCGGATAGGAGATTGAGGAAAACGCATGTTTACAGCAATAGATGTGTTGAACCCCAAGTTTATTGAGCAACCGCTTAGTACGCTTTGGGCACAGATCTCGCCACTTTATATGGTGGACGAATCTCAATGGCTAATGCAATTACTGCCTTTGGCAACGCCTAGCGATGAAGAAAAAGTGTTGATTGCGACCAAAACGACACAATTGATCGCGGCGATTCGCCAAGACAAGAAATCGGTGCAGATGATCGATGCTCTGCTTTTAGAGTACAGCTTGGACACTCAAGAGGGTATTTTATTGATGTGTCTTGCAGAAGCTCTGATGCGTATCCCTGATGCACCAACAGCGGATGCGTTTATTAAAGACCGATTATCGGTCGCCGATTGGAAATCACACCTGAAAAATTCGGATTCTGTGTTTGTCAATGCTTCGACCTGGGGATTGATGCTGACTGGTAAAGTCATTGGCTTGGGTGACAACCAAGCGCAAAGTCCGGCTCAAGCGTTAAACCGTTTGGTCAATAAACTTTCTGAGCCAGTCATTCGTAAGGCGATGCATCAAGCGATGAAAATCATGGGTCATCAGTTTGTATTGGGTCGCACGATCAGCGAAGCGCAAAAAAATGGCCGGGTAATGCGTGATAAAGGTTACACCTATTCGTTTGATATGTTGGGTGAAGCGGCGTTAACCACCAGCGATGCCAATAAATATTTAAAAGATTATTTAATGGCGATTGAGGCGGTTGGCCGAGACCAATATGGTTTGGATACCAGCCCAGCCCCATCGGTATCCATTAAGCTATCAGCCTTACATCCTCGCTATGAAGTGGCTAATCAAGCCCGTGTCATGGATGAGCTGTACCAGACTTTGCTGCAATTATTAGAACGAGCAATGGAATTGGATGTGGCGATCACCATTGACGCCGAAGAAGCGGATCGCCTAGAGCTGTCGTTACAACTATTTGAAAAATTGTATTGCAGTGAACAAATTCAAGGCTGGGGCAAGTTTGGCTTAGTCGTGCAGGCGTACTCTAAGCGGGCGTTACCGACTTTAGTGTGGTTGACTGCGCTGGCTAAGCAGTACAGTTGTTGTATCCCCGTACGTCTCGTTAAGGGCGCTTATTGGGATAGCGAGATTAAATGGTCACAGCAGCGAGGCTATCAACGCTACCCCGTTTTTACCCGCAAAGAAGCGACCGATGTGTCCTATTTAGCCTGTGCTCGTTTTTTACTGAGTGATGGGGTTCGCGGACATCTTTTTCCTCAATTTGCGACTCATAACGCTCACACTGTATCGGCGATTGCGGTCATGGCAAACCATAAAGAATTTGAGTTTCAGCGTTTACACGGGATGGGTGACGGCTTATATCATCATGCCATGAAAGCGTACCAGCAATCGGTACGTATTTACGCCCCCGTTGGTAGCCATAAGGATCTGTTGCCTTATTTAGTCCGCCGTTTATTAGAAAATGGCGCGAATAGCTCCTTTGTCCATCGTTTAGTCGATGCGCGCTGTCCGGTTGAGAGCTTAACTCAGCATCCGGTTGATGCGTTATTGGCGTTTGAGACGTTACACAACACTAACATTCCTCTGCCGCCACAGATTTTCCCTGAACGCAAAAACTCAGATGGGATCAATATTGATATTCAAAGTGAAGCGCAACCATTCGAAGATCAAGTGCATGGTTATTTGAGTCAACAATGGCAAGCAGGACCGATACTCAATGGTCAGTCACAGATCGAAAGCATGATCAAGGAACGTACTTCTCCGGTTGCAGTCACGGCTCCCTATGATCGCCGTGTTGACGTTGGGCAAGTTTATCATGCAACCCATGATCATGTTTCCGAAGCCATTGCGATTGCTCAGGCTGGATTTTCAAAATGGCAGCAGACTCCTGATCAGCAACGTGCTGAAAAGCTTCTGAAATTAGCCGATTTGCTGGAATCGCATTTGGCTGAGCTTTGTGCGCTTTGTCATCAGGAAGCCGGAAAAACGATTCATGATGCAATAGATGAAGTTCGTGAAGCCGTGGATTTTTGTCGTTATTACGCAAATCAAGTTGAAGGGTTAGCTCCGTTCAGCATCAGCAGTTTTGATGGCATAACACGTCAAGTTTCACGTCAAGGACGAGGCGTATTTGTGTGTATTAGCCCGTGGAATTTCCCATTAGCGATTTTCCTTGGACAAATTACGGCAGCTTTAGTCGCTGGTAATACCGTGGTGGCTAAACCCGCCGAGCAGACCAGCTTGATCGCCGCGCGTGCCGTTGAACTGATGCTTGAAGCGGGCTTCCCTGACTATGCAATTCAATTTTTACCTGGTCGCGGCTCGGAGATAGGCCATGCGTTGACTTCACATCCTGCGATTGCTGGTGTGGTGTTTACGGGATCGACAGCTACCGCTCAGCGGATTAATCAAACATTGGCTGAGCGAGAGTCGACGCCTGTGCCCTTGATTGCTGAAACGGGAGGGCAAAATGCGATGATCGTCGATAGTACGGCTCTGCCCGAGCAAGTGGTGCGCGATGTGTTACGTTCTGCCTTTGCTTCGGCGGGTCAACGCTGCTCAGCACTGCGGGTATTGTTTGTGCAGCAAGATATCGCTGATCGTGTGATTAGTTTGATCCAAGGTGCGATGCAGGAGCTGTCGGTCGGAATGCCTTATTTGCACAGTACCGATGTCGGCCCAGTGATTGATACGAAGGCAAAGCAAGGTTTAGAGAAACACATCGCTCACATGAGCCAGACTCAGAAAAAAATTGCGCAATTAACGTTAGCTGATGATTGTCAATATGGCGATTTCGTAGCACCGACGGCGTTTGAAATCTCAGGAATTGATTGTTTAAGTGAGGAGCAGTTTGGACCTATTTTGCATATTGTTCGCTACCAAGCCAACGAGTTGGCTCAGGTGGTGCAGCAGATCAATGCTACCGGTTACGGCTTGACAATGGGTATCCATAGCCGCAATGAAACCACTTACCGTTGGATAGAGAAGCATGCGCGAGTCGGTAACTGCTATATCAATCGCGATCAGGTTGGTGCAGTGGTTGGAGTGCAGCCATTTGGTGGGCAAGGGCTATCTGGCACCGGCCCGAAAGCGGGTGGGCCGCATTATTTATATCGTTTTACCCAAGTGCAATACGGTTAATCTAACCAGCGAAGGAGTAGTTTATGGTACATCAAGTCACCCGTTTTACTGACGCCTGCTCGGCTTGGGAAAACTGGAACTTAACCGATTTTGATTTTAAATGTGAGTGCTTACTGTCATTGAAATCATCTTTAAAAGAAAGTATGCCGGGATTAGCTGATGTGGTGTCTTTTCACCTTGAGCAGGCCAGCGCATTATTGGCGCGTTCACACTCATTGATTGGTCCTACGGGCGAAACCAATGAACTGTATACCGCGGGGCGAGGGGTTGCTCTACTTATCCAAAATGACGCGAGTGTAACGGCCAAGCAAGCATTGGTGGCCCAGTTATGCTGTGCGTTGGTGGCGGGCAATAGTGTGATTATCTGCAGTGATGATCGCGAGCTGGTTTCCGCTTTAACGGCGGCTAACCAGCAGTCATCTTTACCGGTTAATTTACTGCAGTTTAGTGCCTTGGATGCGTATCAGGCATTAATCGAATCAGACATCCGCAGTGTTGGTTATGTGGGTAATGTATCGCTTGAGCACAGTCTTAATCGACAACTTGCCCAGCGTTCCGGCGCAATTATTAATCTTGTTTCAGAAACCGATCTCACCACCCTTCCCGTGGCACACGATCCGCACTTATCGCTACGTTTTATTACCGAACGTACGCGCACTATAAATATAACAGCAGTGGGTGGTAACGCGACGCTCTTAGAGCTAGGCAACGAAACCCATTAATCCTGACCCTCCTGCTCATTAAATTAATGAGCAGGAGGGAAAGCGATCTTAGTAAATAGAGGAAATATCAATGGACAATAGCTTTGCTATTACGACCACCTTCATTATCTATCTGATTTTGATGTTGGCGATCGGTGTGTTTGCTTACCAGCGAACCAAAAACTCATCAGACTACTTCCTAGGGGGCCGTTCCCTTGGGCCATGGCCTGCTGCGTTGTCAGCGGGAGCATCGGATATGAGTGGTTGGTTACTGTTAGGTTTACCCGGCTACGCTTATGCGGCAGGGATTGAAGCCTTTTGGCTTGCGGGTGGCTTACTCATCGGTACATGGGCTAACTGGTTAATTACCGCAAAGCGGTTGCGTACTTACAGTATTACCACCGATGCTCTGACTTTACCTGAGTTTTTATCGCGGCGCTTTAATGATAAATCGAAACTGATTCAAACCATCTCAGCCTTTTTCATTTTGTTATTTTTTCTTTTCTATACCAGTTCAGGTTTAGTCGCGGGTGGTAAATTATTTGAAACCGTCTTTGGGATTGACTACACCACCGCGGTGATCATTGGCACGATTTGTGTGGTGTCCTATACCTTATTTGGTGGTTTTCTAGCTGTATCTTGGACCGATTTGGTGCAAGGTTTATTGATGGCTGCCGCGTTGCTGATTGTCCCGATCACCGCAATGAATGGTGGTTTTAGTCAATTAAGTTCAGATTTGAGCGCGATTAACCCGCAATTATTAACTCTATGGGATGATATTCAAGGCAAGCCTCTTTCTAGTATTGCCATTCTTTCTCTCGTCGCTTGGGGCTTTGGCTATTTTGGACAACCGCATATTTTGGCGCGTTTTAAGGCAGCGCGTTCGAATAAAGATCTAACTACTGCCCGTTGGATTGCGGTGCTGTGGACGGCGTTGTCAATGTTTGGAGCCATGTTAGTGGGTTTAGTTGGCCTAGTTTACGTTACGCAAAATGGCTCGATTCAGCTTGATGATGGTGAGCGGATATTTATGCTGCTGGTTAACGCTGTGTTTCATCCAGTCATCGCTGGTATTCTCCTAGCGGCGATTTTAGCGGCCATCATGAGTACCGCAGATTCACAGCTGTTGGTCTCTTCGTCTGCCCTAGCGGAAGATTTTTATAAGCAAGTTTTCAAACAAGAGGCGACTTCAGAAGAGATCGTTAAAGTAGGACGTTTTTCCGTTGTGCTGATATCAATCGTCGCGTTAGTGTTGGCCATGACACCGGATAGCTCAGTGCTTGGCTTAGTCTCTTATGCCTGGGCGGGTTTTGGTGCTGCTTTTGGTCCTGCATTAGTGCTCAGTCTGTACTGGTCGCGTATGAATCGTAATGGCGCTTTAGCGGGGATCATCGTTGGTGGTGTGACAATTGTGGTTTGGAAACAGCTGACTGGCGGTTGGTTTGATGTGTATGAAATCGTTCCTGGGATACTCTTTTCAACCCTAGCGATTGTGGCTGTTAGTTTGCTAACTGGTCAACCAGAAGATGCGGTTAAAGCGCAGCACAAAACCTTTCAAAAGAATTTAGTTGAATTAGAGTAATGTGGTACAGGTAAATACTATCAAGCCTCATGTCGATCATGAGGCTTTTTTATTGTGTCTGCATGTCTCAAATCTGGCCGCTTGTGGCTTTGCAAACGAGGCGTGAAGTATTACCATAATAGGCGTCAAGTTAAAGGAGGCCTTTAGCTTGACCTTAACTCATTACATTAAAATTCTCAGGGCGGGGCGAAATTCCCCACCGGTGGTATGTCCATTAGGGCCAGCCCACGAGCGCTCGATTCGTCGAGGTCAGCAGATCTGGTGAGAAGCCAGAGCCGACGGTCATAGTCCGGATGAGAGAGAATGACAAATACGCCAATAGTGTCTAGCGAGGATTTACTCAGCTTGCCATTATGGTGCCTTTCGTTTTGCCTCATAAAACTGCCCTGATTCTGGTCATTATTAGGAGTAAACCATGAATCAGTTGTCACTACTTGCCGAATTTGGCGATGCAATCACTCGAGTAGAAAACGCGTTACACGCTTTACGTGAAGGGCGCGGTGTTTTATTGCTTGATGATGAAGATCGTGAAAATGAAGGCGATATTATCTATTCTGCAGAAAAGTTGACCGACCAACAAATGGCGTTGATGATCCGCGAATGCAGCGGGATTGTCTGTCTATGTTTAACCGATGAGCAGGCCAATAAACTCGAACTGCCACCGATGGTGCCCGTCAACGACAGCAAAAACCAAACCGCGTTTACGGTATCGATAGAAGCTCGTCATGGTGTGACCACTGGAGTGTCCGCTCAAGATCGTGTGACCACGATTAAAACCGCGATTAATCCGCAAGCGAAACCCGACGATTTAGCCCGCCCAGGTCATGTCTTTCCGCTACGTGCCCGTAAAGGCGGAGTTATGACACGACGTGGTCATACTGAAGGTACGGTAGATTTAATGCAAATGGCAGGATTATTGCCCGCTGGTGTGTTGTGTGAAGTAACCAATCCCGATGGTACGATGGCTAAAACGCCAGAGATTGTTGCCTTTGGCCTTTTACACAATATGCCCGTACTGACTATCGAAGACATCGTCCAATACCGTTTGATAGCGCAGCAAAAATTGGCGTGATTACATGCGACATCATGTCTGACTTATAAATGAGGTATGAAGAAAGTAAAGCGTTCATACCGAGGTGCTGTTGAACGGCTTCGAAATCACTAATCTCGAAAGATCAACAGCACCGCATTCTTCATGTTAGAATGAACGATATTGTCGAGCGTTTTTGCTCTACGCCATTTTATTTAGAGTCTGCTATGTCATTTACACAACTTGGGCTAAACGAAGCACTGATCAAATCAGTCGCTGAGCTTGGTTATCAAACTCCGACCACCATTCAAACGCAAGCGATCCCGGTTATTTTAAAAGGCCAAGATCTGATTGCTGCCGCGCAAACTGGGACCGGTAAAACAGCCGGCTTTGTGCTACCGATTTTAGATAGATTGATGCAAGGAGAAACTCAGCGCAAAAAACGAATTCGCGCGCTGATTTTAGTGCCGACTCGTGAGCTTGCCATCCAAGTTGCGGATAATGTCAAACAGTATGCTCAATACACGGAGTTAACCAGTTTAGCGATGTATGGCGGTGTTGATGAGCAGGCACAAAAACAGCAACTGATTGACGGTGTGGATGTGTTGGTTGCCACCCCCGGACGACTGCTTGATATGTACGCTCAACGAGCGGTACATTTTGATGAAATTGAAGTGGTTGTGCTGGATGAAGCGGATCGCATGCTCGATATGGGCTTTATTGAAGCGATTAACAAAATCATTCAACGTTTGCCAACGGAAGCGCAATTTTTACTCTTTTCCGCGACTTTATCGAATAAGGTTCGTGAGCTGGCTAAAACTGCGGTGGGTGAAGCTCATGAGATCAGCATTGCAGCGAACCAAGCGTCGAAGTCGAATATTACCCAGTGGCTTATTACGGTCGATAAAGATCAAAAGTCAGCATTGTTGAGTCACTTGATTCATGAGTATCAATGGGACCAAGCGCTGATCTTTATCGAGACCAAACACGGCGCTGCCAAATTGGCTGCGCAATTAGAAAAAAGAGGCATTGCCGCTGAAGCGTTTCATAGCGGTCGTAGCCAAGCAGTACGCGAGCAACTGTTAGCAGATTTTAAAGCTGGAAAGATCAAATATTTGATTGCGACCGGTGTTGCAGCGCGTGGTATTGATATCGATGAATTACCGCGAGTGGTCAATTATGATCTGCCGTTTCCCGCCGATGAATATGTCCATCGTATCGGACGGACAGGTCGAGCTGAGGCACAAGGCGAAGCGATCTCTTTGGTATCGAAAGACAACTTCAAAAACTTATGCATGATAGAGAGCCGTTTAGGGCATTTGATTGAACGGCGAGAAATCGCAGGATTTGAGCCTAAACATCCAGTGCCAATATCAATTCTTAATTACGTGCCGAAGCACAAACGCACTCAATAAAAAAATGCGGCTGGTGGATTATTTCTACCAGCCGCATTTTACTCATATCCGATCTCTGTTTTTTTAATGCCTTAGACGCAGGTCCATAGACTGATTAATCGAGAGCGATCCCATACTTAAGCAGTATTTCGTTAAAAGTACCATTGGCTTTGATTTGTGCTAACCCTCGATTAAAAGCTTCGATGTACTCGAGAGCATTGGGATTGGCTAGCCCAGAGGTAACATGAAGTGAGTTAGCGGATAAACCACTCGTGGTAAATCGATAGTTATTGGCATCCAAACCATTGTCACTCATTAAAGAGCGAGCGACTAATTCATCTTCTAAAGTGACGTCGATCCGGCCTGCTTCTAAACGGCGTAAATTAGAAATTAAATCATTGGCTTCTGAGCGATTAAATAGCGTTGAATTTAAAAAATCGTCGCCATATCCATAACCTCGAACCGTACCTACGCGTTTACCTGCGAGACTATCAAGACCGCTATATTCAAAGGCATTCGTAGGTAGGGTAATAAATTTTATTTGGTTGTAGAGATAATGATCGCTATAAGCCAGGACGCTGGTTCGCTGTTCGGTAAACCACGTTGCTGGTAGCAAATCAATATTGCCAGCTTGAACCTCTGCCAGTGCCCTTGCCCAAGGCATAATTTGAAACTCTAGTTGATAGCCTTGCGTTTCTAGTGCGGCGCTGACTAATTCAATAGAAAGTCCATGAGGAGCCTCTGAGGTAACAAACGGTGGCCATGGATCTTGCGCTGCTGTGAGAGTTTTCGCCCAGCTTGTCCAGCTCAGAAAAGTAAGTAATACGGTTAAACAAAGTGATGTGACTTTCATACGAAGACCTCATTATCCTAATAAAACACTGGTGTCGTTTGAGTAGGGAAAACGCCACTTTGTATCAAAGGTGATCACTTGAAGAGATTGAAGAAGTATTCTCTTCAAGTGATGAAGTGCGGATTGATAGTATTAACGGTAACCGGCAATGATTTCATCGAGTTTACCGCTCTCTTTGATGAGATTAATTCCGTTCTGCAGTTTTTCAACATATTGATCGTTAGTACTGTTATGGAACGCGAAATAGGTTTGCGATTCATGTAGTACGTAGACGATTTCGTACAGACTGGGATCGATATTTTGTTCACGCATAATAAATACACCGACATTATCGCCATAAGCCCACAGATCGATGCGATTAGCATCCAATTGCCTTGCGACCATTTCCGGTGATGCTGAAGGTCTTAACGCATTAGGATTGACCGCGAGATTACGCAGCAGTTGCTCACCGATATCTTCTCTCACCACACCCACGCGATAATTATTGAGATCGCTCGGTGTGGAAATTTTGATGCCTTTGGCTTTTGGTGCCCAGAGCACGACTCGACTTTCGACAATCGGCCCCGCCCATTTAAAGAGGTTGTCTCGAGCTTCAGTACGTGTCATGGAAAATAGAACTGTATTTGGCGTTTCTAACGCCGCAGCGTAACCTCTCGCCCATGGTTGAAGTTGTACGCTTTCGCGTTTGACAGGGTCATTGACGGCTTCTGAGGCTGATTCAAGCACATCAATAGCGATTCCCGTTAATCTCCCTTGTTCTTCATAATTAAAGGGCGGATAGATTTCAGTAATAAAATTTAGATCGTTTAAGCTTGATGCAAAACTGTAAGAAGATACGGCCAATAAACTGGCGGTGATAATTGACTTCATGGTGTTCCCTCTTGATGACGATTGAAGTGGTATCCCTAGAGGAGGTAATGAACGATTACCTCCTCTCACCGGAAATTAATGGGTTTTAAATTTAGCGACTTGTTGTTTGATTTCTTCTCCAATATTGATCACCTCTACTGACATACCTAAGTTGGTTTGAGCACCATCAGCCACGGCTTTGGATGTGTCAACGACGTCAAGTAATGAGCGGCTAATCGAGGCAATCGATACATTTTGACTTTTGGCAAGATCGGCCACGTGTTGATTTTTCTCTTTGATGGTTTTTGCCATCAGGTTCATTTTTTCGATAACGGAATGAGACTCACCAAAACGCTCAGAGGTTTTTTCCAGAGTCAGTGCGATGTCATGTAACTCTTTTTCAACCATTGAGGTGGCTTCATTGAGGGCATTGATATTGGTTTTAATTTGCTCAGTAGAATGGCTAGTTTTCACGGCTAGGTTACGGACCTCATCGGCGACCACCGCGAATCCTCGGCCTTGTTCACCAGCTCGAGCGGCTTCGATGGCAGCGTTGAGTGCGAGTAGGTTGGTTTGTTCTGAAATATCATTAATCACATTTAAAATGGTGTTAATTTTTTCACCTTCTTGAGAAAGCGTAGTCATTTTGCTGTTAAGCAGTAACATTTTCTCCTGCATTTTTTTCATTTCGTGCGAGGTGGTTTCAATCGTACTGTGCATCGAGTCGGTTAACGTGCTGGATGAACTGGCGTGCTGTGCGCTGTCTAACGCTGATTCATTAACTTGTTGAATTGAATGTTGAATATCAACGGCAGCGTGTGAGATAGAATCTAACGTGTGTTGTTGTTGATTGAGTTTTACGGCATTGTCGCTCGCAATCTCTTTACTGGCGAGCGAGGATTGATGCAGGTGTTCCGTTGACTGGATGATTTTTTGAACAATGGTTTCTAAAGACTCGGTAAATCGATTGATCCCTAAGGTAATATCTTTAAATTCGTTGAGTTTGGCAGGCTCAATCCGTTGTGTGAGATCGCCATCTCCAGAAGCAAGGTCCATGACCCTATCGGTAAGGTTAGCAAGAGGTTTTAATACCGTGATACGCAACAGTAAAAGAGTGATTAAAGAGAGCAAAACGTCCAGAATCAGTATCTCGATGATAACTTTTTGCATCAATTCAGATAATTGTTCGGCGATAGCAAAATCATTGTAATATAAAACAATCGAACCGACTTTTTTGATATTACCAAAATCATCAATAAAGAATTCCTGCTCTTTTTTCCCCGTATACGATTTGGGATCAATATTGGTGATCTCTGGGTATTCAGGATGATTGAGATAAAAGATTATTGATTTGTCATTATTGTCTTTTATCTGTACTGCACTAATCGCAGGCTCATTGAGCTCTGATAATACAATTGCCTTCGCTGAGTCAAAATCGAAGTCCCAAATCGGCTTAGGTAGACTGATCGATAAGCGATGAGTAGCATGTTCAATATTCGCACTTAGGCTTTGATAGAGCTGCTTTTGGAAAACATTATATTTTACTGCGCCCATTCCCAATAGAATCAGAGTAATAGCCAACACAATTTGGCTAAAAAAGATCACTTTGATACTTTTAAACATAGTTAATCCTCATCCACGCTATTACCTATTGAGTATAGTCGGCGTTCCATTTACTGCTAACGGAAGGGAAAAATTATGTTTATTTACTCGTCTAGGAAAGCGTTTTCTTGAGCATCGGTTTGATTTACCTCCATTTTTATGAAGGGATCGTCATGTCTAGATCGTCCCATTGTGTGCTGACAAAATCGATAAATTGCCGCACTAGAGGCGACTGATAGCTACGCGATAAATACACCGCCCACAATGCGCTGGTCGCTAAATGGTAGTCGGGTAATATCTGGATTAGAGCGCGATCTTTTAAGTAGCGATTGGCTAAATCACAAGGGAGCAGGGCAATGCCTTTACCGTGTAATGTTGCCCGGCAGATTAGGCTCATATCGTTGGCTCGAATCGTACCATTGACATTGACACTGTAGGTTTGGTTATGGCGAAGAAACTCCCATTTATGATGTGAAAGATGGACAAAACAGTTGTGCTCAGCTAGGTCACTCGGCTGTACAATCGGTTGATGTTGAGCAAGATAAGTCGGCGCAGCACAAGCAACCGTGTCGACTTGAAAAAGACGTCGAGCAATTAATTGTTCGTCAGGCTGATTAGTGAATCGCAGCGCAATATCTACCCGTTCATCAACCAGTTGAGCTAAGCGATCGGAAGCAAGAATATCAATCGTCACTTGCGGATGTAGGTCAGTAAACGCTTCTACGGCATCAAGCAGGAGATAACGTGCTAAACCAATCGGTACCGAAATACGAATTCGCCCAGACAATGACTGCGATTGCTCTAGTGCTCGCATTTCTAATTCTGCCGTTTGATTGAGGATTTTTTCACACTGTCTTAGCGCTTCTTCCCCAGATGCTGTTAGGCTCACTTTGCGTGTCGTCCGATGCAGCAAACGCTGTTTTAACCAATCTTCAATTTCTTGTACATGGCGTGAGACTTGTAAGCGACTTAAGTTAAGGTTTTCTGCCGCTTGAGTGAAACTGCCAATGTTGGCGACTTCTACAAAGCTGCGCATTGCGGTTAATTTATCCATGCTTCTCTCTTATTAGTATCTTATCTAGATACAATCTACATCCTTTCTTACCATTTATCACTCGCTCAGAGGCGACTACACTAGCATCTGTTGATAAATTAAACATTAAGGTGTTAAAAAATGAAAGTTGCTATTGTTGGAGCCTCGGGTTGGATCGGTAATCATTTAGTACAAGAAGCACTGTCTCGTGGGCACGATGTTGTCGCTATGGTGCGTGATCCCGCTAAAATGACCGATACGAATGTCGAAGTACGTCAGTTTGATGTACACAATCATACCAATTTTGCTCAGTTATTTGCAGATATAGATGTCGCCATGGTGTCCATTGGCGGTCGAGCAAGTGGGGAACATAGTATTGTGGCTAAGACGGCAGAGCAGTTATTGAGTGCATTGCCTCAAGCTGGAGTAAAACGTTTACTTTGGGTTGGGGGAGCCGGCTCGTTAGAAGTTTCACCGGGCGTTTCACTGGTCTCTTTACCGGACTTTCCAAGCGAATATAAACCAGAAGCATTAGCACAAGGTGAAGCCTTGGCGATTTTTAGAAGTAGCGATAGTCCACTGAATTGGACCTTTGTTAGCCCTGCGGCTGAGATTTTCCCCGGTGATAAGCAAGGCGCTTACCGCATTGGCGGTGATCAGTTACTCGCAGATCAAGATGGTCACAGTCGGATTTCGGTCAGTGATTATGCAGTGGCAATGCTTGATATGTTAGATACCGCGTCGTTTGCACAGCAACGAGTCGGAGTTGCCTACTAACGGATCGTTATCAACGCTGATATTTATGATCGTCACTAAGTGAGTGTATGCTTAGCGACGATCCGTCTTGTTTATTCACGCTCGTTATTGTTCGACGTTAATGCTATTCAAAATAAACTGGCTTTCATAAACCATTTTATAAGCATCTGAAGGTTGATGAAGCCCTTTGCTGATTGCCATGATGGTTGTTTCACTGGTGATCTGGGTGGTTGAATACAACCATTTTTGCTTATTTTCAGCCTGTGAAATTTGGTTTTTAGCAACAGAATCAACATTGATATCTTCATCCAAGAGGGTGAAGTAAGCATACCCGGCTTGACTCGCTAACTCCGCACTTTTACGCAAAATATACTTACGAGCAATGGCTCTGTCTGTGTAATCATTACCAATAAAACTGATTTGCCAAGTATCTTGAGCAAGGGCTTGTACATCGAATCCTTTACCAAAGGACCAAAAGTTTTTTTCTGTTTGATAAGGTGTTGCACAACCTGAAAGTAATAATAACCCTGCTATGATCATCACGATGTTTTTTTTCATTGATTTTTACTCTATAAACGTTATTGATAAAGGTGTAAGACCTTGGTTAAGTGAAGTTTACTTAAGATTGACATCGATGATTGTCTGGAAATGTCTGTTGATGTCTTTTTTTTTTGAAAAAGACTCCTTATCGCTCATATTAATGGTGGTGATTAATGAGTGATGGATTTAGAGAATATTTGTATAATCATGATACCTACGACAATAAAAGTGATACCAATTAATGCTGGGACATCTAAACTTTGTTTATAAATAAAAAACGACATGATAGAAACCAGGAGAATACCCATCCCTGCCCATATCGAATAAGCGATGCCAATATTCATGGTTTGTACGACTTGAGATAAACCATAAAAAGAGATGCAATACCCGATAACCACAAAGCAACTCGGCAGAAATCGAGTAAAACCATAAGAAGCTTTCATCATCGTTGTTGCCATGGTTTCTGCAAGGATAGAAACCATTAATATAATATATACTTTCTGCATAAAATTGATGCCTGTCGAAATTAATAAAAATAATGAATAGAATTTATTTTGTGGATAAATTTAAATTTAGTTTCCTCATTTTCCACAAGCGGCGTTTATACCACGGAACCGTCGTTGCGTGAACCATACGATGTAGTGCGCGAGAATAATCCATGACCAAGCCCGGAGTCCATGCCATCATTAGCGCTCGTCTTCTTATTTGTGCGGCGATCCATAACTCTGGAGTACACATTATTTTTAATAGAGATAAGAAATTCTGATTTGGCCGAGCTAGAATACCTTCTAAGGCCGCTTCTAAAGCATAAGCAACCGTACTAGAGCAATTCTGATGCGTTATATTATAAATCGGATATTGACGATAACTTTCCCAAAAATTTAGCAAAGCATCGCGATTATAATGTTCAAACATAATCTTTTGATCGGATTCACACCAGTCGGCAGCTTCAGTTTGATAGTCTGATAAAAACCGTCCAGGTACATTATTATCTGGCGTTGCTCTTAATAAGCGAAAAAAGTCAGCCGCTTTGCGATCGATATCTTCCTCTGGGTATAAGCTTACATAAAGCTCAGAGGGTAACTCTAATGAGGCGTGACCGGTCGAAATAGTACCATTTTTATCAACTGCAGCAATATAACGATTAATAATTGGACGTGGTAAAGGAGGCGTGCTTGCTGAACCGACAGGTGTCCAAATATGGATAGTTAAAGGCTGTTGGAGAGATTGAGTGGCTCGATGTGATACCTTCGATACGGTGTTCTGTTTGATAGAGTCGAGAGATAACTTAGGGTTGATAATCTGAAATATGGTTAATCCTTTTTCTATATAACGAGATCGAGTAGCAATCGATAAAGCACTTACGCCAGTCCCAATCATAATTAAACCGATAAAAAAAGATAGTGTCGATTGATGATGAGTTAAAATAAAAAATGAAAACAACATTTGGAATACTCCCCATGCAAGAGTAATTTTCCATCGATAGAATCGGACGATCCAAGCAGAAGCCATAGCAAAGGATCCGGTAATAAAATAAGCGAGAACAAAAATCGCTGAGATAATTTCGTTACTGTATCCATTATTCATTAATAAAATATAGGAGAAAAATAAAAAAACAATTCCCTTACATAATAGTAAGTGGTTTTTATTTTTTATGCTGCATAGAGCAATGCTTAAGGTCATTAAGCTTTCAAATAATAGAATAAGACCAAAGGTATTTTTAGGGAATAATAGCTGTTGATTCAATCCATCAAAAAAGATAAAGGCACCAGTCATCACCCACAGAATTCCGAAAATCCATAGGTAAAGTGAGTGTTTTTTAACAAAGTCGGAACCTAAAAATAGTAAAGCAATCTGTAACATGTTGAGCCTATTCTTATTCTTTAACTACAGCGATGAAATGAAGATAAAAATATCTTATGAATGGAGTCTACCTAAAACCTGAACCAATGACTGTCTGCATATGTCACCTTCTGTCTTGGTTATTTTGATTAATATGAGGATTGGGTCATTTTCCGTCTTTTTGATGGTTTTTTATTGGGGGTTTATTTTTAAGATATTGTATAATAAGGATTATTTATCCATACAATCCCATACATTAGTTACCGAGTATGAAGCAATAAAACGCTGTATAATTGCGCTCTATGTCTATTTACTCTGGTGAGTGATTTATCCCACCACTGACGAAGTGTGAGTAATCAATACTATGTTGACTAATATCCAAAGCGATCTACCCGAATGGGCAGCAAAAATTTATCCAGAGAGCAAAGGCTGGGATCGTATTCGTAAGAACTGGCGTTTTCGTTTGTGGGCGTTGCTGCATCCCCAAGCTGTGCGGCGGATGTTATCACTGGTTGAGCAGCCTATTCTCGCTAAGGTGCTGAATGACAATCCACAGCTATTAGAAAGACCACTTAAACCCTACCTCTGTGTTGATTTATCGCTAATGCAAAGAGTGGAGTTCCTTGAGCAGCATTTTTTATTTGTCGCTGAGCGTTTTGGTGAGCGTTGTACGGAGATCATGTCTGATCAAGGTGTGAGCTTATTATCTATCGAAGATAAAAATGGCGAAGCCTATGATATCCGTTTAAACCGAGGAGCCAGTCGTGAGGGATCGATTGGTTTAAGCTTAGTGAATCAAGCGGGGACTACGATTTATTCGATTAGCTTTCATTTTTCTGATCACGGTAAAACGGTGTATATTGGAGCTTTGCAAGGTCCAAGTGAAAAGATTGAAAATCGTCAGCAAATCATTAAAGATTTAACGCGTACAGTTCACGGCTTACGGACGAAAGCATTAATGGTTGAGTTAGCCTTATTAGTATCTCGTCAGTTGGGTGTTGAGCGCTGTTATGCGATTTCTAATCGCGGCCATATTTACCAAGCGCTGCGTTATATTGGTTCTAAGCGTAATAAAGTCAGTTTTGATTATGATGAGCTATGGACAGAATATGAGGCAGAGAAAATCAGTCGTTATAGGTATCGTGTTGCGATGATGCCAGCACGTAAAGAGATCGAGACCTTAAACCGTAATAAACGTCGTCTGTATACCAAACGTTATCAATGGTTAGATGAGTTAGAGTTAGCTATTGGTGAGCGACTTAAGCAATTGAGCTGTTAATTATTCAAATTGTACAACAATATCCTTTCATAATGTCACGTCTATAGTAGATAAAGGGCTGCTCAGCCCTTTATTTAATCTATCCCCTTCCTATTTGAAGCTGCAGCGGTATTGGCTACGTTCGTTCACCCAATCACATTGCCTATCTATGTGCATGGGGACTCACTCACTTGTCGCCTGCCTGCAACTCCAAGTTGTTTGGGTATATGGTTTAATGAAAGGTCTCAATATAGAGATTTTCCACCTTACTTCTTGCCCATTCTGTACGACGTAAAAACTTCAAGGAAGATTTGATTGACGGATCGCTTTTAAAACAGTTTAGGCTAATTCGTTGCGCTAATCCTTGCCAGCCATAATGTTCTACCAATTGAGTCAGAATTTTTTCTAAGGTTAGGCCGTGTAAAGGATTATGCGGCTGCGCATGCGGATCGTTTGTGTGCATAAAAATAGCATAAGTGATGATTGAGCTGCCAAGTATAGCGTGCTTAGTAATAAATGTGCAGTAGGGCAGATCTTTGCATCATCAAGATGCCAATTTGTTGGTTATTTGTTAGCTTATGGTTTCTTTTTGTGGTTGCTTTCTACTTATGGCGTTTAGCATAGATTATATCGAACCATCATTGCTGACCGGCCAAATCAACTCATGAGTCAAGGAATCGATGAGCAGAGTGAACATTAAATGGCTGAATGAGCTTTAATATGCGATCAACGAATACCTTATTAGTATTGATGGTTGGTATGAGTTCGACGCTGATTGGCATCGGCTTATCTCGCTTTGCATTTACCCCTTTAATACCGATGTTATCGAGCGAGGGGTGGTTTTCGGTCGTTGAGACCAGTTACCTCGGTAGCTTGAATTTACTGGGCTATTTGATTGGAGCCTTGAGTGCTCATCGTTTAGCGCAGCAGGTCGGAGATCGCTTATTATTGACCGTTGCTGCTTTGGTGGTCAGTGTTAGTTATTTTGTCTGTTTTTTGCCTATCCACTATCTGTGGGTTGCTGGTTGGCGTGTTCTTGCTGGTGTTGCTGGTGGACATTTAATGGTCATTGGCCCAGCATTCGCTTTGCTGCATAGCCATAAAAATTATCGCAATGCGGTTATGACTATGATCTTCATGGGCATAGGTTTAGGTGTAGTACTTTCTTCTGCGATTATCCCGCTCCTACTTCGTTTTAGTCTTTCGATAACCTGGTTAGCTATCGGTAGTCTCTCTTTGTGTATTAGTGCTGTGATGATATTCGGCTTACGGCAACTGCCTGCTATATCTCACCCATCTTTATCCTCGGAACCTTCATCGTCTTTTGCCACTGGCGCTGTTTGGTTAGTGATGGCGGCTTATGCGCTTGATGCCGCCGGTTTTATTCCGCACACCATTTTTTGGGTTGATTATTTGGTTCGTGAGCGGAACTTCACGCAACCACAAGCGTTATGGTTGTGGTTTGCGTTTGGCGGTGGCTGTCTTAGCGGGCCATTGATTGCCAAATGGTTGGTATCGCAATTATCTTGGCACAGAGCGCTCTGGGTTGCTTACGCACTCAAAGCGTTCGCCATTCTTTTGCCAGTGCTGACCGCGATGCCAGTGTTGCTGTTTTGTTCAGCTTTCATCGTCGGAGCATTGACACCAGGTATTGTCGCGTTAACCGCAGGCCGAATTGCTGAGTTAGTTGGCACGACACGACATCAATATTATTGGGGTAGGGCAACGGCTGGTTTTGCTTTATTACAAGCATTATCGGGTTGGGGCATGTCCTTTTATTATCAGAAAGTAGGTGAGTACGCCCCGCTATTTATCACGGCGGCACTATTGATGTTATTCGCTTTGCTCTGTATTTCGGCAAGTCCATTTTTTCGATCAAAATCGGTGAAACAGTCATGTTAACGCTTTATTTAAATGCCACTTCCCCTTATGCGCGGTTAGTGCGCATTTGTGCACTAGAAAAACAAATTCCGTTAAATTTAGCCATGGTCGATCCGTGGGGTTCACCGGATACACTTTTGCAGGTTAACCCAGCGGCAAAAGTTCCCGTGTTAATCACGGACGCAGGTGTTGCCTTGAGTGAAACCTTACTTATCCTGCAATACTTGGATATTCACTCTCCTTGTGCGCCGAGAATGGATGATGATGAGCAAGTGATGCAATGGTTAGGTCTAGGTCAAGCATTAATGGATAGCGCTTTTCAGACGGTGATCGCCAATAAATATGGTGAGCCCGATGGATGTGAATTGGCTTTGCGTCGTCAGCATGCCATACAGAGAATGTTGACTCAGCTTGAAAGTCAATGCTTACCGTTTGCTAACAAACCATTCACCACTGCCCATTGTTCGATTGCAGTAGGATTAGCTTATCTCGATTTTCGTTTGAGTAAGCTGAATTGGCAACGCTCTTATCCACAGTTAGCAAGCTGGTACGCACAAATCACACAGCGCCCCAGTTTTCAACAAACTCAATTTTCCTAGTGAGCCCACGGATTTCTGCTCGCTATCTTGAGTCATGCTCAGTACGATAACGGTTTGTTCAATATCAATGTGAAGTAGACATGACTCGTACCCGTATTCTTATTTCTGAATCAACCAATCCTTGGTTTAACTTAGCGGTTGAAGATACGATTTTCCGCTCGATGCCCGCCGATCAGCGTATCCTGTTTTTGTGGCGCAATGCCGATACTGTCGTTATTGGACGAGCGCAAAATCCATGGCGAGAGTGCCGAACTGAGCGCATGGAACACGATGGAGTGAAACTGGCGCGCCGACAGACGGGTGGTGGCGCGGTTTTTCATGATTTGGGCAATACTAATTTTACTTTTATGGCGGGCAAACCTGAGTACGATAAACAGGTGTCGACGCAGATTGTATTAGCGGGATTACAACAACTGGGTATTCACGGCGTGGCCAATGGACGTAATGATTTGGTGCTGCAAGATGAAGACGGGGTGCGCAAGTTCTCTGGCTCAGCTTATCGAGAAACGCTTGATCGCGGCTTTCATCACGGCACTTTACTCTTGAGTGCGGACATGAGCCGCTTAGCGGATTACCTTAACCCTGATCCCAAAAAACTGCAGGCGAAAGGGATTACTTCGGTTAAGTCTCGTGTGATTAACCTTAATAGCGTTAAAGCGGATATTGACCACCAGCAAGTATGCGATGCGATCATCCACGCTTATTTACAGCATTACCAACAAGATGCCCAAGTTGAGTACATTTCTCCTGAACAGTTTACTGATTTGCCTGATTTTGAAGATAAGTTTTCGAAACAAAGCAGTTGGGATTGGAACTTTGGCCAAACCCCACCTTTTACTCATCATTTGGATGAGCGTTTTACATGGGGAGGAGTAGAAATCTTTCTCGATGTTGAGCAAGGAGTGATTCAGCAAGCGACGATTTTCAGTGATATGCTCGATCCTTACCCGATGGAGCGATTAGCCGAAAAAATGACTCATATACCCTATGATCGCTGTGCTATTGCTTTGTGCATTGAGCAATTAGCACAGCAACACTCAGAGTATGCAAAGGAGCTGAAAGAGTTGTCAGCATGGATAATGACCGCTTGTTGAGTATTGACTGAGTGAGCCATCCTCTCTTATGCCAAAACCAAACATAGCCAAGCCACACTTACTGATCGGCTTGTAGATAATATCCCATGCCGCGTTTGGTTTTGAGCAGCGGGGCGGTGAAAGGGTCGTCAATTTTTTTGCGTAATCGGCGCATGTAAACATCGACCACATTGGTTAATGGATCTTGATGCATTCCCCAAACGTTAGCCAGAATTCGCTCGCGACTAAAAATATGCCCAGGTTTATTCATCAATAATTCCAAAATTGACAACTCTTTGGCGGTCAACTCAATGGGTTGATTGTCTCGTGTGACCTGCATTGTTGGCAAACAGAGCACTAAATCTGCGACTTGTAGTGTGGGTAATGGACTGGATTCAGAGTGACGTCGCTGTAGAGCATCTAAACGAGCCAGTAACTCTTCAAAATGGAATGGCTTAGCAAGATAATCGTCTGCGCCGGTACGCAAGCCTTTGACTCGTTCATCGACATCGCCTAGGGCAGAGAGCATTAAGATGCGAACATCAATGCCTGCCGAGCGAATTTGTTGGCAGATGGTCAGTCCATCACAATGAGGCAGCATGCGATCTAAAATCAGCAGATCAGGTTCATAGCTGATGACCGTTTCTACTGCGTATTGGCCATCATTCAGGTGCTGGATCTGATGACCTTCGGCTTTTAAGCCTCGTTCGATAAAACTTGCGATTCTAGGATCATCTTCAATTAATAAAATGCGCATCCTAAACCTCTTCCAGTGGAAAGCTAAGGGTCACTTGGCTACCTTGATTAAGCTGGCTAGCGATCTTGATCTCGCCATTTAATTGTTTAGCCATGCTCTGAGCTAAGGTTAAGCCTATACCGAGTCCGTCAGGACGATATTGTTTGCCATTGTTAGCGCGAAAATAGCGTTCAAAAATACGCTCAAGGTCATCGCTAGCGATACCAATACCTTGATCGCTGAGCTGAAACAATACTTGGTTGGGTTCGAGCATTAACGTTAGTGTAAGTGGCTGTTTTTTCGGGTCATAACGTAATGCATTATCAACAATAATACGGATAATCATTAATAGTTTATCTAAGTCGGTATAGCAAATCAGCGTTTGCCAATTGGCTTGTGCTGGATGAGTCGACTCAACGATAACCTGTTGCGAGTTGGCGAGTAAGTTCGCTTGCCGTCCAACCGCTTGCCAAATGGTCTCAAGTGTCATTGCGGTGAGAGTCGGCTGAAATAATTGTTCATCTTGGCGGATCAGCATTAATAGATCATCAATTCGGTAAGATAAATGCGTCGCTGACTCGTTAATACGTTGTAAAGTTTGCCGATACTCGTCATCACTATTGTGACGACTGCGTAGGGTGATTTGCGCTTCGCCTAAAATCGCTGTCGCAGGGGTACGTAGCTCGTGGCTGACGTTGGCAAAGAACTCTTTTTGCTGATGTTTGGCTTTTTCTAGGGTTTGCAGTGCTTGAGCGAGCTCTTGGGTGCGTGCGGTCACTTCTTTTTCAATCAGCTGGCGCGAAGCCATTTCCTGTTGCTGAGCTTGCTCTAGGCTTTGTGCCATATAGTTGAAGTGGCGAGCGAGGGTTTTTAGCTCATAAGGGCCACTGATGGCGATTCGGTGATCCAGTTGACCTTGCTCTAACGCGGTAGTGCTTTTGACCAATTCCGCCAATGGTTTTGATAAGGTTCTCAGTAGCCAGCCACCGAGTAATCCACCTAAAATCACGCCAATCACGGCGAGACTGATGATCACGCTTCTCACGTTCGATAACGCGCTCATCGCTGCACTTTCATAACGAGCAGTACGCTGTTGTTGCACACTGATCGCTTGATTGAGTAACTGGCGAAGATCGGTGTTATCTACTTGATCAAAGGATTGGCTAAGTAGCAGCCAGCGTTCATCATCATCGGTGATTTTAGCGATTTCCCATGAGCGTAGCGCCTGTTTTAAACTGGCGAAGTTGGTTTCAAATAAAGAGATGACTTTAATTTGCTGAGTGATCTCCGCAAAGTCTTGCTGAGTTAAACTCTGTTGCTGGGCTTGTTCGGTGAGCTGATTGAGCTTTTCCAGTAAATCTTCAATTTTGGCAAAGCGTAGGTCGCGTTTTAAGGTACTGCCATCTTTTATCAATAGATATTCGGCAAGCCAGATCTTCAATTGTTGTTTTTCGGTACTCAGTTGCATGAAGTTTTGCAAAATTTGGCTAGAAATTTGTCCACGCTGAATATGCTCATTAGCGACCTGATTTGACCAATAAGCCGCTCCTGCCTGAGCCAAAATCAGCGACAGTAAAAGTGCCAATACAAACGATAATTGATAGCGAAACACAGCCATTTCCTCACAGCATAGCGTCAATAACTGCAGAGTAAGCGATTTATGCACTCACGGTAAACCATGTTCATCTTAGGTTAATCTTCGCGCAGGGTTTAGGTTCATTGAAGCGCGTTACAGTAGTCACTCAAATTACCTAAACCAGTAAGGCAGAGACTATGCAACGTATCCATAAAACACTTTCTATTTCAGCACTATTATTATTCAGCGTGTTACCGTGGGCAGCTCAGGCTTCTTCGCCGGTTGTGAATAATAATATTACCCATCAAGAAGTGCTCAATGCTCAACAGGCATGGGGCGAGGCATTAATCAATATCAGCCAAACGTATGAAAAGCAAGGCCATGCGGCGGCAAAAACGTTAGCCAGCCAAGTATTGGATCAAGCTTATGGTTACCAACAAGGCGCGGTGCTTTTCAAACCGACGCTCGCCAGTGGTCAGCAAACGTTTCGTACCGATGTGGCTGGAGCGTTAGCCTATTTTGTCGGTGGCAATAGTGATTATGCGCAAGACTCTGGCTTTGCTTTAAAAGGTTGGAAGGAATACCGTTTTGAAAATGCTGCGGTTTATATTAATGGTGATTTAGCCTTGACCATGGGCAATGTCATATTGGTTGATAAGCAAGGGCAAACCACGATGGTGGATAAAAGCTGGGCCTTTAAGAAAGATGAGCAAGGTCAACTTCGCATCGTCTTGCACCACTCTTCTTTACCTTATCAACCTTAAGGCTTAATACCTTTATACCCTTCCTACTTGAAGCTGCAGGAGTGTTGGCTACGTTTGTTCACCCTCTATCTATGCTCATAGGGACTCACTCACTTGCCGCCTACCTGCAACTCCAAGTTGTTTGGGTATAAGCTTCGATACAGAGCCGGTGGCGATGCGACCTGCTTTTTCTATCTGAGCGATTGAATACACTATTATCGGTGTTTAGTATGACTATGATGCAGATGATGTTTGTCCTTTAACTGCTGACGAAACCGAGCGAGATGAAATTGGGATCGAGGTTGCTGACCGCATTTTCTATGACTATGTTGATGCTGTGAATCTAGGCGCTGTTGGTGATTATCATCGACAAAGAAAGAGGCCACGCTCGCGGTTAATAAACCAAAGAGGGTGATGCCTGTTAACATGAGAAACACCGCAACGCCGCGGCCAAAAGCGGTCACTGGATACATATCGCCATAGCCTACGGTGGTAATGGTGGTCATTGCCCACCAAAGCGCATCACTATAATCTTCAATTGGACTGTCGCTGCCTCTCTCCACCAAATAGACAAACGCTGAACTTAGCATCACGGTTAATAAGCTGGTTAAGCCAATAAAACTGAGGGTTTTTTGCCGTAAGACCGCTTTGGTTTGCCGCCAGGTTCTCGGTAAAATAAACAGAATACGTATAAAACGTAATGGTCTTAGGAATGGCATCGCAACAATCAAGACATCAGGCCAATTTTGCATTAAATAGCGGCCACGCTGTTGGCTGAGCAAAATTTTAATGGCTAATTCAGTGGCGAAAACGCCCCACACTAACCAAATCAATTGATTGATAAAGTGGCGTTCTTCTTGGTCTAGCTGAGCGACATCGGGTATTAAAGCCAATAGTACATAAATGAGCGATAAGACAAGCATTGGCACTTCGGTTTTGCTCTCGAAGGCGGCCAGTAATTTTGCGCGTTGTTTTAGGTTCATAATTCTAATGTCATTGTGCGTGGTTTGATAAAAGGTTGTCTGCGTTTAGATGCTATCGGTTAATTGAGTGATACGCGCGCAGAGTGCTTCGGCTAATTGGTGGCTAGCGAGGTTGCGTTCAATGATCGAGTGGGCGAGTTTTCCTTGTTGTATCACCCTGAGCCATTCATCGATCATCGCGCTAAATCCTTTGTTGGTCAGCATCGGTGTCCAATCTGGCGAAGCCAGTCGTTGCGGCTGATTATTCTGCCAGTGCATGCCTTCAGAAAAAGAGTGAAATTGATAACTTTGATTAACGAACTGCGCACTAATAGATTCACTCGTAATGCCACATTGTCGATTCATTGAAGCATGCAACAAAGTGGCTCCATGTTGCCATTGAATATCGATTCGCGCTAACTGTTTGCCGGCCATTTGATGGGTGATGTAAGCGTCTTGCAAATCCGCTTTAGCGTAGAGATTGATGCTATCTAATGGATGGATGAAGTCATCAAACAAGAAGGTACGAATATCACCAGGTAAAGCATGGCGATTTTTCTCCCAGCGTAAGCCGAGTAAGTCGTCTCGTAAGCCTTGCTGCACTCCGACCAAATGTTGATTTAATAGAGGAAGGTGGCGACGATTAAACCCGACATAAAGCGGTTGTTGGTACTGTTCAGCTAATGCGTACAATTGTTCGCAATCAGCCGCGCTGTTTGCTAAGGGTTTATCGACAAATGTGGCGATGCCATGACGTAAGAAAAAAGCCGCAATCTCAGGATGAGCGGCCGTTGCCGCGTGGATCATCACGGCATCGACTTGGAATTTGAGCAGATCTTGATATTGGGTACAGGTTTTAGTAATCCGATATTGAGCGGCTAAATGCGCAAGAGTGTGCTGATTTCGAGTGCAAAAGACCAGTTCAACCTCGGGACGTTGGGTTATCACGGGTAAGTAAGCTTTTTGGGCGATATCCCCCAAGCCAATAATGCCTATTTTGATCATCGTTATCTAAACTGGTTCGCTTCACAATGAGAGCAAGACTAACACTTGCTCTAAAAATCGGTAAGTGTATTGCCGAGAAATTGGGAAGACGATCTTTGTCATTCCTAAGATAAATCCGAGAACGAGTCATACAATAGGCCATAATGATTTAAAACGGACTTTCTTTATTGAGTTCATTACAAACCTCAATAATCGCTAAGGAAAGTCCAGAGCGGATCACTTGCTGTTGGCGCTGTAGTTGTAAGTGATAAAAGTCGAGATCGATGTCGCCATCAGGATCAACCATCGTCACGGGTAACAACCCTCTGTTTTGGACAAGATTTAATGCTTTTATGGCGTGAATCACTTTGGGATCGGTAAAGCTGTACTCCATGGCATCACTATTCAATTGATTACGCAGTTTAATGATGGCTTCGATATCATGATAAGTGTCGTCGGTCACCACGCCTAGGCCGTATAAGAGCTTTAAGCGAACAGAAAGGTTACCAAGTGGTCCAGTGTCGTCTAATAATGGTCCAACAACCGATTGCACCGCAAAATTATCCTTTCGAAAAATACGCTGCATCAGTGCATCAACCGCTTGGGTTAATATGTCAACGGTTGTGATAAAAAAGCCACGCACAGAGGGGGCGTTGTTCAGTTGTTCTAAAATATCGATTTCGTCAATTTTCTGTGCCATATACTATCTAATTTAAGGTTGAGATGGGAAGGCGGTGTCCTTCCCATCTTAGTGTCACGTTAAAGCTGATGATAAATTGCTTCAATTTTTTGTACTTCGACACTGTTTTCTTTTAAGCCTGAATAATGTGCCAGCGTTTTTGGGATCCCGCGTTCTTTGAGTGAAGCTTGCAATTCAATGGATTGCGGATCGTTAAGGTTGGTATATTTTAGGGCGGCGGCAATCCCTTTCAGTAAGGTTGTATTATCTGTGCCGTACTCTATTGTACCGAGTAATGGCTTGATTAATCTATCATTCGGCCCTAATTTTCGTAGAGGTTGACGTCCAACGCGATCCACTTCATCGACTAAGTAAGGATTTGCAAAACGCGATAAGATTTTTTCGATGTACGCATGATGCATTGTGCGATCAAACCCATAACGTTGGATGAGCACTTCGCCACTCTCTTGCATCGCTTGTTTGACCTCGGCGCGTATCTCTGGGTCTTCAATGGCTTGACGAATGGTATGGTGTCCTTTCAAACAGCCAAAGTAAGCGGTAATACAGTGTCCGGTATTGAGGGTAAACAGTTTCCTTTCGATAAAAGCCATCAGATTTTGGGTGGTTTCCATGCCCTTGATACAAGGAATTTCGCCTTTAAACTGCTGCTCATCGACAATCCATTCACTGAAGCTTTCAACCGTGACGTCAAGTGGATCATCGTTGGCGGCTTCGGCGGGAGGGACAATTCGATCGACGGCTGAGTCAACAAATCCAATATATTGTTCAGCTTTGGCTTGGAGATCAGAGGATAAATACTTAAACACCTCGGTTTTTAAGTGGCTAGTGCCTCGTACCATATTTTCACAAGCGATAATATTAAGCGGTTGTTGATTACCTGCCGCAAAACGCGCTTCAATCCCTTTGGCGATGGTTTTTGCAATCATATCCAATACGGCGGGGCCGACAGCCGTGGTGACTAAATCGGTGTTAATCATTCGTTCAATGAGCTCGTGGCTGGCGGAGTTAACGGCGGTTACCTTAGTAACGGTATCAATCTGACAGTCATGACCGACAATCTTAACTTTATACTGTTGTTGATGACTAAGTTGATCCACTAAGGGTTCATTAACATCGGCGAATGTGACTTGAATGTGCGCATCGGCGAGTAGTTTTCCAATAAAACCACGGCCAATATTACCGGCACCAAAATGTACTGCATTTTTCATAATTCATTACCTACCAAATAGTGACTGACAAAGATTAGGGTGAGGTCAGCATAAATTACGGGGGATGCTGACCTCGTTTGCCTCAAGAGCAAAGGCAATTAGGCCGCTTGGGCATTGTTCAAAATTGCCAAGATCTCTTTGATGTTATTGGTCGAGGTCAGGGTGTTGATGGCCTCTGGATCATCAAGGGCATTGGTAATGGCAGTAATGACTTGAATATGGTCATCATTTTTGGCGGCAATACCGATCACTAATTTGGCGATATCGTTTTCATCGTCGCTAAATTGGACGCCGGATGGGTACTGACAAATGACAATACCCGTTTTGATGACTCGATCTTTGGCTTCAATTGTGCCGTGAGGAACCGCGATCGATTCACCTAAGTAGGTCGAGACTAATTGTTCTCTCGCAAGCATCGCATCGACATATTCCGGGTGCACGTAGCCAAGTTCTACTAGCTTATTACCAGCAAAGCGAATGGCTTCCTCTTTATGGCTGGCGGTTAAACCTAGGTAGATATTGTCTTTCTGTAAGCTAAAGATGGATGGTTGCTGAGGGTCAAAATACTCATCATTAGCGGCGACTAACGGTGCTTTAATGAGACAACTGTCATTGGCTGCTTTGGGATGTATGGCGGCCAGCAGTTGGATGACTAATTGGTTATACATGTCGCTATCAAGAAAATTGGTGAGTGATAGATGCTGGGCATTCGGGGCGTGTTTACGCGCTCTGTCGGTGAGATCTTTATGGGTGATCACAATATCCACATCTTGTGGCAAGTTATTGATCGCCAGATTTGTGATGGTGATGTTTAAGCCTGCTGCTTGGGCTTTCTTACGCAATAAACTGGCCCCCATCGCGCTTGATCCCATCCCTGCATCACAGGCCACAATGATGCTTTTGATATGGTTTAGTTTGAGATCATGCTTAGCTGGTGACGGTTTAGCTTGTTCTGTTGTTGTGGATTTTAACGTGTTCATTTGCGCAGTAGCTTTGGCGAGTGAATCTTGATCGCCCTCTTCATCGGTTGAATGCTGAGCTTTCATGAGAATGGCAGCAACAATGAAGGAGACGGCAGCCGCGGCAAAAATAGAGCAGATCACACCAAGCATGGAGGCTTTATTGGTCATTAATAAAATGGCAAAAATAGAACCTGGTGAGGCAGGAGAGACAATACCCGCATTAAATAGGGTTAAGGTAAAGATCCCCGTCATTCCGCCAGCAATCGCGGCTAAGATCAGGCGAGGATTCATCAGTATGTAAGGGAAGTAGATCTCATGAATACCACCGAAAAAGTGAATAATCGTTGCTCCACCAGCGGTTTGACGAGCGGTTCCTTTACCAAACACCATATAGGCTAATAAGATACCTAATCCCGGTCCTGGGTTAGCCTCAATCAGGAAGAAAATGGATTGCCCTGTCTCGCTGGCTTGTTGAATGCCAAGTGGGGAGAAAATACCGTGATTAATAGCATTGTTGAGAAATAGAATTTTCGCAGGTTCGACGAAAATGGATGTTAATGGAAGTAGGTGTGCTGCGACCAAAAAGTTAACGCCAGCCGCTAAAACATCCGATAGCACTTTGACAAAAGGGCCGATTAAATAAAAGGCGATGACGGCGCAGATCATACCGATAATACCAGCAGAGAAATTGTTCACTAACATTTCGAAGCCGCTTTTAATCTTGCCATCAACACGTTTATCAAAGTATTTGATGGCCCAGCCGCCCATTGGCCCGACGATCATTGCGCCCATAAACATAGGAATATCAGTCCCGACGATAACCCCCATGGTGGTTATCGCACCGACAACGGCACCTCGTTCACCACCGATTAACTTACCGCCGGTATAACCGATCAGTAGAGGCAGCAAGTAGGTGATCATCGGGCCAACCAAAGAAGCTAATGTTTCATTGGGTAACCAACCTGTAGGAATAAAAAGAGCGGTAATAAAGCCCCAAGCGATAAACGCACCAATATTGGGCATAACCATGTTTGATAAGAAACGGCCAAAATTTTGTATCTTGACCTTAGCATCTGGTGATAACATATCCGTTCCCCGTTCGATGTTCTAAAGAAGTAGTGTGATAACGGTTCGTCTAAAACCGTTGGTTGCTTAGTACCCAATCAATCTATCACACAATTTTACGTTAGAGCTGACAACGGGTTTTTTGTGATCTATCACGCTATAACTGTCTTTTAGCTGTGCTCATTACGTGATTCTCTTCACCATTTTGCTGTGTAATTAATTTACATCTTCTTTGTTTTGATTTTGTCAACTTATTTTAGTTGCGCCATGTATCAAATTGGGTGATTTCTGTTTGTCTCATATGGTGATCTATATCTCAATTAAGTAACAATGATTGATTTGTTTGAATAATTGTGTGATCTAAGTATCGTGCTGATTTTTGCCTATTATTAAAAACTAAATAATTGACGATGTTTAAATGATTTCTGTAATTTAAGTACAGTTTGACGAAATGGTGTGAGGATGCATTATCAGAATATTCCTTCACCAATTGTTTTCTCATCTGATGTTACTGAGTGATGAAGAGGGGTAGTATCGCCTGCCACCTTTGCATACAGTTACAGCGACATTCATTGGCTCTTTATCTATGCTTATGGTGGATGGATTCGTTTGATGTTGATTGGCAATCTCAAGTTGTTTCGGGATATCAATGTCAGACAGAGAGGTAATTTATCGCTACTTATTATAAAAATAAAAAAGAGATCCATGTCAGAAGCTGCTTAACCTAGTATAGTCCAATCAAGCAAAACGTTTAGTCATTGCGGGTTACCTGCTAGAATCCAAGAATTCCACCTTAGTATTAATAGAATCAATGAAAGAAAAGGTTATCGTTTCTGTTTCATCTATCCACGGCACGCGACACTTTCATCTCGGCAAGTGGTATCGGCATGTTTTAAAAACAGTGGGTTATACTCTGCTGGTTGCATTACTGACCATTGGTGGGGTGATCTATTATTTGTCCAGCGAAGTGGATTTTGCCAAATTAAAGCAGCAAGAATTAGAGAGCCAATCCTCTTCATTACTGGGAGAGCTATCTTCACTGCAAGAACTAAAAAATAATTTAGAGCATGATTTACAAGAGCGTGAAGAAAAAATGCAGTTGGTTGCCGATCGATTAGGCGATCTTGAAAAAGTCTTAGGTATGGAAGACAGTGGTGCGGAATTAGAGTCTCGCTTGGATACAGCAGCGATAACTTCTTCGGTCAGAATGGTGATGTTAACCCAAATTCCCAGTGGCGCACCTGTGCATGAGGCAAGAATTTCGTCAGGATATGGTCAGCGAACTCATCCTGTAACAGGTAAGGTACTTTTTCATCGCGGGCAAGACTTTGCGGTCAATATCGGTACTCCTGTCTACGCGCCAGCCGATGGCGTGGTGGAAGTCACTCGGGCGAGTAACCAAGGTTCAGGTAACTTTTTGCGCTTACAACATGCTTATGGTTTTTCAAGCTCTTATTCGCACTTACAAAAGTTTGCGGTGAAAAGTGGCGATTTTGTACAAAAGGGCGATCTGATTGCTTATTCGGGTAATACCGGTCTCTCTTCTGGGCCTCATCTACATTATGAAGTGCGTTTTGTTGGTCGACCATTAGATCCCAAACCTTTTGTCGATTGGGGTATAAATGATTTTGAAAGTTTATTTAGTCAAGTAAGAGGTATTCGATGGGAATCTTTAGTAAACAAAGTCGAACTCAGAGTCAGCGCGCAGCTACAACTCTCATCGCAAAAGGCTGTTCAATTAGCGGACAACTCCGGTTAGAAGACAATATTCAAATCGATGGTCTTGTCGATGGACAACTGCATGTTATTAAGACCATTGTGGTTAGTGAAAGTGGCGCGGTAAATGGTGATATTTTTGCGCAACATGTGATCATTAACGGTACATTTGAAGGCACTTGTCACGCCGACAAAATCGAGATTTTAAGTAAAGGGGTGGTTAATGGCACTCTGTATACTGACGATTTGAGTATTGAACAAGGTGGACGTTTTAATGGCATGACTCACCCTGCTGCAGGTGAAAACGTCACTCAATTAGTCGATGCAGTTGACGCCAAGGAAACCAAAAACACGAAAATCCACAAAGAGATAAAACCCGCGACCAAAGGCTCAAGTCTATAATCAAAAGTCTGCTGGCACTTCAAAGGTCATTTTTTGATGATGATAGGGGTGAGAAAAGCTTAACTTCTGAGCATGTAGACACAGTCTTTCAGCAGCTTGCCCATACAGATCATCGCCAACGATAGGAAAACCCAATCCATCAGGATGAGCGCAGTGGACGCGCAATTGGTGGGTTCGTCCCGTATGAGGGTATAAATTCACTCGGGTTTTACCTTGTTCAATCGCTACCTTTTCCCACCGTGTCTGCGCCGATTTCCCCATCTCAAAGCAGACCTTTTGTCTAGGTCTATCGTCTAGGTCCGCGGCCAGAGGCAGCGCGATGTCACCGCTATCGTGCTCAAGTTCACCGGATAATAGAGCCACATACTGCTTGTCAATTTGCCGAGTAATAAATTGTTTTTGTAGGGATTTATTCGCGCGGCGCGTTAAAGCGAACACTAACAGTCCTGATGTCGACATATCTAAGCGGTGCAAGACAAATGGACCTTCACAGTTAGGAAATTGCTCAGCTAAGCGGGTGAAAGCGGAATCTTTAATATTAACGCCTGGTACGGATAAAAACTCAGCAGGTTTGTTGATAACGACGATTGCCTCATCTTGGTAGATAATCTCAATTTGTTTACCCTCGGCAGGATTCACTAATAAGGGATTATCCTCTAACGGCATACCTTTGAGCATGTGCGCCAAAATCGGTTGACACTTACTTTGACAAGCGGGGTAAAACTTACCGTGCTGGCGGATCTCCGATTTCGGTGAACTGCCCCACCAAAATTCCGCTAACGCGATTGGGGTTAGTTGGTGCTGAAAAGCATAATGCAGTAATTTCGGTGCCGCGCATTCCCCAGCACCTGCTGGAGGGACTGGGTTTGGACACGGAGCAAAAATAGCATTGAGGTTTTTCTTCTCGCCGTACTGGTTAAGAAAGAAATAGTGTGAGAAGAGTTGATGCTGTAAGCGCGCTGAACGTTGCTTACGCTCTTGTTTAAGTGTTGTTATGGTCTGATTGAGCTGGTTAAGTTCTTCATCTAACGCGGCGATTTTTTGCTGCCATTCAAGCTTAAGCTGTTTTAATTGCCATTTTTCTTGCACGCTTTGCTGAGCAAGTTGGTTGAACAGCGCTTGTTGTTCCGCTTTTGTTGCTTGGCTGGTCGCTGTGGCGCGCTGTTGTTTTCGCTGCGCTCGGCTGTCGATCATTGTTTTTTGCTGCGTGCTAATCGCTTGATTCGCTTGCTCTTGGCAGGTCTGTAAAGCCTCGATGAGAGCATTGCGCGGCTCCGAGTTCATTAGCTGCTTAATTTGCTGATTTATTTCGGCGATATGGTTGGCTTCTGCGCTAAAAAATTCCGTCTGCGTAAAACGATCAAACACTGGCGGTACAAAACCGGGGAGATGATCTTGTTCGGCGAGCTGACCAGAAAACGCAGCGAGATATCCCAATTGCTGTTGAGCATTTTTCACCACTAAAACGCCAAACATTTTTCCGTGACCGTCGCTGTGTTGCTCAATGCCAAAAGGGTGAACCCAATCATTTTGTGTTGTTAGATGAGTTTGTAACTGTTTGGTGGCAATCAGCGCTAAAGGATGCGGCTGATAACAAAACGGATAAGTGAAGCGTTCAGGTAATGAGATATTAGTAATGTCAGTGATAAATGGGGTAAAGCAATCGGCAGGCATAGTGAAGACAACGGTGGTTAAAAACAAGGGAGAGTTTACTGCGCTCGGCGTAAAAAGTCAGTATTTCTCCCTAAGCTTGAGCAAAACAACCTATTTACAGCATCGGTAACACAGACAGCAGCAATAATCCGCCCATGGCACCATTAAACCAACGGACATAGCGCGGATGATTCATCCACTGGCTTAGCTGCTTACCGGCCACCGTCCAGACGCTTACCGATGGTATATTGACCATCGCAAATACCAAGGCGATGACCATTAATTGTATCCAACTTGCCTGTTGGTTAAACACACTTACAGCGGTGAGCGCCATTGACCAGCCTTTCGGATTCACCCACTGAAAGAGTGCCGCAGCAGTAAAGGTCATCGGTTGATAACGCTGCGTTGTTTGTGAGGGGTTACTCAAGGCTATTTTTACGGCTAAATAGACTAAGTAGGCGGTGCAGATGATTTGCAGTCCGTATTGTAGCATTGGATAACGATGAAACAGTTCGGTGAGTCCAACACCAACCAGCAGCACCATGATACTGAATCCTAAAATAATGCCCAGCATGTGAGGAATGGTCCGTACAAATCCGACGTTGGCTCCTGAGGTCATGAGCATGATGTTATTTGGACCGGGTGAAAAAGTAGAAACAAACGCGAATGCGATGAGTGGTCCCCATTGTGTGTAATCCATGAGCGGCTCTTGTTAAGTAAATGATGAGAAAATAATAATGGTATTGTTGGGCAATATTGTGTTTATATTTGTTTTTAATGACTTCAATTAGCAATAAAAATGACTTATGGATAGATTTGACGAAAGAATATTGCAAGCGCTTCAGGCGGATGGGCGGATCTCTAATGTCGAGCTTGCCGAGCGGGTTGGGTTATCACCCTCAGCGACACTAAGGCGAGTGCAAGAGCTTGAGCGCAAGAAAGTCATTAAAGGTTATCGAGTGATCGTCGATAAAAGCCAGCTTGATATTGGGTTTGTGGCGTATGTTGCGATTGGTTTGAATAGCCATACCAAAAAGGCACAACTCAGTTTTGAAGAGCACGTACGCTTTGCTAAAGAGGTGGTGGAGTGTCATAACATTACTGGAATGAATGAGTACTTACTTCGTGTTGAGACTAAAGATCTCAGTGCTTATAAGCGCTTTCATGCGGATGTGTTAGGTGAATGCCTAACGGTAAAATCCATTAGCACTATGGTCGTCATGGATTCTCCAAAAGATGCCCGCCAGTAGTGAGCATCTTTTCATCCTATTTTTAGTGTCCGAGAAACTAAAAAATACAGTGTTTCGCGTATGAAGTGGCTTGATTGGCTGTCCAATCGCCTTTTGGTTTCTCTTGCATATCCTCACACCACTCTTGACTGCCCACTTCAGTTTGTAATACGCAGTGTTTAGCAAAATCCACCGCTCCTTGGGCGCTCCATTCACCTTTAGGTTTTTCACGCATCTCTTGGCACCAAGAGCTAGTACCTACTTCGTTTTCACAAGCAGCGAGAGCCAAGGTACTGAGCAATAATAACGCTAATTTTTTCATTGTTGATCTACCGATAAAGAAAACGTAAGTCATGATACCTAAGTCGCCCTAGAACAAGCCATGCTTTCTGGTCATTTTTCTGTTTTTCCTACGGCAATTGCAGATATGACTCAGTGGATCATTGATTGGCTAATAAAAATCTCAGTGATCATTCTCACTGTTTATCCATCATCAAATATCGATAAAACGATCCAACTCACAGTCTGATTTTAATCTAGATGCAAAGCAAAAAAGTGGCGTTATTATGCTATCGAAACGTTTCGATGAGTGTTTTGTCAATAATAAACGGTCGATATGGGTCCTAGCTTCACCTCAACGTGCACTGAAATAAAGGTCAAATAATGAAAAAAAATCTCCTCCTAAACGCAGAGCTCTCTTATCTAGTGGCAACGTTAGGTCATACCGATGAAATTACGATTGGCGATGCTGGTTTACCGATTGACGAGTCTGTACAGCGAATCGATTTAGCTTTAACGCAGGGTATCCCGAGTTTTTTGGATACGGTGCGCGTCATCCTCAGCGAAATGCAAGTGCAAGTGGTGCTACTGGCTAACGAGTTTGCTCAAGTCAGTCCTGATTTACATAGCGCACTACTCACGGAGTTACACCGCGAGCAACAGGAAACAGGTCAACCTATTGCGATTGAGTATCTTAGCCATGATGAGTTTAAAACTCGTACGGTTGCCAGCCGCGCGGTGGTAAGAACCGGTGAGTGTACACCTTATGCCAATGTGATTTTTCAATCGGGCGTGGTGTTTTAGCGTTCGATGTTGTGATTTAACGATGAGGAGGAGTGATGACTCAACCGATTTTAGCTCTCAGTCAGATTGATAAAGCTTTTCCTGGTGTGAAGGCGCTTGATCAAGCTTGTTTAAACGTCTATCCGGGTCGAGTCATGGCCTTGATGGGAGAAAATGGCGCTGGCAAATCGACCTTAATGAAAGTATTGACGGGGATCTACAGCAAAGATGCTGGCACCATAGAGTATCAAGGTCAACCAGCCAGTTTCAAAGGCCCTAGGGATTCTCAGCAAGCGGGGATCAGTATTATTCATCAGGAGTTAAACCTGATCCCGCAGCTGACAATTGCAGAAAACATCTTTCTTGGCCGAGAAAAAACCAGTGCTTTCGGTCGTATCTTGTGGCAAGAGATGTACGCGGAAGCGGATCAGCTGTTAGCCCGTCTTAATGTTAAACACAGTGCTAAAACCTTGCTCGGTGAGCTGAGTCTTGGTGAACAGCAGATGGTGGAAATCGCCAAGGCACTCTCCTTTGAGTCTAAAGTGATCATCATGGATGAGCCAACCGACGCATTAACGGATACCGAAACCGCCTCATTGTTTAAAGTGATTAATGAATTGCGCGACCAAGGTTGTGGCATCGTTTATATCTCTCATCGTTTAAAAGAAATTTTTGAAATTTGCGATGATATTACCGTGTTGCGAGATGGCAAATTCATCGGTCAATGCCAAGTCAGTGAGACCGATGAAGATGGTCTGATTGAAATGATGGTTGGGCGTAAATTAGAAGAGCAGTATCCACGTATTGACGTAGAGCCAGAAAATAAAGTTTGTCTCGAAGTGATAGGTTTGACCGGATCGGGGATTCATGATGTCAGCTTTACCCTGCGTCGAGGAGAGATTTTAGGTATCTCTGGCTTGATGGGAGCGGGACGTAGCGAATTAATGAAGGTGATTTATGGCGCGCTGCCTTCTGAGCGGGGTGTGATTAATCTGAATGGTCGCACCATTAACCCCGTTAGCCCGCAAGATGGTTTAGCCAATGGTATTGCCTACATCTCAGAAGATCGCAAAGGCGATGGTCTGGTACTCGGTTTATCAGTCAAAGAAAATATGTCGCTGTGCGCCCTCGATAAACTGACCAAGGGCATACAAATTCAGCATGGCGCAGAAGCGACGGCGGTAGAAGATTTCATTCAACTGTTCAATATAAAAACCCCTTCTCGCAACCAGATCATTGGTCATCTTTCAGGTGGGAATCAGCAAAAAGTGGCGATCGCCAAAGGCTTAATGACCAGACCGAAGGTGTTGATTTTAGATGAACCGACACGTGGTGTTGATGTCGGTGCGAAAAAAGAAATCTATCAATTAATCAATAAGTTTAAAGCGCAAGGGATGAGTATCATTTTAGTTTCATCGGAAATGCCAGAAGTACTTGGTATGAGCGATCGAATTTTAGTGATGCATGAAGGGCGGATCAGTGGCGAATTTGATGCCAAGCAAGCCAATCAAGAAAATCTTTTAGCGTGTGCCGTTGGCAAAACCTTGAACGAGGAAGCAGCATGAATAGTAAAACCCTAAGTAATCAGACGCCAGACGGTGGTAAAAAGTGGTTTAGTAAAGCGTGGTTGATTGAACAAAAGTCACTGATTGCTCTGCTATTTTTAGTCGTTGTGGTGTCATTCTTAAATCCCAACTTTTTTACCGTCGACAACATACTGAATATTTTACGTCAGACATCGGTGAACGCGATCATTGCGGTTGGTATGACTTTAGTTATTTTAACCGCGGGCATTGATCTCAGTGTTGGCTCTGTGCTGGCCCTATGTGGTGCGTTTGCTGCCAGCCTGATTGCCCTTGAAGTTCCGGTTATGGTGGCGGTGCCAACGGCTTTACTTGCTGGCGCGGCGCTAGGAGGGATCAGTGGCATCATCATCGCCAAAGGTAAGGTACAAGCTTTTATTGCCACGTTAGTCACCATGACACTCCTGCGCGGCGTCACCATGGTTTATACCGATGGGCGTCCTATTTCAACCGGCTTTACCGATACCGCTGATGCGTTTGCTTGGTTTGGTACCGGTTACGCACTGGGCATTCCTGTACCCGTTTGGATGATGGTGGTGGTGTTTGCGGCGGCGTGGTACTTGCTCAATCACACACGTTTTGGTCGTTATATCTATGCCATGGGCGGTAATGAGTCGGCGGCGCGTTTATCCGGTATCAATGTTGATCGCGTCAAAATCGGTGTGTACGCCATTTGTGGTCTGTTATCGGCCTTGGCGGGCATCATTGTTACTTCTCGGCTCTCTTCTGCACAACCTACGGCAGGCATGGGCTATGAGCTGGATGCGATTGCAGCGGTTGTATTAGGCGGCACCAGCTTAATGGGCGGCAAAGGTCGGATCATGGGCACCTTAATTGGTGCGCTGATCATCGGCTTCTTAAATAACGCATTGAACTTACTCGATGTGACCTCTTACTACCAGATGATAGCGAAAGCGGCGGTTATATTGCTGGCTGTGCTGGTGGACAATAAAAATAAGTAAAACGTGAACCTACCAGATGTAAGCGAGCTTTCATCTGGTTCCCCCTACAAAAAAGGATGATTAACATGAAAAAACTTGCGACGTTAATTTCTGCTGCGTTGTTATCGGCTTCGGTATCGGTCTCAGCTTCTGCTAAAGACACGATTGCCATTGTCGTTTCAACCCTGAACAATCCATTCTTTGTCACCATGAAAGATGGTGCGGAAGCGAAAGCCAAAGACTTAGGCTATAACCTGATCGTTTTGGACTCGCAAAACGATCCGAGTAAAGAGCTGTCGAACGTAGAAGATCTCACGGTTCGAGGTGTAAAAGCGATTTTAATTAACCCAACCGACTCCGATGCTGTATCAAACGCTATCCGCCGAGCCAATCGCGCGAATATCCCTGTGGTAACCTTGGATCGTGGCGCGAGCCGTGGTGAGGTAGTCAGTCATATCGCTTCGGATAACGTAATGGGCGGAGAGATGGCTGGTCAATTTATCGTTGAAAAAGTTGGCGAAAAAGCCAAAGTCATTCAGCTCGAAGGGATCGCCGGCACCTCGGCGGCTCGTGAACGCGGACAAGGTTTTATGAATGCGGTTAAAGAGCGTGATATGGTTTTGCTTGCCAGCCAACCTGCTGACTTTGATCGCACCAAAGGATTAAACGTCATGGAAAACCTATTAGCATCAAACCCAAGCGTGCAAGCTGTCTTTGCGCAAAATGATGAAATGGCATTGGGCGCGCTGCGCGCGGTGCAAGCGTCTGGTAAAAACATTTTGATTGTTGGTTTTGATGGTACTGAGGATGGCATTGCCGCAGTAAAGCGTGGTCAGTTAGGGGCAACGGTCGCTCAGCAACCCGACATGATTGGCGCTTTAGGGGTTGAAACTGCTGATAAGATCCTCAAAGGTCAGACGGTCGAGGCTTATCTTCCTGTGCCGCTGAAAATTATCAGTCAATAACTCATGTATCGTATACCTCGCTCTGAGTATAGGGCGAGGTTTTCTATCTTATAGAAGGATAATTCTTATGAACCAATTGGTGGTATTAGGTAGTGTCAATGCTGACCATGTTCTACAAGTCCCTACTTTCCCTCGTCCTGGAGAAACGCTTCATGGCCGAAATTATCAAGTCATTCCTGGCGGTAAAGGAGCAAACCAAGCGGTTGCCGCCGCGCGCTTAAAGGCGGATATCGGTTTTATTGCCTGCGTTGGTGATGATGCCTTTGGTATCGAAAGTTGTGAACGTTTTAAGCGGGATGGAATGGATATTCGTGGTGTGAAAGTACAAGCGGATTGCCCAACAGGCATTGCGATGATCCAAGTTTCCGACCGTGGAGAAAACAGCATTTGTCTTTCAGCTGAGGCGAATGACCGATTAACCGCAGAAGCCATCGAAGATGACCTACCAAGTATTCGTGCCGCCAGCTACTTGTTAATGCAACTTGAAACGCCGATTGACGGCATCATTAAAGCCGCACAAGTCGCTAAACAAGCGAAAACAAAGGTGGTACTCAACCCAGCGCCAGCCCGTGAGTTGCCTTCTAGCTTGCTTAGTTGTGTTGATGTGATCACCCCCAATGAAACAGAAGCGCAAGTACTCACCGGCATTACCGTCACTGATGATGCTACAGCCCAGCAAGCGGCCACAGTATTACATCAGCAAGGCATTGAAATTGTTATTATTACCCTTGGCGCAAAAGGAGTTTGGTTAAGTGAACATGGGCGTGGACAACTTATCCCCGGTTTTCGCGTCTCGGCCACCGACACCACCGCCGCGGGCGATACATTTAATGGTGCGTTTGTGACTGGCTTGTTAGAGAATATGCCTTTAGAATCAGCGATTAAGTTTGCTCATGCCGCAGCAGCGATTTCAGTTACTCGTTTTGGCGCACAAACGTCGATTCCGACTCGCCAAGAAGTGGATGAATTTTTAGCTCAGCATCAATAAGGGATAAGATGATATGGCGACCATGAAAGATATTGCACGCGTTGCAGGCGTTTCGACCTCTACGGTTAGCCATGTGATCAATAAGACTCGCTATGTCAGTGATGATATTGCCGAGCGAGTCAACAAAGCCGCGAAAGATCTCAATTACGCGCCTTCGGCTTTGGCGCGTAGTTTAAAAATGAATCGTACCCGTACCATTGGCATGCTAGTGACTACCTCGACCAATCCATTTTTCGGAGAAGTCGTTAAAGGGGTTGAGCGCAGCTGCTATCAACAAGGTTATAGCCTGATCTTATGTAATACCGAAGGGGATAATCAACGTATGAAAGCGTCGATCAATACCCTATTACAAAAACGAGTCGATGGCTTAATTTTAATGTGCTCGACCTTAGAAGGCGAACGGATTGAAGTCTTTGAGCGCTATCCTGATATTCCAGTGGTGGTTATGGATTGGGGGCCAATGTTATTTTCCAGTGATAAAATCCAAGATAACTCGCTACGTGGTGGCTACATGGCGACC
This sequence comes from Vibrio sp. 2017_1457_13, assembly GCF_030851525.1. NCBI lineage: Bacteria > Pseudomonadati > Pseudomonadota > Gammaproteobacteria > Vibrionales > Vibrionaceae > Vibrio > Vibrio sp. 2017_1457_13. Next base: position 133,583 of record NZ_VHTA01000005.1, read on the forward strand.
CAGTACTTAATTGAATGTGGTCATCAATCCATCGGCTGTATTACTGGACCACTGAGTCGTCATCAAGCGCAAATGCGCTATGAAGGTTATAAACGAGCCATGTTAGAAGCGGGCTTAACCATTAATCCTGATTGGATTATTGAGTCTGATTTTGAATGTGAAGGAGGCGCGCAAGCACTGTATCGATTGCAAAAAAAAGGGCCATTACCCAGCGCAATTTTTGTTAGTAATGACATGATGGCCATGGGGGTGATTCATGCCGCCAGTGACCTTCATATCCCTATTCCAGAGCAGCTTTCGATCATCGGTTATGATGATATTCATATCGCAAATTTTATGACGCCTTCCCTGACGACTATTCATCAGCCTAAATACCGTTTAGGTCAGGCAGCGATCGATACCCTATTAAATAAGCTTAAAAATCAGAGCCGCGAGCCTCAAGTGGTTCAACTAGAACCAACGCTGGTTGTCCGTCAGAGTGTGAAAGTAAAATAGAAAGTGAACCGTGCGGTTCACTTTTTGCGCCATGACTTATCGGCCTAAAAATTTCACCGCTTTATCTGGGAAGTCCGTAAATAAACCGTCGACTTTAACCTGATGGTAGAATACCTCTAGCATATCATCAAAGCTTTCGGCCCAAGGAGCGATACGTCCAGGATCGGCTCGAAAAGTATATGGATGCACTTCTAAGCCTGCATCTCTAGCATAGTGCATTAACGGATTAATCACGATGTTGCTTTTAGTCGAGCTATTGTCTACCAGCATAGGCATCCACGGACCAATACCATCAGCATATTGAGCAACCTTTTTCATTCCATCTTCACTAAACATCCATTGATAGTCATATGGTGTGGCAGTTTGACCTTGATAGATCATGGTTTCATTCCAATCAGTGTGGGCGATCAGCTGGACTAAACGAATGTCCATATCCATATTGGGTAGTAATTGGTCATGGATACGTTTGAGCTCAATAGGATCAAAAGATTGTAAATAAACCTTATCTTTTTTAGTTTGATAGCCATACTTTTTTAGCGTGTTTAAGACAGCTTTAGAAATATCTTTCCCTTCATGACGATGAAACCAAGGTGCTTTAATTTCGGGATAGATACCGATATCGTAACCTAACGTATGGTTGAGTCCTTGTATTAACTCAATTTCTTCCGCTAAAGTGGGGACGGTAAAATCTGCATGCCACATTGGAAAGCGAGACGGAAATACGGCGACAGCTTGCCCTTGTTCATCTAGATTAAATCCTTCTGTAACACGTAAGGTTTTTATTTCTGCAAGGGTGAAATCAATAGCGTAAAAACGACCATCTTGTCGAGCACGATCGGGAAATCGCTCTGCTACATCAGTAACGCGATCTAAATAGTGATCGTGGAGTACGACTAAATGATCATCTTTTGTCATTACCACATCTTGTTCGATATAGTCGGGTTTCATTGCATAGGCTAGCGCTTTAGCTGCAAGAGTATGTTCGGGTAAATAGCCAGATGCTCCTCGATGAGCAATTACTAGCTGTTCGGCATGTAGAGACGTTGAGGTGAGTAATGTCAGTAGAGCAATATGGAGTAATTTCTTCATTATTTTCTTCCTATATCCCCTTCTTTTATAAAACTGAAGGGTTTTTTGGTTACCTTCGTTCGCCCTAATCACATCATCATCTATGGCCATGATAGGGTACCCACTTATCGCTATATTTAGCTGAAAGTAGTTTGGGTATAGTTAAAGATGGAATGTTATTGCTCGCAGAGTTAAAGCCGCTTTTAAAGGACAAAATGAACGGCTAATGATAGCGATTAAACATTCGTAAAACGTAAGCCCGAAGTATTTTCGGGCTTATGTGGTTAAACAGAAGGTTCAGTAAGCGTTTATTGTGCGGCTTCTGCAGCTTCTCTGGCATCTTTTTCTTTGTGGAAGGCTCTTTCTCCGACAAAGGCATAGAGCAAACAAACAATAGACAAAATGCACGATGCAACAAGGATAAAGAATCCGCCATCCCAACCAAAATGGTCAACCGTATAACCTAAGATGGCGTTAGCGGCGACGGCACCACCGAGATAACCAAACAGCCCTGTCAAACCTGCTGCGGTTCCTGCGGCTTTTTTCGGTGCTAATTCAAGCGCATACAGCCCAATCAGCATTACTGGGCCATAAATTAAGAAACCGATAGCGATTAATGCAAGCATATCAACGGTTGGATTACCGGCTGGGTTAAACCAGTAGACCAATACGGCTAGGGTTACTAAAACCATAAACAGAATACCTGCCGGGGCGCGGCGACCTTTAAAGACTTTATCTGAGATCCAGCCGCAGAGTAGGGTTCCGGGAATACCCGCCCACTCATAGAGGAAATAAGCCCATGAAGATTTATTCACCGTAAAGGCTTTAGCTTCTTGCAAGTAAACTGGAGCCCAGTCTAATACACCATAACGAATGAGGTAGACGAACGCGTTAGCAATCGCAATCGCCCATAACAGTTTGTTATTAAAAACGTACTTAAAGAAAATCTCTTTCGCTGTCATCTCTTTTTCATGAGATTTATCGTAATTTTCTGGGTAGTCATTTTTATACTCTTCAATCGGTGGTAAGCCGCAAGATTGTGGAGTATCGCGCATGGTTAACCAAGTAAATAGCGCGACCAGCAAGGCAAAGAAAGCCGGAACGTAAAAAGCCGCTTTCCAGTCACCACTGAAGGCCCATAAGCCTAGGATAAAAATAGGACCAATCAGCCCGCCACCCACGTTATGCGCAACGTTCCATACCGAAACAATTTCTCCGCGCTCTTTACGTGACCACCAATGCACCATAGTTCGTCCACAAGCGGGCCAGCCCATCCCTTGGAACCAACCATTTAAAAACAGCAAAATGAACATCGCGGTAATACTGCCCGTTGCCCAAGGCATAAAGCCAAAGCAGAACATCACTAAGGCGGATAAAACAAGGCCTGCCGTTAAAAAGTAACGAGGATTGGAGCGGTCAGACACGTTACCCATTAAGAACTTGGACAGTCCATAAGCGATAGAAACCGCAGCCAGTGCGACCCCCAGATCACCACGACTAAAACCTTGTTCAATCAAATAAGGCATCGCTAAGCTAAAGTTTTTACGGACTAAGTAGTAACCGGCATAGCCGACAAAAATACCGATAAAAAGCTGCCAACGCAGACGCGAATAGGCGCTATCAACTCGTTCAGAAGATAGCCGCTCAATGTGAGCATGTGGTTTAAAGATCCCAAACATAATGGCCTCGTAATGTAATTAGGTTGCTGGGGGAATAGAACATTCAAAATGGAGCGAACGAATAATGTTTTATTTTCGTTCGAAACTTTTCGAGAATTGTAGGTATGTTGCAAATTATTTCTGTGATGAATGAAGTGTTACAATTAATTTACTCATAAAAACAAATAATTAATTGGTTTTTATGAGTGATAAATAATCGAAATGATGGCATTTTGATCTTTAGTTTTTGCTAATAAAGCTTTGTTTTTATTAGATTGGTTTAATGTGATGCCATACCTGCTCGTTCGAGAGTTCTTTCTTTGCAACGAATCAATGACCAATTTAGTTTGATGATCTGGCGAGAGGATAAAATTTGATGTCTCTCGTAGGAAAATGAGCGTTCAAAGTATGAGCAGTATAGATTTGGAAGGTAGGTTGTATTTTGGAGCATCGATAGTGGTACTTGACTTGGGTTATCAGTGAATCTTGCTAGCTTTAGGACGTATTGGGTTTGAAAAGATAGCCCATTTTTATGGTGATGGTTGAGTTGGTTGATCATCGTAAAACATCGCCCTAGTTCATCTGTCATTATTAACATCGTCAGTGGAAGGAACCTAACAATGAAACATCGATTAGTCCTGAGTACCTTGTGTATCAGTTTATCTATTCCCTCATTAGCTTTTGCACATGGCTGGGTTGAGTTTCCCAGTGCGCGGCAAAATACGTGCTATTTAGATGGTGGGTTTTGGAGTAATGCGATACCTAATGCGGCTTGCCAAGCGGTTTATGATCAATCGGGAGCTTATCCTTTTGTGCAGCGTAATGAAGTGGCTGCTAATGTGGCTCGTTATCGAGATCTCGAGCAGGTGAAAGCAGTGATACCGGATGGTCAGCTTTGTTCTGCGGGTCATGCTGCTAAAGCTGGGTTAAATATTGTCTCTCCTCATTGGCAGAAAACACCGATTCAGCTAAATGAACATCATCAATTGGACTTAGTTTTTCATGCTGCAGTGCCACATAATCCTTCTTATTGGGAGTTTTACTTAACGAAACCAGAGTACGATCCAAGTCTACCTTTGACATGGGACGATTTAGCGTTAATTGATGAGGCGGGGAATGTCGCAGTAGGGGCTGATAGAAAATACCGATTTACAGTCAATTTCCCTGAGGGACGCAGTGGTGATGCGATTTTGTATACCCGCTGGCAGCGAATTGATCCGGCGGGCGAAGGGTTTTATAACTGTAGTGATATCACCTTTGTGGGTGGAGAGGCCCCAACGCCGCCTACTGAACCGAGTGAACCTGAGCAACCGACAGATTTAACGGCATTAGGTTATTTTGTGCCAACAGGGTTTGGACCATTGGACAGCGGTGATAGTGTGCGTTTTCGTACCTTTAGCCAGCAAGGGCAAGAGCTGACGGATATTCATCTCGAGATTTCAGCCAATAACAGACACACTTGGCCTGTTGAACTGGCGGGTCAGTTTAATCAGCAGCAGGCGGGAGATTGGTATATCGGTATTTGGCACCAAGAAATGAACCACTATATGTTTGATACCAGAAATATCCATACTAACCAAGTGTTTGCGCCACATGGTCAGTTTAGCTACCAATTATCATTACAAAAACAAACACCGCCACCAGTGAACCCTGATAACGCGTGGCAAGAGAGCAAAACATACACCGCTGGTGATATTGTTGTTCACCAAGGGCGTGAATGGACCGCGCAGTGGTGGACGAAAGGAGAAGAGCCGGGAACCACCGGAGAGTGGGGTGTTTGGCGCTAAGATGAGTTAACTTCTTAGTGTGACTCCTGTTAATTGTTTGAAGTAGGCAGCAATATCGCTGCCTACTTCAAGTAGAAAAATCATAAAAATACAGCCAAGTTAAGGAGCAGTAACTCCTTCACTTGATTTGATATCTCGATTAATAGTGTACTTCCACACCAAGGGTAATGGTTCTTCCTGGATCAGGCATACTAATTACCGCTCCGGGCTGGACTTGATAACGGTCAGTGAGGTTATTAATGGCCAAAAACAGCTGTGTATTAGGGTTTAAGGCATATTGAGAGTAGAGATCAATTTTATAATCCGCTGGAATATCGATAATCGCACTGGCACCCGTGCCCGCTAACCAATTGCTTGGATTCGACTTACCGGAGTGATAAGAGACCTTGATACCAGTATCAAGGGTATTATTAAAAAATTGCGTGCCAAGATTGAGGTGTATGTTTTCTTTGGGGGGAATACGCGTTGGGGTTAATCCCCAAGCAAAGCCCATAGAATTACAGCGCTCGCTTTCTGCATATGCCGCTTGGTCTGTAGAGCAAATTTTGGTTTCACTGTATAAGGTAGCGGCAAGGTGAGCGTATAACCATGCATAGTGATATTTGGCGCTCAGCTCCCAACCAGAGAGTTGCATTTTATCGTAATTGGTAAAGGTAAAGTTGGAACGCCATTCAGGCATTCCCGGCGTTTTTGGCAATACCCCACCAGAAATATAATTTTTAATGCTGTTTCTAAAATAAGACGCTGATAGATGAAGACTATCTCCACTCGCCATTGTATCCGTGCTATGCCATTGCACGCCTACCTCGTTATTGAACGATTGCTCAGGTTTGAGAGGGTTGAAAGGATTGTAGCTGAATACCTCATTCGATAGTGTCGTTTCATATAAGCTCGGCATTCGATAAGTACGTGAGGATTTCAAAAATAGCTGGGTACTTGGGGTGAGTTGGTAAGTCAGTTCACTCAGTAAATCCACTTTTTCTTTGTAATCGAGATGTTGCTTGGTTTGGTGGTCAGTGGACTTGGCATTGTGGACATTTAGCCCCAGTTTTATTTTCAGCGGTGCGTAATTTATATCGGCATTAGCAAAAATATTTTGTGTACGACGCTTACCATCACGTGAAGTCACGGTTTGGGTAAAACGCGTTTGTCCATCTTCTTCAGGCGATAAGCGCTCTTGCTGCTGCGCAAAACCATAAGTTAAACGCACCGGCCAGTCGGTCAATAAGCTCTCATTACTGACGCTAAAGCCGGAACGATCGTTGCTGTAGCCATGGAAATACTGCTCGGCATTAGTGCCGACGGCCCAAAGCCCGTTATATTGAGCGAGCTTCGCATCGGTGTACCACACATTGGCGTGTAGATTTAGCCAAGGATGATCAGGCTGATAGTAGTAATTGGCGGCATAAGTATTGACTTTCGCTGTGCCTAATCCCCACTGAGGCATCATCTCTTGACCATTGGGTAGTGGGTTGCCTTCTTGGTCATAATTAAATTTGTACCAATAAGCGGCCAAAACCTCACCGGCTTTTTGTTCGTGGTAACGATAGGTGAGATCGGCATTATGCGCGGTACGATTGTTGGTGGCTAATTTTAAGAGCCACGAATCACTTTCAAAGCTGGTGTTAACCACTTCTTGTCCTGGGCCAACCACCGGGTCTTGATAATCGTCATAGCCATTTTTACCGGAAAAATGGTTGCCTTTTGAGCGTTTACTATAGGCGAGTACGGTACTAAATAACTCATGTTGATAACCAAGGCCAATCATGGCTGAGCCGTGTTCAAATTTGTATTCAGAGTCACGGTTCGCTAATAAATAGCGGCCTTGTTGACGGTAATCGCCACTGACTTCTGGGGTACGATTATGGTTATTGGCCCGAGCTTTAAATATCACACCAAAAGAGCTGTCATCTTTAATCACATCGTTAATGGTTAGCGTGGTGGCGTTAACCACGCCGCCAACAGCGCCGCTAGCGTAAGGTGAACTATCCATGGTCGCACCTTGATGAACCGTCAAGGTGCTGAGTAAGTCAGTATCAATATAAGTTCGGTCACTGACGCCTTGGTAACCACGAGAGGTGTGAGTAGATTGCAAGCTGCCATCAATAAAAATCGGTACTCGACCTTCGCCTTGCAAGCCGCGAATGCCAATATCCAATGCGCCAGCTTCATTATGCATATTATTACTTTGTATGCTGGTGATCCCAGAAAAGATATCCGCATTGGCGATACCACGCATTTTGTCTAAATCACTGCGTAATCGTTGATGAGTAGGAATGGGTTGCCCATGTACGGTGATGGTTTCATCGGTTTCTGATGGAGCGGCGGTTTCTGCTTGAGTTGCACTGGTCAACAGAAGAGGAATAAGAGCCAACAAAGGTTTCAACTGCATAATTTGATCCTTGTCAAAATGAGAGCAAGGATACTGATGTAATTGATAATTATTATCAATACGTTTTGCTGAATAATTTGTGACTTGAATCACATTTTGATGCTGGTATTTTACCATTAAGTCAACGATTGCGATTTTTGGATTTCTTCATCGACCCACACCAGCAACTGTTTGATAGCTCTTGAGAGCAATTGGTTTTGGCGCACGATATAACCCAAACTGGTGGAAGAAAAGTCGGGCAGTGGGGTAAGCGTTGTGTGTAATGTCCTTTGCGGATTGACTGAAAACGTAGGGACAATCGCGACTCCGAACCCCGCTTCTGCCCAGTCAATTTGTGCATCCACACTACCGACTTCCATAATGCGATAGTTAGGCAGGTTCAGTTTCGGCAAACTGAGATCGATTAAATCTCGAGTACGAGTATCATGACCCAGCAGAATAAGCGTCGGTTCATCTACGGTGAGAGGAGCTTGTGAATGATCGCTAACCGCTAGGCTTTGATTCGCGGCCTGCGCCTGCCACTGCGCGAGTCCATTGCCGATTGCGCACCACTGCACCTCACGTAGCTCGGTAAAACTGAGTGGTGCTTCTTCTTTCTGCGCGATCACAAATCCCAAATCGGCTTTGGCCGTTTTCACCAGCTCTGCCGCTTGTGAAGAGGTGGTATTAAATAATGACAGGTCGATCCCCGGATAGGTTTTACGAAAGAGCTGAAAAGGGCCAATCAAGAGTAAGCGAGAGATGATATCGCTGGCTGCAATGGTTAAGGTGCCCTGATGAAGATGGTTAATGGCATTGAGATCGGCTTGGCAGACTTGTAATTCAAGTAAGGTTTTCTCTGCACTTTGCAATAATCGCTCACCCGCTTGAGTCAGTTGAAAAGGGTTACGTTCAATCAATTTGACTCGCGTTGCTTGCTCTAACTGTTTTAAATGCAAGCTAACGTTGGGCTGTGTCATGTGTAATGCCGCTGCGGTTTTACCAAAATGTTGATATTTCGCTAAAGTGACAAAGGTATTGAGCCAGTGAATATCAAGCATGATGGATCCTTAAACGAGAGAGCATTCAGTAAAGGTGATATGGAATTCTTATCAGAGTTATAATAATAATTAATTTTTCATATTTCAATCTTAGGCATAGGATGGTGACACTTGCTTTTAAGGAGAGTAACTCATGTCGTCGATTGTTGTTGTTGGTGCTAACTGGGGTGATGAAGGTAAAGGTCGGATTGTTGATTATCTTGCCGATCAAGCTTCAGCCAGTGTTCGTTTTCAAGGCGGAAATAACGCCGGTCACACCGTAGTTAATGAATTCGGAACGTTTAAATTACACCAATTGCCGAGTGGCGTGTTTAATCCAGATTGTTTGGCGGTACTTGGCCCAGGTATGGTGATAAGCCCTGAGTTATTGTCAAAAGAGATGGCGGAAGTTGAGCAATCAGGCGTATCGCTACGCATGGCGATTTCCGATCGTGCGACCTTGTGTTTGCCTCTCCATGCTTTAGAAGACAGTTTAGAAGAAGCACGTTTAGGCGATCGCGCCTACGGCTCTACTCGTCAAGGCATAGCTCCGGCTTATGGTGACCGAGTGATGAAAAAAGGCATCTTAGTCGGTTGGTTAAAGCAACCTGAAGTATTACAAGAGCGCATTCAATTTTGGTTAGATTGGAAATTGCCCCAACTCAAAGCCCTTTACCCAAGTTTTGAGTTTACCCAAAGCGCGGCGGAAATGGCAGCATGGCTACTAGAGGTTGCTCAGCCATGGTTAGCATCGGTTTGTAATGTCACCGTACCGCTAAAAGCCATTCAAGCCCAAGGCGGAAACTTGTTGTTTGAAGCCCAGTTGGGCGCTGGCCGAGATTTAGTGTACGGCGAATACCCATGGACAACGTCTTCTCATGTGACTTCCGCTTACGCAGGTTTGGGCGGTGGTTTACCCGCATTGCGTCCAGAGCGAGTGATTGCCGTGGCGAAAGCCTTTAGTTCATCGGTTGGCACTGGCACCTTGATCACCGCGATGGAAGAGCAAGATGCGTTTCGTGAAAAAGCCAACGAGTTTGGCGCGACTACTGGCCGTCCACGTGATATGGGTTATTTTGATGCCGTAGCAACCCGTAATGGGGTTGAGCTACAAGCGGCAACCGAAGTTGCTTTGACCAAAATTGACTGCTTAACGGGCTTATCTGATCTGAAAATTTGTGTCGGCTATCAAGGTCATCACAGCGAAAACCCGATTTGGCCACAAACGGCAGCTCTGGCGCCTATTTATGAGCAAATGGAAAGCTGGCAAGAAGACATTACCGGTTGTCGCACCTTTGAAAGCCTGCCGCTTGCGGCTCAAAAATACGTGCTACGGATTGAAGAGCTATTGCAAGTGCCGGTATCGATGATTTCGGTAGGGCCTGAACGTGAGCAAATGATCTTACGTGGTTAAGAACCACTAATAAAGCTATCAGTCTCCCACAGCACTTGCTCTGCTCGGGAGACTTTTTGTATGCTGTCACCTCCAATGACCCACCGAGCCTAAGTGACATCATGTTAGAAAAAGAAAACCTACTCAAACTCGCCAGAATGCCCATGCCTTTTGGCAAATATGCTGGTAGGGTCTTGATTGATCTACCTGAAGAGTACCTACTGTGGTTCGCCAACAAAGGTTTTCCCGAAGGGGAATTAGGCCAACTGCTTCAGCTGTGTCTGGCATTAAAAATCGAAGGTTTGGATAGTGTCGTTAAGCCACTTAAGCATAAACACTAAACACTCGGACTGTTCATGAGCACACTACACGATTGCGCCCCGAAGATTTTGCACGATACAATGCTCTATCCGCATCAAAATAAGCCGTCTCTATTGGATTATCTTTAGTTATATCTAACAATGAAATCCCGATGCTTACCGTAATACTCACCTCTTGTGGAAGGCATGGAAAGGTCAGTTCACTAACCGCTAAACGCAGCTTTTCTGCATGTTCTACGGCATCTTGTAATGAAATATTCGGCAGCAGTACCATAAACTCCTCACCACCAAACCGCGCGACCGCATCACCTTCTCGAATATTTTGATTTAAGCTATGAGCAACGCAACAAAGTACTTGATCACCGATTGGGTGTCCGTATGTATCGTTAATTCTTTTAAAATAATCGATATCAATGAGTAAGATTGCAGAGACACCTTCTACCTTACGTAATCGAGTTAATTCTAACTGAATAAGCCCTGATAGGTATGCGCGATTAAACAGCCCCGTTAGGCAATCAGTACCTGCTTGATATTCAAGATGGAGTGTCTTCTCATCTACTTTGTGCCGTGCAAGCATAATAGAAGCAAAAATCACTAAAAATAGTAATAGGCTAAGAGAGCCACCCAGAAGTGCACTACTTTTTAAACTTTCATTGATGCGAGACTGAATGGATTCGGCAGATTTTTCTACCACTAACCAAGTATTCCAAGTATCCATAAAGCGTATCCAGAGTAATACCTCTGAATCATCTCTATTAGCAAAACTTAATGCTATGCCGTCTCTATTTTTATCAAGAAAGTTGAACTCTATATCCCACAGATCGCTTAAGTTAAGCTGCTCCGCTAATAACTGTCGGTTTCTTGCATAAACCAGTTGACCATCTAATCGCGCCAGATAAACGTCAAAACCTTTAAGGCGGCCATAAGTCATCAGCAGATTACTAAAATCTTCGGTATCGACTCCCACACCAGTAAGGCCTAGAAATTCGCCATTATGATCAAAAAGAGGAGCATTAACCCATATGTGCAACTTATCTTCTTCAGCGTAATACCATGTATCTATATTGATATCTCGTAAGGTTTCACGATAAAGATAATACCATCCATCTCGTGATACATTATTGGGATCAAGTTTTATGATTCGCTGATCATCTGAATAGTAAGTCTCGGAACGATCACTGACTATGCTAGCATCCGCTAAACGAAATCGTAGACTAATGTCACGTAAGAAAGTACGTAATATATCAATATCTTGTTCGCCAGCTAGAATCCAGTCACGTATAAAATTATTATGCTGTAGTTCACCACTAATTCGATGATATTCGCCAGCTGTTCTATCGACGCTTGCCGCTAATGCCATACCTATCGAAGGTAATTCATAGTGTTGGATAAAGTGTTTAACTCTACGACTATCTTGCCAAGCATAAAAACTCGTGAGTACTAGGAATGCTAGAAACACCACCAAGCTTAGCGAATGAAATAGGCGATCTTTCATTACGTAGAGTCCAGACAAATATCATTGATGATTTTCATCCTAGTATAGAAAATCTAAATATCCTATTTTGATAAAAGCAACTTGTAGGGCGGTTCAAGATAAACTCGTTTTTAAGAATGGATCAAGAGATGGAATCTATTACAATCGTGATGCTTTAAGAACTTATGGTATGTGGAGCTACCGTTCTTATCCACTAGAATCTCGCTAAGTGCACGTTGTGTAATTTGTTGTTGCCGTGCTGGTGGTGACAACAAATTACATTCAATTCAGCATGAGTTGACTTGGGGCATTTGGATAATGAGTAGGACTTGACCTTGCGTGAATCATGAAGGTAGTGAATAAAGCAATTTACAAGAGCTTGGTTTGGCTGATCGCTCTATCAAATAGTTTTTCGAGAAGCGATAAATTGCCGTGATAGCCTTGAATATTGGCTTCAAGCCAGTGGTCTTTGGATACTTCAGGCCAATCAAGTTCATACCCTGCTACAAAAACTAACTCTTCAAAGAAAAATCGCGTTGCTCTGCCATTACCTTCGCGAAAGGGATGAACGATATTAATTTCACAGAAAATATCAGCAATCAGGCGCACAAACGCAGCTCTATCGACACAGTTACGTAGCTGAGGAATTCGTGCCAATTGGCGGTTTAGCTCTCTTTCAATATAGAGACAATTACAAAAGCGCGTCGTGCCCTTGCTAATATCAACATCGCGATAGTTTCCAGCCCATGAGTAGACATCTTGAAAAAGTACCCAATGTAGGGTTCGAAAGTGTTCAACGTCGAATTGCTCTAAAGTAGAAAGGTGGCTGACGTAGTGGATATATCGGTATTCAGAAAAGGCGGTTTCCGCCTCATGCAGTTCATCACTGCCTTGAATATTCAGTTGATTTTCGAGTGTCTCCGAGTCGGGATAGCAATAATGATCCCGACTGACGCCGTACTTATCTCGCATATTGGCGCTTTAGTGCTTCTAGAGTTGAGGGTTTACCACTAGCGATTAGCCCCTCATAGGATGCGCTAACTTTGAAATTACTCAGCTTGGGCACAAATTTTCGTTCCACAGAGCGCTCTGGAATATCAATTTTGGCATGACTATTCTGCATATATTCTCTCAACCTTATGATGTCACGTTGTCAGTGTAATGGTGTGGCCAATCAGGATCAAATTCAAAAAATTTTATATCTCTCAGATTTGAAACTACGCACCGTTGCTATGCTTTGATCTCCTCTGATGGTCGAATTCATTGATGTGAATAGCGACCTAACACAGTATTGTTATAGGTAGTCATTTTTCTGATGTAGCGATAGTATTCGATCACTAGAAGAGCTGGTGCTAATTTTGAGTTTTTTGCCCTAGACCTTCATAGTAAAGGCTATTGCTTCACTACAATGACAGTAATGCCAAGTTGCTCAAGCCCCTGTAGATATTCTTTAGGAATACCTTCGTCAGTCACTATTTTATCAACTCGGGCGGTTTCAAGAATTTTATGTAGACTCACTTTGCCAAATTTAGATGAATCGGTTACAACAATCACTTCATCGGCAATATTGCACATTCTACGGTTAAGTCTTGCTTCATTCTCATTGTAGGTAGTTATGCCTTTTTCTAAATTAAATCCATCAACGCCAAGAAATAATTTATTAAAGTGATAGTGTTCTAGAATATTATCGGCTTCTATTCCATAGAAGGACATCGATTTTCTGCGAAGTTTTCCTCCCGTTAGCATGACTTCAACCCCTTCTGCAGAAAAAAGGGCGTTGGCGATATTTAATCCATTCGTCATCACTACTAGATCATGGGCATTTCTTAATGCTTCTGCAATATAGTAAGTTGTCGTACCTGAATCGAGTATTAAAGTATCCCCCTTCTCAATTAACGTTACTGCCGCTGCTGCAATTTTTTGTTTTAAGACTTTATTGAGTTGATTTTTATCTTCAACCGAGTGCTCATGAAGACGAATATCACCATCTTGAAGATATGCTCCTCCATAAGCACGTGTTGCGATACCTTGTTTTTCTAAAGCGGCTAGATCATTTCTAATCGTGACCGTTGAAACCCCAAATTTTTTCGAAAGATCAGTAACCTGAACACTTCCGTTTTTCTTCAGGAGTGCAATCGTGTGTTCACGTCTTTCGCTAGTATTCTTCACTTTTAGTTACCCTATTTTCTGATAATTACGACTTATCAATATTGTTGTTATGAGTAGGAATCAAAAGGACTATCATATTTCGTTTTGTTTCTTTTGTCTTCAGTTGCCTCTCAATACTTCATTTCTTTCGTTTTCTTTCTTTTTGTTTTTGTGAGTCACTTATCAATTGCTGTTTTCTTTTGTTTTTATTCGTTACGTTTTGATTTATGTTTAAATCATAAAATAAAAAGGAAAGGTAAGGAAAATGAACCCTCTTGTGGAAATCATTAAAAAGCACAAATCTGGAAAATCTGTTGGTATTTATTCTATCTGTTCAGCTCACCCACTGGTTATCGAAGCTGCAATTCAGTATGCCAAGAGTGACAATAGCGAATTATTGATAGAGGCAACATCAAATCAAGTAGATCAATTTGGTGGTTATACAGGCATGACGCCAAAAGATTTCAAAATAATGGTTAAACAATTAGCCACCAAAGCTGAGTTTCCTATAGAACGTATCACACTCGGTGGTGATCATTTAGGGCCAAACCGTTGGCAGCATCTAGATGCGGAAACGGCAATGAACTATGCAGAAGAGCAGATTACAGCGTATGTCGCTGCGGGATTTCAAAAAATTCATCTAGATTGCAGCATGAGTTGCTTCGGTGATGAAAAGCCATTAACTGATTTTACTGTTGCGAAGCGTGCTGCTCGCTTAGCATTAGTGGCAGAGAAAACCGCCTGTCATTTATTTGGCCAATCATCATTAGTTTATGTAATAGGAACGGAGGTTCCGGTTCCTGGCGGTGCAGTAGAGGAACTCGATTGTTTACAAGTGACTCAGCCGCAAGCCGCTATTGATACTATAGAAACGCATTATTCAGCATTCTCTGACCTTGGTTTAGGCGATATCTGGTCACGTGTTATAGGTGTTGTTGTGCAGCCAGGTGTTGAGTTTGATCATCAAGGTATTATTGATTATTGCCCAGAGAAAGCACAGGCGCTGAGTAAAGTCGTTGAACGTTATCCTCATTTGGTGTTTGAAGCTCATTCGACGGATTATCAAACCGCACAGGCTTATAAAGCATTAGTTCGCGATCACTTTGCGATTTTAAAAGTCGGTCCAGCTTTAACATTTGCTTTGCGTGAAGCGCTATTTTCCCTCTCATGTATTGAAGAAGAATTGATTCCAGCAAGGCATTGCTCTGGATTGCGGCAAGTGCTTGAAGGTGCAATGCATGCTGAACCTAAGTATTGGCAGGGGTATTACGAAGGAGACAGCGAAACCCAGCGTTTAGCTCGCAGCTTTAGTTTTTCTGATCGTATTCGCTACTATTGGCCTGATCAAAAGGTCAATGACGGCTTAGCTGTGCTATTACAAAATTTACAAGATCATCCTATTCCTCTGCCGTTAATCAGCCAATATCTCCCCCTTCAGTTTCAAGCCATCCGTGAAGGTAGGCTCACTCCTGAGCCCAAGACAATCATTCTTAATAAAATTGGTGAAGTGGTTGCGTTATACGCTGCTGCTTGCCGTGATAAATAGAAGGTTAACCTTATGTATTTAAATATTTCTCAACAACAGCTAGCGACTAAAAATGGACTAGCCACGGCTAAAGAAATTACTCAGCAACCAGATGTCTGGCAAAGAACTTTGCAAAAGTTGATATCTCAGCAAGCCATTATTCATGATTTTATGAACTCATTCTTTTCTTATCCCAATGGACGCATTGTTTTAACGGGAGCTGGGAGTTCTGCGTTTGCTGGACGAGCACTTGCCCCTTATCTATCTGGAAAATTAAAGCGTCGAATTGATGCGATAGCAACGACTGATATTGTTGCCGATCCCGATGAGTATTTCGCTGAAAATTGTCCAACCTTACTCGTTTCTTTTGCTCGCTCTGGTAATAGCCCAGAAAGCGTTGCTGCAGTTGAACTTGCCAGCCAAGTCCTTGATAACTGTTATCACTTGGTGATTACGTGTAATGATCAAGGCAATCTGTATTTACGAGCCATGGGTGATTCAAGGAGTCTAGCATTATTAATGCCACCAGAAACGAATGACTTAGGCTTTGCTATGACCAGTAGCTTAACGAGCATGATGCTCGCTTGTCTATTCACGTTATTACCTCAGCAATTTGATAGTGAACGATTTCACTCGATAGAACAGGCGTGTCGTACCATTCTTAACTCTCAATTAGAAAGCATTATTTCCTTAGCTAGTTTACATGCAAACAAAGTGATTTATTTGGGGAGTGGTAGCCTACAAGGGGTCGCACAAGAAGCTGCATTAAAGTTGCTTGAGTTAACGGCGGGTAAGCTCTCCGTCACGTTCGATTCCCCTGTTGGTTTTCGTCATGGTCCTAAGTCGGTTGTCGATGATGCTAGTCTGATTTTTATTTTTATTTCGAATGATCCTTATACCCGCCAGTATGACCGGGATCTCTTGAGGGAGTTACGAGCGGAAAATAAAGCCTTGAAAGTGGTGGCGTTAACAACGGAAGTCGATGCCATGATTGCGGAAGGCGATTATTTTCAAATTCCAGATTTTGTGGGTGCAGATGATGCGGCACTGGTTTTTCCATTTTTACTATTTGCACAGATTTATGCGTTTACTCGCTCGTTTGATCTCGAAATTGGTCCAGATAATCCTTGTCCTAGTGGTGAAGTAAATCGCGTTGTACAAGGTGTCACTATTTATCCATTTAATCGTTAGAAAGGAATAGATAATGCCAAATATCGTATTAAGTCGTATTGATGAGCGTTTGGTTCACGGTCAAGTGGGTGTGCAATGGGTTGGGTTTGTCGACGCCAATATTATTGTTGTTGCTAATGACGAAGTTGCCGAGGACAGCATCCAACAAAGTTTGATGGAAATGGTGATCGCTGAAGGGATTGCGATCCGTTTCTGGAGCATACAAAAAGTCATCGATAATATTCACAAAGCCTCTGAGCGCCAGAAAATTTTGTTGGTGGCAAAAACACCGTCTGATTTTTTAAAAATAGTCGAAGGGGGAGTTCCAATCCAAGAAATTAATATTGGTAATATGCATTATGTGGATGGAAAAAAACAAATTCATAAAACCGTTTCCGTGAATGCACAAGATATTGAAAGCTTTCAACAATTAAAAAAACATAACGTGAAATGCCGTGTGCAGGGAGTCCCTACCGAATCTGCTACGGATATTTTTGAATTACTTTAATTATAAAGGAACTGAAAGATGGAAATAGGATTCATGCAAGCGTTGATGCTGGGAATACTCGCATTTTTCGCTGGATTAGATCTCTTCAACGGTTTAACTCACTTTCATCGCCCCGTGGTATTAGGCCCTTTAGTCGGCTTGATTTTGGGTGATTTACCTACGGGGATATTAGTGGGCGGAACATTAGAGCTAGTTTGGATGGGATTAGCCCCATTAGCGGGTGCTCAGCCACCCAATGTTATTATTGGGACTATTGTTGGGACGACGTTTGCCATCAGTTCTGGCGTGCCTGCTGATGTCGCTGTTGGGGTCGCGGTACCCTTTGCGGTTGCAGTACAAATGGGGATTACTTTCTTATTCTCTGTGATGGCACCAATGATGTCTAAATGTGACCAAATGGCAGATAACGCCGACACTAAAGGCATTGAACGCGTCAACTATTTTGCGCTACTGGTATTGGGTACGTTTTATTTCTTATGGGCTTTTCTTCCAATCTATTTGGGTGCAGAACACGCCAAGGTTGCTGTTGAAGCGCTACCTAAAACCTTGATCGATGGTTTAGGGGTTGCGGGTGGCATCATGCCAGCTATTGGTTTTGCGGTCCTGATGAAAATCATGATGAAAAATGCCTACATTCCTTATTTTATTCTTGGATTCGTCGCGGCAGCTTGGCTTGAACTTCCTGTGTTAGCGATTGCCGCTGCAGCACTGGCGATGGCATTGATTGATTTTATGAAAAAAGGAACAGACACCACTGTTGTTGCGACTAAACAAGAGGAATTTGAAGATGGAATCTAATCACAATATCGATGTCAACCAAGCACCTGACGTCCCACAAGATGAATATAGTGATAAATCGATTGGTACTGAGTTAACCAAATCAGACATTAACCGAATGGCATGGCGTTCACTACTATTACAAGCCTCATTTAACTTTGAGCGTATGCAAGCCGCAGGATGGTTATATGGGCTATTACCGGCACTAGAAAAAATTCATACCAACAAAAATGATCTATCCAAGTCAATGCGTGGGCATATGGGCTTTTTTAATACACACCCATTCTTAGTCACGTTTGTAATGGGCATTATTTTGGCGATGGAGCGTTCAAAACAGAATGTGAATAGTATCCAAAGTACTAAGATCGCGGTTGGTGCTCCCATGGGAGGAATTGGCGATGCCATGTTCTGGCTCACTTTGCTGCCGATTTGTGGCGGGATTGGTGCCGATCTCGCATTACAAGGCTCGATTCTTGGGGCGGTCGTTTTCTTCTGTTTATTTAACGTGGTTCATTTTGGCCTTCGATTTGGTTTAGCACATTACGCTTACCGAATGGGCGTAGCAGCGATACCGATGATTAAAGCCAATACCAAAAAAGTAGGTCATGCGGCCTCCATTGTTGGGATGACGGTGATTGGTGCACTGGTCGCGACGTATGTACGCCTCTCCACTACGCTAGAAATTAATGCTGGTGATGCGGTGGTTAAGTTGCAAGCGGATGTAATTGATAAGCTGATGCCTGCATTCCTTCCATTAGTGTATACCTTGTTGATGTATGCCTTGGTTAAACGTGGTTGGAGCCCAATTAAACTGATTGTGGTCACGGTTGTGATGGCGGTTGTGGGTCGTTTTATCGGTTTCTTATAACATTTTAACCGAGATAGAAGATGAACAATCAGAGGGGGGCGTGAATGCCCAAAGGGATAAACATTCCTGCCAATCTACTTAGCATTGCTATGAGCGTTGGATAATACATGACCTCGCTCATGCTTTTAGTCAGCTGGATCCCCCCTCTCCAATAGAAGAGGAAAAGAAGATGTTGAGTGTGATTATTTCTGGCCATGGCGCGTTTGCTTCAGGCATGGAAAAGGCTATGCACCAAGTGATTGGGGCACAAGAGCAATGTGTAGCGATTGACTTCCCTCCGGAATCGACGACCCAACAACTGCAAGAACAATTTCGAACCGCAATGGAGAACGTTGGTACACAAGATGGGCTGGTATTTATCACCGACTTATTGGGTGGTAGTCCCTTTCGTATCGCGTCAACCCTTGCTTTAGAACACGGTAATATAGAAGTCATTACTGGGGCTAACCTGCAATTAATTTTGGAGATGATGTTGGAGCGTGACGAACTCAATATTACCGAGTTTAGAGAACAGGCCTTGTTATGTGGCCACCGTGGAATGACATGTTTATTTGATGAGTTAGCCAAACAATCACAGACCGAAATGGCATGTGAAGGCATTTAACCAAATGCTTTTGTGATATGTCGAGGAGTGAATAAAGTGAAAATTTATGTAAAACAGATTCTTACCGAACAAGGATGGCAGCAAGATTACATTATTACTATCGAAGATGAGTGTTTTACACAAATTCGGCCTAAGCAACCCGAAGACGATATATCCACCATGGTGCAAGCGGATGTGATGTTACCAGCATTGATAGACTCACACGTGCATGGTGGCGCTGGTGTCGATGTGATGGACGGTACGCTCGAATCATTAACGAAATTATCACAACACTTAGCCAGTCAAGGCGTCGGTGCTTTTCTCGCAACCACGGTTACCGATCAGCTACCACATATTGAACGCGCTTTGATTAATGTGGCTGAAGCCATGGTGCAAGGTGTTCCTGGGGCGACGATTTTAGGCAGTTACTTAGAGGGTCCCTATTTTACCGAGAGGCATAAAGGTGCTCATGATTCGAGTTTATTTCGTGAGCTAGACACACAGGAATTGGATCATCTGATCGCGGTGAGCCGAGATACATTAAAAGCCGTCGCGTTAGCGCCAGAAAAAAATCAGGCATGCTACGCCATTCGTCATTTGAAGCGGCGAGGAGTCAACGTGATGTTGGCGCATACCAATGCGAGTTACGCCCAAGCACAGTCGGCATTTGAGGCTGGTGCAGATGGGGTTGTCCATTGCTACAATGGGATGAGTGGTCTTCATCATCGGGAACCTGGTGTGGTGGGGGCTGGATTAAGTGACTCTCGAGCTTATATTGAGTTGATTGCGGATGGTCATCATGTTCATCCAGCGGCAATGAAAATTTGTGTCAGTTGTGCCGCAGAACGTTTAGTGCTGATCAGTGACGCTATGTGTGCGACTGGTCAACCTGATGGTGAGTATTTCTTGGGCGGTAATTTGGTCCGTATGCAAAGTGGCATTGTGACAACTCAAGAAGGGGGGTTAGCGGGGAGTACTTTAGCATTATTCCAAGGGGTGAAGAATTTATCAACCATGGTGGGTGTAGAACTAAAATACGCGATTGAATCAGCCAGTTTATTCCCGGCTCGTTTACTAGGTATCGAACATACATATGGTTCAATCGCCATCGGTAAAAAAGCCAATTTTTTATTTGTTAACCCAGCGTTTGAATTAAAAGAAACCTGGGTGAATGGGAATAAAGTATGGTGCTTTAAATAAAAAATCACAGAGTAAAAATATTAATGATTTAGATGATCATTTAAATAATCCTTAATTAACCATAAATAATATATTATTTGAGTGGCGTTTTTATACGCCATAGGAGACCTTATGTATCTAATATCTTCACATGAAATGCTAAAAGACGCTCAGAGAAACAACTATGCGGTCCCTGCATTTAATATTCATAATTTAGAAACGATACAAGTGATTGTTGAAACCGCTGCTGAAATGCGTTCCCCTGTTATTTTGGCAGGGACGCCGGGGACTTATAAACATGCCGGTGTTGATTACTTGGTTTCTATTTGTAAAGCTGCCGCTAAAAAGCATAAATTACCACTGGTATTACATCTAGATCACCATGAAAGTATTACTGATATAGAAGAAAAAATTCATGCTGGGATTCGTTCGGCTATGATTGATGCCTCTCATTCCCCTTTTGATGAGAATATTAAAACCGTTAAAGCTGTTGTTGATATGTGTCATCGTCATGGCGTCTCTGTTGAGGCAGAGCTGGGACTGCTTGGGGGGCAGGAAGACGATCTTATTGTTGATGAAGCCAATGCACAATTAACCGATCCAAGCTCAGCGAAGGAGTTTGTTTTGCGTACGGGGATAGATTCTCTTGCAGTTGCTATTGGTACGGCTCATGGTTTATATAAATCAGAGCCTAAATTGGATTTTGAAAGATTAGCGGCGATTCGTCAGTGTGTTGATATTCCTCTTGTTTTGCATGGCGCATCGGGTATTTCTGATGAAGATGTACGTCATTGTATTGCATTAGGTATTTGTAAAGTTAATGTGGCGACTGAATTGAAAATTGCTTTTTCAGATGCAATGAAAGGGTATTTGTCTAGCCATCCTGATGCGAATGATCCTCGACAATATTTAGTTCCAGGCATGCAGGCAATGAAAGAGGTGGTCATTAGTAAAATTAACGTTTGTGGCAGCGCAAATAGAATTTAACTTGATTTTATAATAATTATTTTTTGCTTTGTCTTTAGTTCAGGTCTCCCCCCTATGTTTACCAAGACTGGATAAAGCGTTTCATTGTTCGCAATGTTTACCACCTATTTTATAGGTGGTTTTTTATTTTGAATAGAAATTAAATAATGAAAATTATATTTCCTTTGCAATAAAAACTTTAAATCGGTTCAGACTTTTCAATTGGTTTCTTTTTTTATTTCGTTATATTTTTATTTGTGACTTAAATCATTCGTTTTATTTTCTTTATCTGTAATATAAAGGTTTAATCCATAAAAATAAGGTTTTAATATGAAAGGAAATGAAATGAAGCCTTTGGCTTTTCGTCTGAAAGTGATGCCAATATTATTAACAGCAGCGATATATACATCGTGGTCGGTTAATGTTTTGGCCGCACCACTCAGTAATCTTAATCTAGATAGCATCATGCAGAATGGGCAATCTGTTTTTTTGCATACCATTGATAATAAAAATGTAAAAATTGATTTTATTAATAGTCACGTGTTTCGTTTACAAGCCAGCCATAACGACATTTTTACCGATGTTAAAACGGATGCAGTCAACGATCAGTGTGCTAATTTTAAATGTGATAACAGTGATTTTAATGCAGAGGCGCTGCCCAACATTGTTATTAATGATCAACAAGGTCATGTCGCGATCAATGTTTCACAACAAGGTGAATATCATCTCATTACAACCGACGCCCTTGCACTACGTGTTTACCATGCACCGTTAACTTTTGCTTTATATAAATCCGATAATATGACACCGCTATGGAGAGAATTGCAGCCGATAGACCTAGGTGCCTCGGTGGATGGTTTTGACCAAAGTGAACTCAAATTTTATAACAGCAATCTAAAAACGGTACAAACGTTATCCAGTAGTAAGGATGAACATTTCTACGGTGGAGGGCAGCAAAATGGAGAGTTTGAATTTAATGGTAAAATTCTCAAAGCGTCGTATTCTGGCGGCTGGGAAGAATTTGATCGCCCGAGTCCTGCTCCTTTTTACTTCTCAGATAAAGGATATGGCGTGTTACGCCATACTTGGCGAAATGGTGCGCATGATTTCCGCAGTATTGATCAAGCGGTATCTTCTTATAATGAAAACCGTTTTGATGCCTATTATTTTGTTGGGGAGACGCTCCACGAAATAGTTGATCACTATACAAAATTAACTGGACGTCCACATTTGATGGCTCGCTGGGCTTATTATTTAGGTGATGCTGACTGCTATCAAAATAAAAATGGTGCTTATCCTTCTGGTTGGCCTGATTCGCCAGGAAATACAAGAGATGTGGTGGATCAAGTCGCAATACCTTATAAAAATCACGACATGCCAGTGGGTTGGATTTTACCGAATGATGGTTATGGGTGTGGATATTCTGATCTGGCGGGTACGGTGAGTGAGCTAGATAAGCTAGGAATTCAAACGGGGTTGTGGACACAAAAATCACTGGATCAAATTCGTCAAGAAGTCAGTGATGGCGTAAAAGTGTATAAATTGGATGTAGCTTGGACAGGCCCAGGAAAACTTTATTCATTGGCAGCGAATAATGATGCTCATATAGGATTGATGGAAAACTCAACAACGCGAGGCATGATTTGGACCGTCATGGGATGGGCAGGAACACAGCGCTACAGTGTGACTTGGACAGGCGATCAAGCGGCAAGTTGGGATTATATACGCTGGCATATTCCAACATTTATCGGTTCTGGATTATCGGGACAAGCTTATGCCTCTTCAGATGTTAATGGTATTTTTGGTTCGGGTGCCGAAACTTTTACTCGTGATCTCCAATTTAAAACGTTCACACCAGTATTAATTTCTATGTCAGGTTGGGATCGTGGGGAGCGTAAGCATGCTTGGTGGCATGATGGTGATTTTAATGGCAAATTGTATCGGGATATCAATCGGGATTAT
Source organism: Vibrio sp. 2017_1457_13 (assembly GCF_030851525.1). NCBI lineage: Bacteria > Pseudomonadati > Pseudomonadota > Gammaproteobacteria > Vibrionales > Vibrionaceae > Vibrio > Vibrio sp. 2017_1457_13. The sequence continues at coordinate 156,875 of NZ_VHTA01000005.1, forward strand.
TTGATGTTGAAGTCTGCCCTTATGCCTTATATGTATCATTACGCTTATCAAGCCGATCAATCGGGATCGCCACTCGTTCGAGCCATGACTTGGGAGTTTCCTGATGACGCGCGTTTGAAAAGTGAAGAGTTTAAATATCAATACATGTACGGTGAGTCTTTATTGGTTGCTCCGGTGTACGAGCCAATGGCAAAAAACAATGGTTGGTATAAACAACTCTATTTACCCACAGGCGAATGGATAGACTTTTGGGACGGGACTCGTACCTCTGTGCCGGATGGGGGAAAAGTGTTGGAATACTATCCCGTTACGATTGATCGAATCCCCGTGTTAGTTCGAGCTGGTGCGATTATCCCGATGTATCAAGGGGCGCGTTCTGATGCACTACAAGATCAATCACATGTGATCATGCAGGTTTTTCCGCACGGTGAAAGCCACTTTACTCTTTATGAAGATGATGGTGAAACCCGTGCCTACCGAGAGCAGAATGCTTACGCAGAAACACAGATCCATGTACAAGCTCCGCATATAGGTACTCCGGGTAATATTACTATCACGATTGAGCCAGCTGTTATACATCATGCTTATGATGGGCAAATTAATCAGCGCAGTTATCACATTCAAGTGAGTTCATTGATTGCTCCGCAGTTAGTTAAACATAATAACCTCGTGTTGAATCAACATCAGACTCAAAATGACTTTGCACAAGCGGATGAAGGATGGTTCTTTGACTCATCTGACAAAAATGGTGTAGTACATATTAAGCTTCCTAAACAGTCCGTATATGAGCAGCAGCAAGTCATGATTGATATTGATGAAGCGGCAATATGGCCAGAAACGCTACCATATCCACAGCCCAACTATCATACGGAATTTGATAAAAGCTTGCTCAAAATTGTTAAACCAATGCCAGCTGAACCTGGAACACCTTTTGTGAATGCATTAGATGGTGATGTGGCAAGCTTATACCATTCACCATGGGAGCCGACAGAACCATCCGAACAAACTCCGATGGATTTTATTGTGCAATTAGGTGGCACATTTAACGTTTCTGGTTTTACCTATTTACCCGATGAAATGGCCGGTAACGGAACTATTACTCAATATCGTCTTTATCTATCGACGACTAATGGTAACTGGGGAGAGCCCGTTGCAGAAGGAACTTGGCCACAAACAGAGGCGTTAAAAATAGCGGATTTTTCAGAAACTGAAGCGAGTTATTTACGTTTTGAAGCGGTTGCCGCGTCTGGTGGCTTTGTCAGTGCGAGAGAGTTTGACATTATTGCAACGAAAAAGCGCACGCCAACCAAAACGATCGAATTAACCGAAGATCATCTCACGATCGAAGGAGAGGTAAAAGTGGGTTCGTCGGTAACGGGTAGTGAAATGCAGATGAATGGATTGAATTTTCAGTCCGGTATTGGAATGCAAGCACCAGCAAACGTCAGTTTTAGCCTTGATGGAACTTGGACGCGCTTAACAGCGGATGTCGGCATCGATGACAGTTGTAAAATTGAAGGCAACAAAGTTAAAGCGAGCGTTTATGCCGACGGTGTAAAAGTATGGGAATATGATCTAGAAGGTCCTGCTGTAGTGAAACCGGATTTGGATTTATACAACATCAAACACATTATATTGCGTACTGATGATATCGATAACGACGTGACGGGGGATTGTGTCAACTGGGCTAATTTAAAATTAACCGGCCCAGAAACAGCAACCTTTAATGAGTTTGATCGGACGGCGATTCGCTTTATTGAAAAACCCAAAGCGCAATCTGGTTCTGAAATCGAAAAAGCTTTCGATGGTGATCTGAATAGTATTTATCATTCACCATGGTTCCCTGAACACGATTCTGAAAAAGCGCCGCAACATTTTGTGATCGATTTGAGTGCTGACTTTATGGTTAGTGGGTTTAGTTATGTTGCACGACCCGGTGCAGGGAACGGAGCAATCGGTGATTATCGTCTCTCTTTGTCTGAAGATGGTCAGAACTTCATAGAAGTTTCGGTAGGAACTTTTGAGCATCGTGATGGCGTGCAAAAATTAGAATTTTCACCGTATCAAGCGAAATACCTGAAATTTGAGGCGTTATCCGGTGTGGGTGACTTCGTCTCGGCTGCTGAGTTTGATGTATTTGCTCAGAAAGTGAAGAACAAGAACCCTATCGAACCGGAGTTATCATCAAGTTCAGGGGGAAGTATGGGGCTGTTCTATTTATGGCAATTATTCCTTGTTGGTTTAGTTCGTTACTATCGCTCCAAGTTTAGTTTTTGTGACCCGAAATAGTAGTTTTTATGTTAAACCTAACCCCTACTTGCCTAAGTAGGGGATTTTCGCTTTTATTTTACTCATCAGTATAATACTGCACACCAATTTGAATTCGTGATCTATCATTGGCCACTCGCCAGCGGTTGGTATCACGCAGTGAATAGATACAGCCGCAGTACTCTTGTTGGTAAAAACGTTCTCGCTTGGCCAGTTCAACCATGCGACTCGCTCCACCTTGTTTGCGCCAGTTAAAAGTCCAGTAAGTCAGGTTTGGGTAACGTGCTGCAGCGCGTTGACCACAATCATTAATTTGTTGCATATTTTTCCAACGCGAGATCCCTAAGCAACTGGTGAAAGTGTCAAACCCATTTTCATGGGCGTACAACGCCGTGCGTTCAAAACGCATGTCAAAGCACTCAGTGCAGCGAATACCGCGCTCTGGCTCCCATTCCATTCCTTTTACCCGTTCAAACCAGTTTGGCGCGTCATAATCTGCGTCTATAAACGGAATACCCAGTTTTTCAGCAAAACGAATGTTCTCTTCTTTACGGATCAAATACTCTTTTTCTGGATGGATATTCGGGTTATAGAAAAAGACCGTGAGTTCAATCCCCGCGTTAACTATTCGCTCCATCACATCACCAGCGCAAGGGGCGCAGCAAGAATGAAGCAGGACTTTATTGGATACATTGGGGGTTTCGAGAACGATAGTTTGTAAAGTGGACATAAGCCTAAAGACATGATGGTGAATAAATAATGTTAACGTATTGTACCAATATGCAGCCAGTTTTCTAGCGATTAATGATAAGTCTAAAAAGTGGATGAAATCGGGATCTTTTTTGATTTTTGCTGTTTAAATATAACGATACTTTATGTTTATATTCAATTTTTAATCAAATGCGAATCCAAGTAGTGATAATTGTTTTTATTTAACATTATCATGCTGTTTTTATTGGTTTTTATTTTATTCATTTATCATGCTTATGGTTGTTTTTTTATGGAAATTATAGACGTATTGTGTAAAAAACTTGTGCTATGATTCATCGTCGATGAGCAGAGTGTTTTTGTGGAGTTCTATAATGAATCGTAAAACCAGCGCAGCACTCATTTCGGTGGGTTCTAATAGTACGTTAATTGTGATGAAAATGACGGTGGGGATTTTTAGTGGCTCGGTGAGTATCATTTCAGAGGCCATACACTCTGCCATGGATCTTATTGCCGCATTAATTGCGTTATTTGCCGTTAGTACCTCCGATTTACCACCAGACGACAATCATCCTTACGGACACAGTAAAATTGAGAACGTTTCAGGAGTATTAGAAGCGTTATTGATTTTGGGTGCTGCAGCATGGATTGTCTATGAAGCGATCAGTAAGCTGTTTAATCCTCAGCCAGTCAGTGCGATAGGGCTAGGCGTAGTCGTGATGTTAATTTCTGCTCTGGTTAACTTATTGGTTTCAAGACACCTTTATCGCGTAGCGAAAGAAGAAGAATCAATCGCGCTACAAGCGGATGCTCTGCATTTAAAAGCGGACGTATTAACCTCACTCGGTGTTGCGGTGGGGCTATCAGTGATGTTAGTCGCCGGATACTTAGGTTATGACTGGTATTTTATCGATGCGATTGTGGCCATCTTTGTTGCGGTATTTATTTCTCGTGAAGGGGTGAGTTTGTTATGCGAAGCGTTTCGTCCTTTATTAGACCATAGTATCTCGGACGAAGAGTTAGCGCTGACTAGTCAAACCATTAAAAGTGTTTGTGGGCCAGAGATGAGCTTTCATCAGTTACGTACTCGTTATTCAGGCCGTCGCCGTCATATTGATTTTCATCTTACTGTACCTAAATCGATGTGTGTCGATGCTGCCCACCAACAATGCGATAGAATTGAAGCGGCGATCATGGCTGTGCTGCCTAATGCTGAGGTGTTGATTCATGTAGAGCCCGATTATCGCCATTCAACGTAAGGTGTTGTGAGTCGTCAATCGGTCGGTATTTGTAATTAACGGTTGCTACCCAATAGTAAAGGCCTCAAAATGGCGGACTTTGCGCGGCGGTGCCGCGTTGTTTATTTTATTACTATTGAGAATCATATATGGGTTTTACCTCGCTCGGTCTTTCTGCACCAATCCTTAAAGCTATTGAAGAGAAAGGGTATAACACGCCTTCGCCTATCCAAGTGCAGGCCATTCCTGCGGTATTAGAGGGCAAGGATGTCATGGCAGCAGCTCAGACTGGCACAGGAAAAACAGCTGGCTTTACATTGCCTATTTTGGAGCTTTTATCAAAGGGTCCAAAGGTTCGCGCCAATCAGGTGCGCGCTTTAATTCTTACCCCAACACGTGAGCTGGCTGCGCAAATTCAAGAAAGTATTCTAGTCTACGGTCGTTATCTGCCATTAAGCAGTGCCGTCGTCTTTGGTGGAGTGAAAGTTAACCCACAAATGCAGCGGATGTGTAAAGGGGCGGATATTTTAGTGGCTACCCCAGGTCGATTGATGGATCTGTATAACCAAAATGCGGTCAAGTTTGATCAACTGGAAATCTTGGTCTTGGATGAAGCGGATCGCATGTTAGACATGGGCTTTATTCGTGATATTCGTAAGATACTGAAACTATTGCCAGAAAAGCGTCAGAACTTATTGTTTTCGGCAACATTTTCGACCGAGATTCGAGAGCTTGCTAAAGGCTTAGTTAATAATCCGGTTGAGATTTCAGTCAGCCCTGCCAATTCAACAGCAAGAACTGTTGAGCAATGTATTTATCCGGCTGACGTGAAAAAGAAACCAGCCATGTTGGTTAAGTTGGTCAAAGAGGGTAATTGGCAACAAGTGTTGGTGTTTATGCGGACTAAACATGGTGCGAACCGTTTAGCGACCTATTTAAATGAGCAAGGATTAACCGCGGCGGCAATCCACGGTAATAAAAGCCAAGGCGCACGTACTCGAGCGTTAGCTGACTTTAAAGCGGGCGATATACGTATTTTGGTCGCTACCGATATTGCTGCGCGTGGCATTGATATCCCTCAATTGCCACAAGTGGTCAATTTTGAGTTGCCTAAAGTCGCTGAAGACTATGTCCATCGTATCGGCCGAACTGGCCGCGCTGGAGAAGTGGGTAAAGCGATCTCATTTGTGTGTGAATTGGAAGCACCGGAGTTATTTGCGATTGAACGTTTAATTCAAACGGTATTACCTCGAATGAGTTTGGCCGGTTTTGAGCCCACTAATGTTGTCCCTGAATCGAAGTTAGATGGTCGTCCGCTTAAACCTAAAAAGCCCAAAAAAGTGAAGAAGCCGACAGCGACTCAGCAAAATACGGGTCATCGTGGTCAAACGTCCGGTGAGGGACGCCCTGCGAACAAATCCAATCCTAATTCAGCGAAAAAGAGTCCGTCACATCGTACTCGTCGCCCATCATCAGCAGTCAAGACGCCGGTCGTTAAATCTGCTCCTCGATCTGCTTAAATCCGATTGATGAAAGTCGCGCACTGCACTTTATGGAGTGCGCGATTTAAAAAATGACGGTTATTTAGCGATTTAGCCTTTAGTGTATTAACCTTAGTGATGAGTGTTTTCACGTAAAAGGTGATAAGGATATGCAAAAATACACACAACTGGCAGTGGTGCTTGGGGCGTTTTTTTCTGGTTCTGCGTTAGCGGCGAATGCTGTCGCTGATGCGCGAGGGAATGCAATGGGTAATACTGGGGTGACCACCTCTGATTATCTATTAGCGCCGTTTTATAACCCAGCGTTAACCGCGGTTTATCGTAGCCGAGATGACTTTGGCGTGCTATTACCCGCCGTCGGTATTAACCTGCGCGATAGCGATGATAATTTATCGACGATTGATGATTTACAAGATGTGATCAAAGCGTTTGAAGCTGGTGATACTTCACAAGCAACGCAAGATCGATTGAATCGTTATTTAGATGACTTAAATAACAATAAACCTTTTGCGGTGTCGGGTGGTTTAGGTGTTGCGGTTGCCATTCCGATGAACCGAGTTTCATTAAACTTTTTTGCGCGCGGCTATGTTGAGATCCTCGCGAAAGCGCAGATCAGTGATGATGCCGATCCGGTCAATCGCTATCAAGACTCTAGTGTTGATCTCATGGCCTTTGGTTATTCCGAATACGGGATTGCAGTGGCGAAAATGGTGCAGTATCGCGGCCATCAATGGGCTATCGGTGTGGCGCCGAAAATCCAACAACTCAAGACTTATCAACAGAGCTTAAGTGTTAAAGAATTTGATTTAGATGATTATGATCAGAGTGAAACCAGTGACAGCGCTTTTAACCTCGATTTAGGTGTCGTGTGGTTAAAAGATAACTATCGCGCAGGTTTGGCGGTAAAAGATCTGTTTAGTCAAAAAATCACGACATTTAATGGCATCAATCAATACAAATTGGATACTCAAGTTACCGTCTCGGGTGGTTATGTAACGGATGCTTTCACCGCTGCTGTGGATTTAGATCTCACCAAACAATCTCGTTTTGACGGCAAAGGGGATGATACTCAGTTTTTACGCTTTGGTATTGAAGGTAATGCATGGCGCTGGGCACAACTACGTGCTGGCTATGAGATTGATTTAGAAAGTAATCTTGATAATGCTATTACCGCAGGTATTGGTTTTAGTCCGTTTGATGTGGTGCGTTTTGATTTAGCCGGGAACTACGCTGGTAAACATCAGATGGGGGTAGCGGCTAACCTTTCGCTGACTTTTTAATCCGCCGCTTTGAAATGTATAACCGCTTCAGGTCTACTCGACTTTTGAAGCGGTTTTTTTAATGATTATTTCAGAGCTCTATCGATCATCTGATTAATAAACTGATAATGATTTTTCACTTCATCGCTCACATGTCTTGAGAGACGCATTTTACGAATCGCGTGGAGTTGAGCTAAAGCCTCAGAGCGGGTCACAAAATCGTGCTCACTTTCATTCTCTTTATCAAGATTTGCGATCACAATCAGGCGTTGTACATAACTGACCTGCAGCATTTGACTGATGCTGTTGACTTGTCTGGCATCGACAAAAATAGCGTTAGTTAATTCACTGAGCATCTGATTCACACTGTATTGATTACCATACAATCGACTATCGCTGAGACGCATCGTGACGTTAGGATGCAATAGATGATCGAGGATCATTTGCTGCATAGCAAAGAGGCGTTGGTGAGGTTTCGGATCCTCATTGATACCGTATCGAGCAAATCCGCGTCGTTGAGGCTGCATATAATTAAGTAGCGGCATCATTTCTTGTAAGACATCGGGGGCAAAGACATAGTTGGCTAAAGTACGCATTGCGCGCTGTTGGTCGGCAAGCGCAACCGGAGTAAATGGTTTGACTTGTGGATCTTGTCCAACCACCGCTCGCTCAACATAAATACCACCGATATAGCGCGAAACAACATTGGCTTGATTGAGATAGTGATTAAAGAGCACATTAGCGCTCATCAACAGTTGTTGATGGGATTGACCAGGTACGCGCGCCGTTTGCAATAATTGAGGGTAGGTGTGCTTAATCAGCTCAAAACGTTGTGTCGCATAGGTGATAGGGTCCGAGCTGTGTGCGCCAATCATTGCCCGAGGGTCGATGTGGACGCCAGGAAAACGCATGTCATCTGCATCGTTAGCGAATGCCAATTCAGGCTGATGGGAACGCTGTAAAATACGTTCTAGGCGTTGTGACTCTTGTTCAGGGTCTGCAAGTGCGGGAGAGTAACCATATTCAATCGCCCAGATATCGTAAGGCCCAGGTAAGTAACTGTAATAATCACCTTGAGGTTTACCTACGGGGGCTAAGTTAATCGGTGCGTAATCCATTACCGACCCCGACAATACCCCTTTAGTGAGCGACTTATCGTGAATTTGCTCATTATCCCATAAAGAATGAGACTTCATATTATGATTCAGCCCCAAGGTATGCCCGATTTCGTGCATCACTAAATGGCGTAATCCTTGCTGTAAACGTTCATTGTCGGCAAAGGCTTCTCCGGTCGGCAAACCATAAGTTGCTCTTGCCATCATTAACCCTTGCTGTAGAGAATGGGCGGCAGAGCAATGCACTGGTTGTCCGTTAATGATATGAGTGTGCGTTTGCTGAGTGGGAGTCACAGGCGCGAACACTTGCTCGGTTAACCAAACATTAGACAGAAAAATATGCTCTAGCATGATGTTAGCGGCAATAATTTCACCGGTTAAAGGGTTCGCTAGTGAAGGACCATAACCACCAAACAGAGGTTGAGGAGAAGAGGTCCAGCGTAGCACGTTATAGTTAATATCTCCGGCTTCCCATTCGGCATCATCCGGCTGCTCTTTGACGACCAGTGCATTTTTAAATCCCGCAGCTTCAAAGGCGATATTCCATCCTTCTACTCCTTGACGAATCGCTTCTCGCCATTCATGAGGTGTCGTATTTTCTATCCACCACACAATGGGTTCTACGGGTTCTGAGAGATCTTGCTCTGGGTGTTTTTTCTCCAAGTGCCAGCGATTAATCACATCACCATAAGGTGCCCAACTGCTATCGGTCATCCGATCAAACGATTGAGTAAAGTAGCCAATCCGTGCGTCATCGGCGCGCGGTTGATAGTCATTCTCAGGCAGTGCAATCAATGAATGTTGGAGACGGATTTGCGTGATCCGCGCATCGGCTTGAGCCGCAGAGCTCTCTTGTGGCTCATTGTTTAAGAATACATAGTCGATCACCACGTCGACATTACGCGGATAGACGCGCTCTGCGCTAAAACGCGAGCGATGTTCAAGCAGCTCTCCCATCATGAACCCTGATCCTGATGAACGTCTGTCGAGAGTTGGCGTCAGTTTATGCAGTGCATCACCGATGAATAATCGATCCGCGCTCAGTAGGATTTGTCCTTCTTCTTCGGCAATGATTGGTAGGGTTGCCAGTGTCGCTTGACTAATATTCGCGTTGGCTGCGCGGGAAAGAGGGTTATTGGGGTCAAATTGAAAACGAGGATTCAACGCAACGATATCAATTCTATCGAAATAACGGCGAAATTCGATGACGCGAGTTTCACGAAAGTTGCCCCGAAAATGTCCTGCTTCAACAATACCATTCAGACTTTGGGCAAGATAAATCATTGGCTGGTTGAGCTGTGATTCATTGATGGCAAATAACGTTTCACCGGTAGTTTGGTCGCGATAAAAAGTAAGGAAACCTTCTTTATGACTCATGGTTTCAACAATACTGCTGTAACTCATGGAATCATCGGTAGTAGGCTCTTCAGCCCATAGCGGTGAGGAGCTTAATAGTGCTCCAGCGAGTAGCGCGGTGACTAAACGTTGACGAGAATGCATTATCATGCGGTAACGGTCCTTTATTATTGGAGGATATACCCTTCCTATTGGAGACGGTAGCGGTGTTTGCTGTGTGCCTTTACCCTAATCACCGAGTGATTTGCGTATAGGGAATGACTAGACTGGCTAACTACCTGCAACGTCAAGTCGATAGACGCACAGGCAACCACACACTTCAAACCTAGCTCATTGAATAGTCGCGAGTATTGAGCTTGGCTATCAGACCATTATGCAACAATAAAGTTTATTTATGGAGAGTAGAAAAGAGTAAATCATGAGGTTCCCGATGCAATAGCTGGCAAAACCCAGTGGGTAATCCAGTCGATCATTGAGCGTAGAAGGGGAAAGATTAGACAAGATCTCACTTGCTCTCAAAGGGGGGCGATTAAAAAATAAATGAGAGAGATAAGATAATGAAGAAGGGCAAAGCCCTTCTTCATTAAGAGATTTACAGTGAAATAAACAAACCAGCCAAACAAGCACTCATTAGGTTAGCAAGAGTGCCAGCAATCACGGCTTTCAGGCCTAAATTAGCCACTTCTGCTCGACGTTCTGGTGCCATAACCCCAATCGAACCAAGCTGAATCGCGATAGAACCAATATTGGCAAAGCCACATAAAGCAAAGGTAATCACCACTTGGCTGTACTCAGACAGTGCATCTTTATGTTGGATAAAATCAATAAAGGCCACAAACTCATTCATGATCACTTTTTGGCCGATATAAGAGCCTGCTTGAATCATTTCATGAGCAGGGATGCCGAGTATCCAAGCCAGTGGTGCAAACAGATAGCCAAGTAAGAGCTGTAAAGTGATGCCTTGTAAACCAAACAGCTCAGCAAAGCTCTCTAACCCAGTATTGACCATCGCGATCACGCTGACAAAAGCGATAAGCATAGTTCCGACCGCGACCGCCACCTTCATGCCATTCATTGCGCCGCTTGCCAGAGCATCAATCACATTACTTTGTTCGCTACCATCAATGTGTACATCGGTCTGATCGCACGGTTTTCCTGCTTCAGGGACGATGATTTTCGCCATGAGCAAGCTACCTGGCGCCGCCATAAAGCTAGCGGCAATCAGATATTTTAGCTCAATACCGAGTCCTGCATAGCCTCCGAGCACACTACCCGCTACAGAAGCCATACCGCCAGTCATCACCGCAAATAGCTCTGAGCGGGTTAATTTAGGCAAAAAGGGACGTACTAATAGCGGCGATTCCCCTTGTGATAAAAAGATATTGCCTGTAGCGACTAAAGACTCGGCTTTGCTGGTGCCTAAAAAGCGCTGGATCCCGCCGCCTAACCAAGCGATGACTTTTTGCATAATGCCTAAATAGTACAGCGCAGAGATAAGCGCGCTAAAAAAGATAATGATCGGCAAAACACGAATTGCAAAGATAAACCCAGTATTGGCTAAATCACCAAATAAGAAGGCGATGCCTACATCAGCAAAGCCTAACAGACTTGCAACCCCTTGACTGAGCGCACCAAGGGCGGCTTGTCCCCAAGGAAAGTACAACACCAGTGCAGCAAAGCTGACTTGCAGTAATAGCGCCCGTGAAACCGTTTTCCAATTAATAATCGCGCGTTTCTCAGAGAGCAGATACGCCAAAGCGAGCAAGACCAGCATGCCCAATAAGCTAAAGATAATCGTCATAATTTTTTTCGATGTCGTGAATGAATGGAAAGAGAGTGGGTGTCATGTTTATAAAAGGCGGGAACAGGCTACGGCACTGGCTAGCAGTGTAGGAGGGAAGTAATGACCTAAGCGGTCGCCGTTGTCTGTTCATAAAGCACCTTTACAAGCAAAGTTAACGAGCTGGTCCTATCCTAGGGTCGTTCACTATTCCATATGACGGCTTGTATTGGTGAGTTCGGATGCACACCGAGCGCGGAGTATAGCGGTACAAAAAGAGATTTTCATCACATTTATTCAATTAATGGATGCGCAGTTTCGATTCTTTCACCCATTAAGCTAAGTAATCGGTTGCTTTGAACATTCCCTGCCATATTTTTATTGGATCATCATTTTATGATATTTCTATATAAAAGCGTTATCTCTGAAATAACGCCTTGCTAAGCAAAATAATCAATGAAGAGAGTAACGAATATGTAGCATGGCTATGCATTAATAATGATTAACTTTTCTTTTTCCAACGTTCGATTTGTATTCACCGTAGAGTAATTATTGAACCAATAGATTTAGATAGATGAGGGGGAATGAGTATAAATAGCTTAAATCATTGTCGTTATTTATCGAGATAATGTATTTACTTTTCAGTCTATTAAGTTAATTTTTGTCTTGTATATGGTTGGTTTTTTGTTAAAAGTGTTGATATTTTTCTTTATTTGAATTTACTATGTAAACACGACAAAGTTAATCAATGTTTAGCAATAACCACCAAGTTTTAAATAAATAGTAGCACTTCTAGATAATAATCCTTACTTGTTAGCATAACGTGTCAAAAATAATGCATTTTTAGTGATGAGTAGACAGTAAGAATTATTTGTGTGGCTATTTTGCATGGTTATGTTCTTCGCTTACGAACAAGAACATCGCCCATCACAACAAGGATTCAAGTTATGATGCTTATTCGCCCAGTGACTAGGGATGACAAACCCGCATTGCTAGCCTTAGCTAAAAAAACCGGAGTGGGATTCACTTCGTTACCTCATCATGAACAGCGTTTAGCGCAGCGAATTGAAAGAATGCTGGCGACTTGGCAAGGAGAAGCGCCGCTGCATGATCAAGGTTATCTGTTTGTCTTGGAAGAGACAGAAACTCAGCAAGTGGTTGGTGTGAGTGGTTTAGAAGTGGCGATTGGTTTAAATGAACCGTGGTACGATTTTCGCGTTGGGACTTTGGTGCATGCCTCCAAAGAGCTGGATGTTTATAACCAAATGCCGACCTTATTTTTAAGTAATGATCATACGGGATGCAGTGAGCTGTGCACACTCTTTCTCGATCCTGATTTTCGATTAGGTAAACATGGCCATTTATTATCGAAAAGCCGGCTGCTGTTTATGGCCAGTTTCCGAGAACATTTCACTGATAAATTGATTGCTGAGATGCGTGGCGTCTCTGATGATAGTGGCCATTCACCGTTCTGGGAAAGCCTCGGCCGACGATTCTTTTCGATTGATTTTAGCCAAGCGGATCATTTAACGGGGATTGGCCAAAAGGCATTCATTGCCGAATTAATGCCAAAACATCCTCTGTATGTCGATTTTTTATCGGAGCCTGCTCAGCAAGTGATTGCTAAGGTGCACCCTAACACTGAGCCTGCGCGTAAAATTCTTGAAGATGAAGGGATGCGTTATGAAGGCTACATCGATATTTTCGATGCCGGCCCGACTCTGGAAGCGTACATTGATGATTTACGCATGGTTCGTGATAGTGAGTTATGTGAGGTATTGATCAGTGACTCGCCACCACAAGGGGAGGCTACATGGTTGATTGGTAATCTTAATTATCACCATTATCGAGCGATGATCAGTAATGCGCAATACGTTGATCAGCAAATTTCGCTGACGGCTGAGCAAGCGGATCAATTACAAGTACAGCAAGGTGATAAAGTCAGAATTGCCCCATTATTTGCGCAGCCGCGCGTGACCGCGAGTTGTTAATTTCCTCTTTTAAAATCAATAATAATAAGGACGTTGTGTATGTCAGCTTATGAAGTGAATTTTGATGGTCTGGTTGGGCTTACTCATAATTACGCAGGACTGTCGTTTGGTAATGTTGCGTCAACTTCAAATAAAAATGCGGCTTCTAATCCACAGCTAGCTGCGCTGCAAGGACTCAGCAAGATGAAAGCACTTCATGATATGGGGTTTGTACAGGGCATATTACCTCCCCAAGAACGGCCTTGTATGGCGACTTTGCGTGAATTGGGCTTTAGTGGACGCGATGAGCAAATACTGGCTAAAGTTGCCAAGCAAGCTCCGCAGCTTTTAGCCAACGTAAGCTCCGCTTCATCGATGTGGGTCGCTAATGCTGCGACGGTTTCTCCTTCGGCAGATACAGCTGATAACAAAGTTCACTTTACGGTTGCTAATCTGAATAATAAATTTCATCGTTCAATTGAAGCCACGACAACCCGCCGAGCACTGCAAGCGGTATTTTCTTCTGCTGAGCATTTTGTCCACCATGCTGCGCTGCCTCAGCAAGCTCTTTTCGGTGATGAAGGGGCGGCAAATCATAATCGGTTATGCCGTGATTATACTGCGCCTGGAGTTGAGCTGTTTGTGTATGGTCGTCAAGCATGGGGAGGAGACGTTGAACCACAGCGTTTCCCTGCTCGACAAACTCGTGAAGCGAGTGAAGCAGTGGCGCGGTTGCATCAATTAAACGCTGCGCAGCGAGTGTTTATCCAGCAAAATCCAGCGGTGATCGACCAAGGGGTTTTTCATAATGATGTGATTGCGGTTAGCAATGGACCGGTATTGTTCCATCATCAGCAAGCGTTTCTCGATCAAGCGCGTGCTTTTGCTGAGCTAGAGCAAAAACTGAATGCCTTAGACAGCCCATTTATCCCGATTGAAGTTCCGACCGAGTTAGTTGCGGTGCAAGATGCGGTAGACAGTTACTTGTTTAACAGCCAGCTATTAACCAAAGCCAATGGCAAAATGCTGATTGTCGTTCCTGAAGAGTCTCGTCAAAACCCGCGAGTGTGGGCGTATCTGCAGCAATTGATCAGCAGCGGTGGACCGATTGATGAAGTTAAGGTGTTTGATCTGCGCGAAAGTATGTGTAACGGCGGTGGTCCGGCTTGTTTGCGTTTGCGTGTTGTTCTCAATGCATCAGAACTTAAAGCCACTAACTCCCGATGCTTAATGGATGATCAACGTTTTGAAACGCTCAATCAATGGGTGAAAAAGCATTATCGCGATCGATTACTTGAGGCGGATTTGGCTGATCCGCAATTATTAATAGAGAATCGAACCGCACTTGATGAGCTAACTCAGATCATGGGCCTCGGGTCGTTATATCCATTTCAGCAAGCCTAATACATTGAATCCGTAGAGCAGAGGTGAGTTCTTTGTTCATCGGCAATAATATTTGGTCATCCGGATCATTTTCCGCGTTAAGCGTTAATCTTGTCTGTGAAAATTCTCACTATTGAGAATTTTCACAATTAATGACTGTGTTTTCCCGCTAAAATGGAAACAACCTCTCAAAAATGCAGCTCATCTCTAAGATACATAAACCCTTTTAGCCAATTTGCGGCGCGGTTAACAGAGCCTATGGGATTCGATTGAGTAACGCTGCTTGATTCTCTAATTTGACGCTAGGCACACTCTATTTAGGCCATGGTCATGTTCTCTCGTACCCTAGCAAAACAGCTCTCGACTTGCAGTAGTCATCGTATGTTGACTGAGGTTATCTTTCCCTTTTTACGCCAGATACTTTTACCTCAGGCGATGCACATCTTCCATGCACCTTCTCATCCTTATCAGGCAAAGAGTATTTTTACAGTAGGGCAACCGCTGTCAGTGGCTCAGTATCCAGAGACGTTTTGGTTGTGGGCCGCCCAATTTGATTGTGCCGATAATCTGATCCCTCTCGCTACTAATACTTGCAACTGGGATTATCAGCAGGACATCCCATCAGAAGCGTATTTATTTACCCTCGATAACCACAGCGATAAACGGACCTATTTATTGTTTGAGGGAGTCTGTGAGCAGCGAGTGAGTCAGTTATTGGCGACCGGGGGGCTTGAATGCTTACCGCTGATAGCGGCTCGTTGGCAGTGTATCCGCGCCGAAACGGACGCTGCGCAAGAGTTTAAGCTTCGTGATAGCCGTGAGGCTAAGTATCGCGATGAGTTAACGCAGCGCGAAATTTTTATTGATAACATGAAACTGGTACATCAATTAGCACTTACCTTATCAAATCCGAGCAATTTGGATGAGCTGCATCGTGCATCGGTTGAAGCGGTGCGCGATAAGCTGGGGTTTGATCGAGTGGCTTTATTTTTATTAGACATCAAAAAACGCTGTTTTAGCGGCACTTATGGGACGGATGAGCAAGGACGAACGATAAGTGAGCATCATACTCAGTTCGATTTACATCAGTTAGAGCCACGATATATCGAAGCGATCGCCGACGGAAACTCAACGTTGGTGATCATCGATGATGCGCCGTTGTATACCGCAGGTGAGGTGATCGGGCAGGGATGGAACGGCATGCTATTGCTGCGTGATGGTGAAGAAGTGTTTGGTTGGATAGCGATGGACAACTATTTTCGTCGTCAACCCATCGGGGATTATCAACGCCAGATGCTCGGTTCTTTTGCTTCGTTATTGGCGCAAATTTATATTCGTAAACGGCAGGAACAAAACATGCGCATGTTACATGCAAGCATGGTCGAATTATCGCGTTGTTTGACGGTGAGTGAAGTGTGTAAAACGGCGGTAGCCTTTGCGATTAAGCGCATGGGTATCGATCGCATGGCAGTATTTTTGACCGATGAACAGTGCGGTTATTTGCAGGGGACTTGGGGAACTGATATTCAAGGGAATATCGTCGATGAGGGTTATTTTCGTAGCTCTGCGATTGATAATGAAATCGTCCTTTTGGCCAAACAAGCACCAAATGAGGTGGTGTTCAAAGAGTCGGTGCCCATCTATCACGATAGTCAAATTGTTGGATTTGGTTGGACGGCGATGACGATGTTGACTGATAACGATAAACCATTGGCGTTTATTTCAGCTGATAACCTGATCCGCCGCTCTCCGTTAACGTCTCAGTTACGAGAAGTGATCCGCATGTTCGCTTCGAATTTAACCGAAGTTTTGATGCGTGCTAAAGCTCAGCAAGCGATCAATGAATTGAATGAAAACCTAGAGCGTGAAATCTATAACCGTACCCGAGAGCTACAAAAAGCCAATGAGAAGCTGGATTTACTGGCCAAAATGGATCCACTGACGCGTTTAGGCAATCGGCGTATGTTAACCCATTTGTTAGAACAAACCTGTGAGCAATATGCGGCTAAGCCGGTTGATTATGGGGTTATTTTGCTCGATATTGACCACTTTGGCTTATTTAATAACTATTATGGGCATCTTGAGGGGGATATCGCATTAATGCGGATTGGTAAAGTGCTCAGTCAACATACTCAGTCTGATGGAGAGCAATTTTGCCGGATCGGCGGCGAAGAGTTTGTCTTGCTACTAGCTAGGCATAATGCTCAGCAAGTCGCCGCGTTAGCCGAAACGATTCGCTGTGCGGTCGAGCAAGAGAATATTCCACATCACACTAGCCCTGTTTCTTCATGTTTAACGGTCTCGATTGGTTACTCTGTTGCCCGTTTTACGCCGAGTGAAATTCAATTTGAGCGTATGTACGCTGAAGCCGATAAAGCGCTTTATCAAGCAAAGCATCAAGGACGCAATACTGTGGTTGGGGCCGAATTGACCCCAACTACGCCTGACTCGTTTGAACACCTCTCCTCTTAATATCAAAGTCGGTATTCTTAGTCTTAACGTGTCTAATCCTATAATTTCGCTAAGGGGTGCTGAGTTTTGGCTGCCCGCTTTAGCGCTTCTTGCTGAAGACGTTTTATCAGCGTGTTAAGAGCTTGGTAGTCACACGTTTGGCTGTTTAGTGAAAATTTATTTTCATGCAGTGTATTCAGGGTTTGCTGTACTTGCTCTCGCTCTGCATGAGTCAATGGACTTTCATTTAACCAGCGTGAGAGTGCATGGTTAATCATCATCGCATCTTGAGTGGTTAAGGCATTCTGTAGCTGTTGCCAAGTGGAGCCAGGCTGAATGTTGGTTGTTTCTTGTTCATTCAATCGGGTATGTTTTCGATATAAACGCCAATACAATCCGAGCGTGACTAGCCAGAAAGTCGCCAATAAGGCGGCCAGATACGGCCATAATCCTGCCTCTTTAACAACTATTGTTTGAGCAGACACTGCTGTCGTATGGTTCGGATCAGAGGGCGAGATAGCATTGATTGGCTGAGTCGCCGAAACATCAAGGGATAAGCCTTTCGCTTGGCTTAATTGGGCCTGTTTAGTGTAGCTATTCCACCAATGAATATTGATATCAGGCAGTTGGATTTCACCACTTCGCCGTGGGATCAACACCTGTTTGAGTTGCATCAGTGTATTTCCGTTATCTAAAGTGGTGAATTGTGGCTTTTGCTCGTAAACGCTAATCGAATCAGGATAACTCAGAGCAAGAGTAGGCAGTTGCTCTGCAGAGAGCCCAGCCACTTGCAGGGTAATATCTCGGGTTAGAGCATCTCCTACTTCGAGATGATAAACGCTATCGGTGATTGGCGCGCCTTGGCTATTTGTCCAATGATCGGTGAGCGTTAACTGTGAGGTTGGTAGCCATGCCCCTTGGTAGTCACTCGGCTGTGGTTCAACCACTAATGAATAAGTGTTGGGTTCTGTGTTGAGGGGAATAATGCGCGCGCCACCATGTAACGTATTTCCTAAAAGGTATGAGCCTTGAAAACGAGGTTCAACTAAATGATATTCGCCTGCTTGAATCGCTGTTAAGCGATACTGCTGCTCAATAATGGTCGCTTCTATCCCTGCGATCACCGTCTGATATTGTTGAGTTTCACCAATCTGACCAATAGTCATCCCATCTACGGACGGTGGTGTGATGTGGGTGTTTTGTAAGCGGCGGCGATCCGCTTTGATGGTAAGGCGAGTTGTTAAAACGGTACTTTCTGCTGGATACAGAGTATCCCGTGACAAGGTACTCTGTAGTTGAACAAGTTCATCCATCTGTGGTGCTTGTTCATCAACACTGACTTGTATCGAGATGGGGTCGGTGTGTTGGCCGTTAAGCTCAAAGCTTGGGATAGTTAAGATCCCTAAGCGATTGGCGGCTAGCGATAATGTCCATTCGCTGCGCTGGCTGCGTTGATTATTAATGATATTGACTGAAGACGCAAAGCTTGGGCGGCTGGTAAAAAAGTCCTCTTCTAAATGACTAAAATCAATCGCTTCTGCATTGGCAGGTTGATCGCTGACAAGACGCAGCTGAAAGACCTCGTTTTGGACGACTTTATTTTTGCTGACCGTAGCATAAAACGATGCACTATAAGCCGAGAGGCTGATGCTAGTGAGCAATATCATTAGCCAAAATGAAAAGTTGAGTCGTAACAATTTCATCACCATGGATTACCTTGATTTTGGGGAGTTGATTTCTCTTGAGCTTGTAAATACAGCTGTGCACGTAATAAGAGACTCGGATCGCGAGCACTTTCGACTTGCTCTAAACGGCGCAGTAGCGGATCGCTTTCTTGTGTGCTAGCTGGGGTTTGATCCACCGTTGGCTCATGGGGCAAATCTGGTTCTAATGTATTCGGCTCGGTCGGTGTTGCTGCTGAGTCAGATGTCTTTTCATCCGCATGTAACGTATCTGTATTGGACGAAGCCGAAGGCTCTGCATTCGGGCTGTTATCTTGGGGTGATTCTGATTGTGTTGACGAATGTGAGTCATCACCGTTTTGGGGCGAGTTTTTCTCTTTCTCAGAGTTCGGATTGGCTTCGTTGGTCGGTGACGAATCTGCTTGCGACGAAGCATCGTCAGCGTCAGACTCTTGTTGCTGTTGCTGTTGCTGTTGCTGTTGCTGTTGCTGTTGCTGTTGCTGTTGCTGTTGCTGTTGCTGTTGCTGTTGCTGTTGCTGTTGCTGTTGCTGTTGCTGTTGCTGTTGCTGTTGCTGTTCAAGCGCTTTCTTTACCACCGTTAAATTATGCTGCGCATCAGTATGCTGCGGATTATTGGCGAGTATATGCTGATAACGTTGTAGCGCTTCGGTCAGCTCACCAGCTTGGGCGAAAGCATTGGCTAGATTGTATTGTACTTGCTCGCTGGGATTCTTGATTTGACTAAGCACGTCAATCGCACCTTGATAATCTCCGGCTTGATAGCGCGCAACACCTTGCCATTCTGGTTGAGAAAATAACTGTGCTGCGGTTTGATAATCACCTTGTTGATAAGCCTGTAGCGCTTGCTGATTTTGATTTAGCCATGCAGAGGCGTGTGCAGGTGAAACGGTTAAGCCACTACTCAGTGTTAGTAACGCAACCCAAATATAGCCACGTCTAAATAGTAATGCGGCTGGTAAAATGAGCAATAAAATCAACCAATAGCCGTGGTTTATTGGAATGGAGAGCTGAGCGGCTTGTGTGGATAATGAAGCCTGATACTGAGATTGAGTGGCACTTAATAGACGCATGATATCTTGATCGTCCCCTCGATAAGCAACGAATAAGCCTTGTACTTCGTTAGCTAAATCTTGCATCAGTGAAAAATTGGTTTTAGCAATGACCGGTTGGCCAGATTGATCGTTGAGCAGTGTGCCATCAGGCATAGCAATGGGTGCCCCACTTTCGGTTCCGATACCGAGCAAGCTTAACTGCCATGGTTTGCCTCGGACTAAAGAAGAGATCGCCGATGCTTCATTGGCGGAAAGGTCGTCGGCGATTAATAGAATATCGCCTTGTTGAAATCCCGCTTGTTGGAGCATCTCAATCGCCAGTGCGACCCCTGCCGCCGCATTGGCTCCCGGTAATGGCATGATACTTGGCGATAAGTTCGGAACTAAGCTCGCAATCGTGGCTGTGTCGGTAGTTAAAGGACTGACAATATAGGAATCCCCAGCGTAGGCGACCAAACCAGTGCTGCCTTCTTGCCAACCGTTGAGTAAATCGAGCACTTTGTAACGAGCTTGAGACAGTCGATTTGGCTTGATATCGGTAGCATACAGCGATCGTGACATGTCCATCACCACGACACGGCCACTCTGCTGGCTATAACTTGGCCGAGGCTGTTTTTCAAAACTAGGTCCTGCTAAAGCAATGAGGGCGATTAGCCAGCACGCACCGAGCCCACCCAAAACCAGTGATTGCCGCTGGCGAACTGCTAACCCTAATGCTTGGGCCAAATGGGGAGCAATAAGAGGTGTGGTTGTGGCATATCGCAAAAGCCAAATAAGCACGAGGCCAACAGGTAGGATCCCGAGTAACCATAGGGGCGAAAGAAACATAAACTCAGACATGATGTCTCCTCAGCATCATCAAAATGATAGAAAGTAACAAACTTAGTGCTAACGGATAGCTGAATATTTCTTTTTGAGGTCGCCACACATGAGTCGCTTGCTGAATCGGTTCAAGTTTATCGATCGTCTGATAAATGGTCTGTAAATCCTGTTTATCACGCGCTCGGAAATACTGTCCCCCCGTCAAATCGGCAATCTTTTGTAATGTTTCTTCATCAAGATCTTCAGCAGTATTAATACGACGCGTCATAAAAAAATCCCTGACCATCATTTCACCTGCACCGACACCCACCGTGTAAATCGTGGTGTGATACTGTTTGGCGATTTGCGCCGCTTCGATAGGGTCAAGTACGCCGGCATTGTTACTGCCATCACTGAGGAGGATCATCACCCGCTGCGGGGCATCACTCTCAATAAAGGTTTTGGTCGCGAGGCCAATACCATCGCCGATGGCAGTTTGAGTGCCAATCAGACGTAAAACGGCTTGATTAAGCTGTTGAGCGACGGTAGTTCTATCGAGAGTGAGCGGTGTTTGTAAATAGGCGTGATCCGCAAAAAAAATCAGTCCGAGACGATCGCCTTGCCGCTGAGCGATAAAGTCACTAAGTACCTGTTTGACCGCCGTGAGACGATCGATATAGTCATCGCCCATCTGCATGTCTTTTTGATTCATAGAATAAGACAAGTCGACCACCAACATCATGTCTCTATGAGGCTGAGAGTGTGTAATGGGTTCACCATACCAAACAGGGCGCGCAGCCGCTGCGACGAGGCTTATCCAAAGTGTTAGCACCAAACCTTTCATCAGCCATTGCTGTGGTTGGTGGTTATCACTGGACGGAGGAAGATAAGCGAGAGGTACTGCAGTAGTGGGTGGTTGCGGCGGTAAAAAAAAGTACACCAGCAGTGGCAGTGGCAGTAACGCCCACAGCCACCACCATACAAATTCAACGTTTGCCAAGGTTTCGTAAACTCCTCTTTGTTGGGGGCAACGCTTTATCTATCCACAAGTAGCAATCCGCAACCAAACGCTCCGGATGCTCGATGGGTTGTTTTTGATATAAGGCTTGTTGCCATAACGCGAGATTTGGCACAAAGAGTGGTTGCCCCAATTGGTTATCTAAAAAAACGTACCAGTCATGGCCCGTGAGGTGAGCAATATCTTCACGCGGGAAATAACACAGCGCGGCTTGTCTCAGCAATTCAATCGCAGAAGAGGGGGTTTGATAACCCGCAGGCATACCGAGTAAGCGTAATGCGGTTTTCTTCGGAGCGAGACGCTTACGTTTCCAGTGAATCAAAAAGGCAACCAGCAAGATAACGCTAACAGCGGCTGCCGCGCTTACCCACCATCCCCACGCTAATGGCCACCAAGAGGGCAAAGCAGGAAGATGAAGAGCATTAAGGTCGAGTAGTGATGAGGCTGCCTGCATTTAATTTAGAGTCCGGATAGTTGTGGTAACAAAGGCCGCCCACAAGAGAGTAGGCGATAGTCCATTGCCATACGTTGGCTCAATAATTTTAGTTTTAGTTTCTGAGATTCAAAGGATTTTTTGATACCGTCGCGGGTATTATTTGCTGAAAAGTTGAGCCAGAGCGTGTGTTGGTTATTTCTTACACGTTCTCTACCACGAAAAGCGGTGATCCCTTGCTCCAATGGATCGGCAATCTGTACTATTCGGACTTGATTATGGCGACTTAATCGACTCAAGAGTGGCTGCATTCCGTCATCATAGCGTACGAAATCGCTGAGCAAGATAATCTCACTGCCTTTAGGACAGAGTCGATCAAGCGTGAGTAAGCCTTCCTGCATGGAAGAATTTGACGCAGTGGTCGTCTGCTGCGCTTGTGTTTGTCTACTGATTAGTTCAGATAGAATACGTAATGCGCCATTACGCCGTGCGGTGGGTTTTAGTTCAATTAACCGGTTTCCAAGATCAATAACCGCGCCAATTCGATCTTGTTGCGCCACGGCTAACCAACTGATTAAACTTGCCATATGAGCGGCTTGCACGGATTTAAACAGTAAAGTTGAACCAAACTGCATCGAAGGGCTAAAATCGACATAAAGAATAACGGGCTTTTCTCGCTCTTCACAAAAAAGCTTAGTGTGTGGTTTACCCGTTCTTGCTGTCACTCGCCAATCAATGCTTCTAATATCATCGCCAGCCTGATACTGGCGCACTTCAGCAAAATCCATCCCACGACCAAGTTGACGGCTTTGGTGTTGACCGAGCAATGGAGCCCACAAACTTTTAGCTGGAGGGAGCCATTTCACGGCCTGTTGCTGGTAAGGCAGTAGTTCTTCAAGGCATAAGGTAACGCCATTGGCGTGCTCAGGTAATGATGATAGAGAAAGATTGGTCATCTATTTATCCTAGGCGCTGCCGACTAATGTCAGTAAGTGAGCAATAACTTGGTTAGGCGTGATGCCTTCTGCTTGTGCTTGATAAGTTAACAGTAATCGATGGCGAAGCACGGGATAGATCATCGCTTGAACATCCTCCGGGCTGACAAAGTCTCTGCCACTGAGCCAAGCATGAGCACGAGCACAACGGTCTAAGGCGATGGTTGCGCGTGGGCTAACCCCCATCTCAATCCATTGAGCTAGTGTTGGGTCATACTCACTGGGATGACGAGTGGCCATGATAAGGCGGATGATATACTGCTCGATGGCCTCAGCCATATGGATATTGAGTACGGTTTGTCGGGCAGAGAAAATATCCGATTGACTCAAGACGGGCGGAGTAATAGAACGCTGTCCCAGAGCTTCTCCACGGTTAAGACGCAAAATAGCCAATTCATGTTCAGCGTCAGGATAGTCAACTTCTAAATGCAATAAAAACCGATCCAACTGCGCCTCAGGTAAAGGATAAGTCCCTTCTTGCTCAATCGGGTTTTGTGTCGCCATCACCAGAAAAAGAGGCGGTAGTGGGTAGGTTTTACGACCTGCGGTGATCTGTTTTTCAGCCATTGCTTCTAGCATTGCCGCTTGTACCTTGGCTGGAGCACGGTTTATTTCATCAGCGAGAACCAGTGAATGAAAAATAGGCCCAGGTTGGAAGATGAATTCTCCCGTTTCTGGGCGGAAAATATCGGTACCGGTTAAGTCTGCTGGCAGTAAATCAGGGGTAAATTGTATACGATGAAACTCACCTTCAATGCATTCAGCCAGTGATTTTACCGCACGAGTTTTTGCTAATCCTGGGGGGCCTTCAACCAAAATATGCCCATCCGCCAGTAAAGCAATTAGCAACTGTTGGATTAATGAAGATTGACCAATCACTTGCTGGTTTAAATAGTCTTGTAGTGTTTGAAAGGTAGTTAACTGCATTGACCTTAAACTCCCGATAGAAAAATCAGCTTTTGGTCAATGTATTACCCGAAAAGTTCCCACCAATACAGCAAAAAAATGCGGTACTTGAACCGATTGGTGATGATTTCGACGCCGACATTACGATGAGAAATGGGACGAAGTTCGGTATATAAATAAATGATTGGAAGAATACTCACCAAATTGCAACCCATTTCGTGATTTTTAATGGTTTTGTGCTAAACATCTAAGTAGCAAAACTTCGATTTTATTAGTCTCAGCAGACATTGTTTGGTGAAGAGGATCCCATGCTCAAAAAATTAAGAATGACATCAAGACTGATCATTGTGTTCAGTATTCCTTTGACCATCAGTTTGTTACTGGCTGCTTGGATCGTAACCAATCAAGTCAGCTCCAGAGTGGTGGGGTTAGGAGAAACATCAGTCAGCCGTACGGCGCAAAGTAGTTCGGAAATGGTCAGCAGTTGGGTAGAAGCCCGCATGGCGGTTGTCCGCTCTTTAGCACAAACCGAGACGTTAGCTTCCGGAGATACGCAAGCCATTTTTAACTACGTTAAACACTTTGGCAAAAACATGAGTTCAGAATTTGAAGTGATGTTCTTTGTCGACTTAAAAGGGGATGCTTACCACCACAACGGCGTTGTTGCGAGTCGAGCCGATCGTGGTTACTTTCAGCAGTTAGTGGTACAAAAAACTCAGCAGTCACTGGTCAGTGACCCGCTTTATTCGGGAACTTCAGGCAATGCGATCATTGTTTTGGCTCATGTGGTAAAAAATCATCGTGGTGAAGTGATTGGTTTATTAGCCGCAACCGTAACGCTGAATACTTTGACTCAACTGGTTGATAGTGTCGCTACCAATAATGCAGAAGCGTGGCTGGTTGACTCGCGCGGTGTCTATGTGGCACATAAAACGGCAGCCAAACGCCTAAAAGATAATGCAACTCAGGACAGCAACACGGCTTACGCACAAATGAGTAGATTAATGGTTGCCGGTCAATCTGGGTTAACCGATCTGTATTTAGAAAATAAGCAACATTATATGGTGGCTTACCATCCGGTCGCGAATACCCCGGGTTGGTCGCTCGCGGTTGCTCAACCGTACGATGATATTATCTCTACGGCACGTGAATTAACCGTCACCTTGTTACTGGCGTTTGCGGTGACCTTGATTTTATTAATCGTCATCATTCTTTTGGTCGCTAAAATGATTGTCAGACCAATCAACGAAACGCGTGAGGCACTAGAGCAAATTGCTGCGGGAGATGGTGATTTAACTCAGCGTCTTAATGAAGAGCGCCACGATGAGTTTGGCGATTTGGCACGCAGCTTTAACGCGTTTGTGGGAGGGGTGCATAGCTTGGTAAAACAAGTGGCTGAAGCTTCCATTCAGTTAGGTGCCGCGGCTGAGCAATTGGCGGTTTCAAGCCGAGAAGCGAATGATCAAGTACAGAAACAACGTCACGAAACGGATCAAGTGGCTACCGCGATGACAGAAATGGCCGCAACGGTGAACCAAGTTGCAGAAAATGCCGGTAATGCGGCTCAAGCGGCGGACCGTTCAAGTAAATTTGCTCAAGAAGGTGAAGTCGTGGTGACGAAAACCACTAACGAAGTCCTGTCCTTAGCGAAAGAGGTACAAACCGCGGTTAATGTGATAGAGAAACTACAGCAAGACGCAGATTCTATCGGCAAAGTGCTTGAGGTGATTCGTAGCATCGCTGAGCAAACGAACTTACTGGCTCTTAATGCAGCAATTGAAGCTGCTCGAGCTGGTGAACATGGCCGAGGCTTTGCGGTGGTTGCAGATGAGGTTCGAACATTGGCGACACGTACGCAAAGTTCTACCGAAGAAATTCGTGACATTATCGAGAAACTACAATCAGCGTCGAAGAATGCTTCGCAAGTCATGGATGGTGGTTATCGTAAGGCTAATGAAGTGGTCGACTGGGCCGAACAGGCTTCGGAAAAGCTGCGTGAAATTACCACCGCAATCATTACGATCAATGACATGAACATCCAAATTGCGACGGCAACCGAGCAACAATCAATAGTGGCTGATGATGTAAACCAAACACTCAACCGAATCAGCGGTGGGGTAGAGCAATTATCCGATGGCTCAACCCATATTGCGGCGGCCAGTGATGAGTTGGCACGTTTAGCGACGGATCTACAGAATAGAGTCGGTCGCTTTAAGGTTTAAATTTTACTCTCTTTTCAATCAACATCGCCCCTAAAACTAGGGGCTTTTTTATATCTTTTCTACCTAAAAATCGAGTCATAGTCACTACCATTATTATTCTCAATGATCCTCAAAGAGCAATCGACAACGGCATCAATTTATTGAAAAAGTGTATGGTTGATTGACGGTCTCGCTGTCGCCTTACGCGATTGGAGTATTGATATTTGGTGAATAATTATTAGTTTTTAATGAATTGAAGGCTTACCATTATGGTGAGATATGCGTAAATATGAATTGGTTGCCGATTCTATTATACTCCTGACTTGATAATGTTGGTTCTACCCCCTGAAGGGATATCTATATAAGGTTGTACTATGTTTACATTCAAAAACATGACCATAAAAAGTAAGGTTGTGCTCGGTATGACGCTAGCCGTTTTAGCGTCGACGACCATTCTTGGTTTAATGGCTCAGCATCAAGCTAGGCAGACACTAGAGCACCGTTTGGTTGATATTGAGCTCCCAACGATGCTGCATCGAATTGCGGAACAAATTGATCGAGACGTTAGTACCCTATTGCAAGCTTCTCAACAGATTGCAAACAATGTGTTTATTCAAGAAGTGATTGCGACCACCGATAGAAATGCAGAGCAAGAAGCTCAGCTTGTTCTTCAGCTCAACAATATTCGTCAGCAATACCGTTTAGATGATGCTTCAGTGGCGAATCGAGAAACGGCTTTTTATTGGAATCAAAATGGATTTCTCCGCCAATTGAATCGTCAGCAAGATGGCTGGTTTTTTGGTTTCACGGACTCTCAACAGCCAACGATGGTCAGTATGTTTAGAGAGCCGACTGGTGAGGTGAAACTGTTTGCTAACTACCAAATTGTCAATGGGATTAGTATGTCAGGTTTGTCTAAATCAATGGATGACATGGTACGTTTATTGACCAGTTTTAAAATTGAACAAACCGGCTTTGTTTATCTGGCTAATGCTCAGGGTGAGATTCAAGTTCATCATCAAAATGATAAACATCAACGTTCATTAAGCCATATTTATGGGCCACAAGCTTCATCTCTACTTAATAAATCAACCTTTAATTTAATGACGGCTCAAGACAGTGGTGAAGAGGTATTTGTTGCCAGTCTCTATATCCCGAGTATGGATTGGTTTGTCGTTGCTTCTGTGCCTGTTCGAGAGGTTTTTGCTGATCTGAATAGCATGGGACAACGGATGATATTATTAACCTTGATGGTGGCTGGAGGGTTCATTGTTGTGGGGATTATTTTGGCCAACAGTATCGCCAAGCCTATCCGTCAGATCGCTCAACGATTTACCGATCTTGGACAAGGTGATGGCGACCTGTCTCAACGTATTGAGATTGAGGGCACCGATGAAATTGCTCAGTTATCACAAGGATTTAATGGTTTTATCGATAAAATTCATCAATCGATGAAAGAGGTTTCTGCGACGAGTCGAGCGTTGCATCATGCCGCTGCGAATGTGTCGAACAAATCGCAGACCACGTTTGATAATAACCAACATCAGCGTGAACAAACGGTTCAAGTGGTGACAGCGATGAATCAAATGGGTTCGACAATTAGTGAAATTGCCGCCAATGCTGCTACCGCTGCTGAAACCGCTAATGAGGCGGCAACCAGCACGCTACAAGGCAAAAAAGTGATCACTCAAGCTAAAAACACCATTGATCGTTTAGCTACTGATATCATGAATACCGGTGAAGTGGTTGGACAGTTGGCGAAGAAAACCCAAGATATAGGTAGTATTTTAGATGTGATCCGAGACATCTCTGATCAAACCAATTTATTAGCATTGAACGCAGCAATCGAAGCTGCGCGTGCAGGCGATCAAGGTCGGGGTTTTGCGGTGGTTGCCGATGAGGTTCGTAATTTAGCCAGTCGTACGGCAAGCTCGACCGAAGAAATACAAACTATGATTCATCAACTACAAGCTGATGCGAAAGCGGCGGTACAAGCAATGGAAACGGGGAGAAGCGTTTCAGCCGAGGGGGTTGAATTTACCCAATCAGCCGCTCAAGAATTAGAAATCATTTTACTGAAGATTCGAGACATTACTGATAGAAATACTCAAGTTGCTACGGCGACAGAAGAGCAATCGACGGTTGTTTACACCATTAATAGCAATGTTGAAGAAATTAATGTTGTGAATGAGAAAACGACGGTGACGGCAGAGCAACTCGCTCAAGCGAGCCAAGAGTTAAGTGACTTATCGCAGCGTCTTGATTCGATGGTGAGTAACTTTAAACTCTAACGTAGTCTAGCTACCTTGTGGTGACTTAAGTAGACTACAAGGTTTTTAATTGAAGAGGCATACTATGAAAGATATTGAACAAGAGTTAGAGAACATGACCGCTCAGCTTAGCGACCAACCTGAAACACCACTACCAAGTTTGGAAGAACAGCGTGCTTTGGTGGCTGAATTTAAGCGTTTAGAAGCGGCTGGTGAACTAACTCCAGAAATATTAGAGCAACATTTTGGGCCGTTTTTTGCTGCCAGTGATGCCCCTGTACACTAATTTTCTTTTTTTATTCAATCACAAAGGCGCTTTACTGCCTTTGTGATTTTCTGCCTATACCGTACGACGAGCAAATGTGATTTCTTGACGGTTTTTTAATCCATCCTAAACATTTCGTTGCCTAGCGAAAGCGTGATTCTACGCCTTGGGTCTCCACCATCAATAATTCCATAAAGGGGGATGGCGCTTTGCTCCAGCAACCTATAATCATGGTCACTATAATCGAATTGTTCTAGCGAGCTGCATTCATTGATTTTTTAAGTTTTCTTTCGCTGGCTAGATAAACAGGAGTATTCAAGATGATCAGTTCTCAGCCGACGGATGTCATTTTACATGTTTTTGATTGGCCTTATGCCAAAGTTACCGAGCATGCGTCAAAGATTGCCAAAGCAGGCTATAAAGCCGTATTAGTTTCACCGCCGATGAAGTCTTACCAACAACCGAGTGGTACTCCTTGGTGGCAGCGTTATCAGCCACAAGATTATCGAGTGATTGATAATCAATTGGGCAATACCAGCACGTTTCAAGCGATGGTTACGAGTTTAGAAGCGCTGGGTTTATGGGTGTATGCTGATGTGGTATTTAATCACATGGCCAATGAATCAACCCATCGCTTGGACTTACAATATCCAAGTGATGACGATCTTAACGACTATGCTCAGCGTGATGAGTATTACCAACAACAACGTTTGTTTGGTGACTTATCTCAACCCCTGTTTACCGAAGATGATTTTGTCGAAGCCTTTGGTATTAAAGATTGGCAAGATAAATGGCAAGTGCAAAACGGACGTATTTCAGGTGGTCCACATGATGCAGGTTTACCTACATTACGTGATAATCCTCATGTCGTTGCACAGCAGCAAGCCTATCTGTTGGCGCTAAAAGCAATGGGCGTGAAAGGGTTTCGGATTGATGCTGCCAAGCATATGACCATTGAGCATCTCAAGCGTGTATGGAGTGAAGAGATCACTCATGATGTGCATATTTTTGGCGAGATCATCACCGATGGTGGAGCGACCAAAGCGGAATATAAACTGTTTTTAGAGCCCTATTTAGAGCAAACCCGTTTGGGAGCTTATGACTTCCCCTTATTTCAGACTGTCTTTAATGCGTTACAGCCGAAAGGCAGTTTAAAAGCGTTAATTGACCCCTACTGTTTTGGTGAAGCGTTATCGAAAGAGCGCGCTATCACCTTTGCTATTACTCATGATATTCCTAATAACGATGTGTTTATGGATCTCGTGATGTCAGAAACGTTAGAGTCGCTGGCGTATAGCTATATTCTTGGTAGAGATGGCGGAGTACCGTTGATCTACACGGATTTAAACCCAAGTGGACTCTGTGCTCGCAATGGAAAACCGCGTTGGCAGAATGCTTGGTGTGATCCTAAAATTTTGGCTGGGATTGCCTTTCATAATCAAATGCATGGGCTACCCATGTTACCTATCGAAGCCAGTGATGATCTATTGGTCTTTCGCCGAGGTGAACAAGGGGTCGTGATCATCAATAAATCGGCTCGCAGCCAATCTGTTGAGCTTAAGCAATGGACGAATGGATTGTACGATCTCTACACTGGTGAGACGTTTGAAGCCCAAGGTAGTATGACGACTATTGAAACGCCAGCAATGAGCAGCCGAATGCTAGTGCTTCAACGCTAGTGGATGAATGGTATTCTTTTGATGAAAAAAGCGCCTCTTGAATCGATAAGTTGATATCAAGAGGCAAGACGTCGTTAGCGAGATGTTTAGAGAGTTTAAGCCGTTTGAATCGTTAATATCTGTAATATCTGTGCATTAACCAGAAGCGAGTTACCTTATTATTTTAGTAATGATGACGAAAAACGCCAATGAGCGGCTCAATAAATGTACATTTTATGGTTTTTGCTGGAGCAGTCTCTCATTTTTTTTCTGATCTTTCTCTCTCATTGACTCATCCATCCCCTGTGACTAATCCACTAAAAACTGATTTATAGCAAGTTATCTTATTAGCAAAGACGTACTATCAAAAGTAATCAGTAGCGTATCAAGCCACATCGTCTCCGTCTATTGGGCGAAGATGGGCTTTGATGTTGTATACGTTTTTAATTGCCTTGCCGAATAGTGAGTATTTACTATGCAGAATCTTGTTGATCGTTTTTTACGCTATGTGACTTATGATACCCAATCTAAGCCGAAAAATACGCACACGCCCAGCTCCAGTGGGCAAATGGTTTTTGCGCGGCACCTTGTTGAAGAATTACAGCAAATCGGATTAACTGAGGCGAGTGTGGATGAATACGGCTATGTAATGGCCTGCTTGCCCTCTAATGTTCACTATACGGTTCCTGCCATCGGGTTTATCGCTCATTTAGATACGGCACCAGACGCTTCAGGTAAACACGTCAAACCGCAGATTGTCGAACATTATCAAGGGGGAGACATTGCTCTTGGTAAAGGCGATGAAATTCTCTCACCGATTCAATATCCAGAGCTGCATCAACTTCACGGTGAGCACTTAATCACGACCGATGGCCATACCTTGCTCGGCGCTGATAATAAGGCAGGCATTGCCGAAATCATTACCGCCATTGAGATGCTGATTGCCGATCCTTCCATTCCTCACGGTGATATTTACATCGCTTTCACTCCTGATGAAGAAATTGGTCGTGGTGCTGATCATTTTAATCGGCAAAAGTTCGCAGCAGAGTGGGCCTACACCGTTGATGGTGGTCCTGTCGGGGAGCTGGAGTTTGAAAACTTCTATGCAGCTACCGCTCAGGTTATTTGCCACGGTGTTAATGTTCATCCTGGAACAGCAAAGAATAAAATGGTGAATTCGATGTATCTCGCCAGTGACTTCATTGCCATGATGCCGATACAAGAGACTCCAGAGAATACCGATGGCTATCAAGGTTTTTATCATCTTAAATCCGCTAAGATGAGCGTTGCATTATCACAGTTAGATTACTTAATTCGTGATTTTTCACGTCAAGGTTTTGCCGATCGTAAAGCATTTATGCAGCAACAAGTACAACGGCTTAATCAACGTTTGGCTAAAGGCCATATTGAATTAGTCATAACGGATCAGTATGCGAATATGAAAGAGCAAGTGATGGCGCACCCACATATCATTGAATTAGCCCAATCAGCGATGCTTGAGTGTGGTATCTCGCCAATCATTAAGCCTATCCGTGGTGGAACAGATGGTGCGCGTTTATCTTTTATGGGATTACCTTGCCCGAACCTTTTTACTGGCGGCTATAACTTCCATGGTATTCATGAGTTTATTACTATTGAGGGAATGGAGAAAGCAGTTCAAGTGATTGTGAAATTAGCAGAGAAAACCGCACAGCGTTACGCATAAAGGTTTGTTGTCAATCAACGCTAAGGGATCGCTTTAGCGTTTTTTTATGGTTTTTGGATGCCTAAGCAACTTCATGTAGGCATAAGACCATCAATACGGTATAAAACACTCAATAAAAAAGATAATGGATTAGGAATTTTTACCATGCAACATCTCTACGTCGCCATTGCGTTTTTACAAGAAAATAAGTTGATATTAACGCTACTTATTATTTTCTTGATCATGGCACTAAAACGGTTAGTGCTATCGCAAATTCGTGGTGAAGTCTCTTTTTTGACTGAAGAGCAGCGTAAATGGATGTCACGGACCAAAAATGGTGCTTTTGTTGCCACGATTTTAATTTTATTTTTACTCTGGAAATCAGAGATCAGTCAGTTTGCACTATCGGTAACCGCGATTGCCATCGCCATTGTCGTGGCTTCAAAAGAGATCATTCTTTGCTTCACCGGTTCAATTCAACGTGCCAGCTCTCGCTCATTTCGTATGGGGGATTGGATAGAAGTGGGCAAACTGTGTGGTGAAGTGATTGAGCACAACATGATGGCGACCGTCATTCAAGAGATTGATTTGCAGCATGGTCAATACCATTACACAGGCAAGACGGCGACGCTACCTAACAGCATGTTTTTCACTTACCCAGTGAAAAATTTAAACTTTATGAAGCGTTATGTCTTCCATAATTTCACCATTATCGTGCCCCGATTCGTTAATTTGTATCCCTTGTTACCGATCATGTATCAGCGAATGGAAACGCATTTTGCTCATTTTATTGATGTTGCTCGGCGTTATAACAATATGATTGAGAAACATGCTGGCGTTGATTTACCCAGTGCTGAGCCGCACATTGAAATTTCCAGTGCAGGGGCGGGCGAGCAAGTGGTGCACTTTATGATCTTTTGCCCAACCGATAAAGCGAACCAATTAGAGCAATTGATCCGCCGAGATTTTATGGAGGCGTATGAAAAAGCTTTTCCACCTGAGCCAGCCGTAGCGCAAGAACCCGCCCAAGAGAGTGAGAGTTAACGCGTCAAGTCATTCAATACTGTGTTTTTTGTGCAGTTGTATGCCAAGTCGTTTGGCAAGACGAGTTAAGTTGGCACGATCCACATCGAGTCTTCGTGCCGCTTGAGCCCAGTTGTATTCTGCTTCCTCCAAAGCTTGACAGATCAATTGACGTTGAAACGCATCGGTTGCAGTGCGTAAGCCTAATGATTCCTGATCTGACGCCCTGACAGCTTGCTCGGCACAAGCTTGTGGAGGATGAGTCGCGATTAAAGATTCATCGAGAGTTCCTATTTCCATTAAATCAATGGTCACTAAGGATTGGTTAGGCTTTAGAGCGCGAGCTTTGAGTGCGGAACGATTAATGACATGCTCTAACTCTCGAACATTGCCAGGCCATGAATAATGGATCAGGTAACTGAGCGCTGGGGCGGCGATTTTTAATTGCACGATACCGAGTTTACGCCGGGTTTGTTCCAGAAAGTACCCGACTAATAAGGCAATATCACCGGTGCGCTCACGAAGTGGGGGGACCCAAATTGGGTAAACACTTAATCGATGGTAAAGATCGGCTCGAAAACGGCCGGCTTGAACCTCTTGTTTTAAATCCCGATTCGTTGCGGCGAGAATACGAACATTGACGGTTTGTACCGTATCTTGACCGACAGGTTGAATCTCATTGTTTTGTAATACACGCAGTAATTTACTTTGCGCTAATAAAGGCAATTCGCCAATCTCATCTAAAAATAACGTTCCCCCATCGGCTAAAGCAAATTTCCCCATTCGATGACGTTCAGCGCCGGTAAAAGCGCCTTTTACATGCCCAAATAGCTCACTTTCGACTAAATTTTCAGGGATAGCCGCACAGTTCACATAGACCATAGGTTGGTGTTTGCGAGCAGATAGCTGGTGAATGGTACGCGCAATCAACTCTTTTCCGACCCCTGTTTCACCATGAATCATAATGGTGAGATCGGAGGGAGCGACAACGTGGATATCCGACATCATGATCCGTATAGCATCACTATTGCCAATGATGTCCCCTTTTTCTCGTTGCCAAACGTCTTCGTTGAGGGCTTCTAGACGCTGCTGGCTATATTTAGCCTGAGCTTCCAGTTGTGAGAGAGTCAACGCTAACTTCAATGTTGAGGCCGCGATCGCCGCTAAAGCCTCTAGACTGCGCATGGGTATGTCATTAAAAGCATTGGGGGTGAGGCTATCGAGGGTCAGAACGCCTAATAATACATCGCCAAAGAGCAAAGGTAGACCCATACAAGCGTGAATCGGCAGATCATCGTCATGCTCCATCAGTAAACCATCAAAAGGATCGGGGAGTGGGCAGTCGGCTCCGAATCGCACTGGAGAGCTCGATTGGCAAATAATATCCAGTCTCGGGTGCTCTGAGATGATAAAACGCCGCCCCAGTGTATCTCTGGTTAAGCCTTGCATCGCTAGTGGAATAAGCGTGTCATTTTGCCGTGACATCAACACCACACAGTCACATTGAATGGTCTTGCGAATCGCATCCAATAAGCGATGAAAACGATCTTGATCGTTAATACCGCTGGCTAAGCCAATCGTCATGTCTACTACGGTGGAAACAGAAAAATCTTGCATGGTCATCGCTCCTTTTGGACATGATAGAGTCAAAATGACTAATTTAAAAGAAGTTAATTTGACATGATTTTATAAGGGGATTATATGGTTTTCTTTTAATAACAATAGGTTAAGTTTTGGCATTGAACCTGCAAATGGGATAGTGGAAGTCAGTTTATTTTCAATTATCTTATATCAGGAGACGTCGATTTATGCTCAACAACCATACTATCGCAATCATTAAAAGTACGATTCCTTTACTAGAGTCTGCAGGCCCCGCACTTACGGCCCATTTTTATCAGCGTATGTTTACTCATAACCCTGAATTAAAAGATATTTTTAATATGACCCATCAAAAAACAGGTCGCCAAAGTGTTGCTCTGTTTAGTGCTGTCGCCGCTTACGCTAAAAATATCGATAACTTAGCGGCTCTCACTAGCGCTGTTGAACGTATCGCTCATAAACATACTAGTTTTAATATCCAACCGGATCATTATCAAATCGTCGGTCATCATTTGATTGAAACATTACGAGAGTTAGCACCAGAGGCTTTTACGAGCGAAGTAGAACAAGCGTGGACAGAAGCCTATCTCTTCTTAGCACAAATTTTTATTGATCGAGAAGGTGAGCTCTATTTACAGCGTAAACAAGCGATCGGCGGTTGGTCTAATGCGCGCGAGTTTATTGTCGCAGACAAGCGTCCAGAATCATTATTGGTGACCAGTTTTATCCTAAAACCCAAAGATGGTTTACCAGTACTTGCTCATCAAGCAGGTCAGTATATAGGATTAGAAGTGAAACCTGCGGGGCATCGATATCAAGAAATCCGCCAATATTCGTTATCTCACGCGACAAACGGCGAGTATTACCGGATATCGGTTAAGCGTGAAGGAGCGGACAATCAAAACGCAGGGGTAGTCTCGCACTATTTGCACGATAACGTTCAAGTTGGCGACTCGGTTGCTCTATATGCGCCAGCGGGTGATTTTTACTACGTTGAGCGTCAGCGTCCAGTGGTACTTATTTCTGCTGGCGTCGGTGTTACTCCGATGCAAGCGATGTTACAGACTCTTGCCGAGCAGGATAAAAATCGGGTTCATTATTTATACGCTTGTCATGATCGACAACAACACACCTTTTTAGAAGAAACGGCGACACTCATCGCAGCCCAGCAAACCTCAGGCAAAGAATGGCAACAGCAGGTTTGGTATTTACGTGGTGAAGGCGCTAATACGCATACTGGTCAAATGGATTTATCAGCCGTAACTTTGCCAATTGATGACGGGGATTATTATCTCTGTGGTCCACTTGGTTTTATGGAAAATACAGTCAAACAGTTGATGAGTTTAGGCGTTGATGCGGAACGGATTCATTATGAAGTGTTTGGCCCTCATGCCGAGCTGAATCGTTAAGATATGAGAATATAAAATGAAAATAGCCAGCTAAGAAGCTGGCTATTAAGTATTAGGTTCGTCTATTACAGGACTTTGATGCTTTCAGCTTGAGGGCCTTTTTGACCTTGTGTGATCACAAACTCAACTTTTTGGCCTTCAGCCAAAGTGCGGAAACCTTCACTTTGGATAGCACTGAAATGAGCAAAAACGTCAGGACCGTTTTCTTGTTTAATGAAGCCGAAACCTTTAGTTTCGTTGAACCATTTAACGGTACCAGTAACAGGAGTAGACATAGTAAAAATCCTAAAAAACATTTTGTATATAGGCCGAATTCGGCACGGATAGCATGGAAAAGTAGCTTGCTATTGCGTACGACACGACGGGAGTTACAAGGAATCCAACGAAACAATGTGTATACAACGAACTTCATTTCTAGCTGTCAGTGAGTCTAGATCAATCTGTATCGTTGTCAATTGGAACTTGCGATGAATTGCAAGAGTTTTAATTATTTTTTGCTCTAGGTGTCATTTCTGTGTAATTGATCATGTACTCAGTTCACTTTTAGCTCCAGTATAGGGGAATCTTTGAGCGTTTATTGCTTGTTAAAGAAAGGCTTGTTATCGCTATAGCGCGAAAATGGCTCTGTGAGCTAACCTCAAGAGTTCAATGATCAACCTTGTCTTTTATTATGCAAAGGCGTACATAATAAAGCGTTAATATGAGGTGTGGGTCGAGGTGAGTAGAACGGCCTCATTTTAGCGGCATATTTCCTCCTTTCACTAAGGTAGGCCACGATGAAAATATTAATCATTGCTGCGGTCTCTTTATTCGTCGCTATTCTCGCCTCCGCCGAGCACTTTCCTTCGTTATTACTTGGTTCTCTTACTGCTATCACGGCCGTCGCCGGGTGTTATGGTTTGGCGTTTAGTCGCGCACGATTTCCCGAACAAGGATTACTGCTGCTTTTTTGCGGTTTACTATTTAAGTTTGCGATCACCATTATTGGTGTCGTTTGGGGGATGGCGATGGGTTGGATGACTTCTCCTGCGATCTTTGCACTCTCGTATTTAATTTTCTCTATCGCGGCGACGTCATTAGGCTTTTATCTTCGCTCCCGTCAACGGGCCGCTCCTTCGCCAATGACTAAATCGTGATGTTAAGCTTACGGATAGCTTGGCTATATGACTTAACCGTATCGAGTAACGTCATCAAATGGTTTTTAAAAAGTGCCATTTATCAATAATTAAATCACGATAACCTAGTACGCTGATTCGATTTGGGTATACACTTTTAATTAATAAAAGCTAACAATAGGTGGTGGTATGTCTTACCCAGTGTTGATCTGCGATGATTCTGCATTAGCCCGAAAACAAATGGCTCGTTCTTTACCCGCTTCGTTGAATGCAGACATCACCTTTGCTGTACATGGTGTTGATGCATTGGAGCAGCTTGATAAGCACTCGTTTAAGTTAATGTTCTTAGATTTAACCATGCCAGAGTTAGATGGTTTTGAAACGCTTGAAGCGATGCGAGCGCGTGGTGATCAGACTCCCGTGGTGGTGGTCTCTGGTGACATCCAACCCAAAGCCAAAGAGCGAGTGATGGCGCTCGGTGCTCGCGCATTTATTCAAAAACCTATTGATAAAACGATCTTAAACGATGTTCTGCGTGAGCTGGTTGAGCCGCCGACGCAGCCGCGTATTGTCACGCCAGTTTCGATTGATCTGCCTATCTTACGGCGTCGTGATGTTTACATGGAAGTGGCTAACGTATCGATTGGTCAAGCGGCCGACGCGTTGGCACGCCATTTTGATGTGTTTGTTGAGTTACCTTTACCTAATATCAATATCTTAGAAGTCAGTGAACTGCATATGGCTTTGCGTGATCTGGCCGATAATGTTCAGGTTTCTGGTGTTTGTCAGGGCTTTAGTGGTGAAGGGATTGCTGGAGAGGCTTTGGTGTTACTCAGTGACTCCAGTGTCGCGGATTTAAAAAAATTAATGAAAGTCCCGGTGGACAGCGAAGAGTTGGAAGAGCTTGAATTATTAATGGACGTTTCGAATATTTTGGTCGGCTCATTTCTTAATGGGCTCGGTCAACAATCGGAAGTACGCTTTTTTCAAAGCTCTCCCGTCTTACTTGGTCAACATATTTCGATAGACTCGGTGATTCAATCAACCGCAGGTTCATTTACCAAAACCATGACCTTTGAGGTCAGCTACAATATTGAAGGCACCTCAATTCGTTGTGATCTGCTGTTTATGTTTGTCGATGAGTCGTTGCCGTTGCTCGATAATAAACTGGCTTATCTAATGGAGGATTTTTAATGCTTTCTCTCCCTGCTGAATTTGAGCAATTCCACTGGATGGTGGACATGGTCCAGAACGTTGATATGGGATTAATCGTCTTAAATCGAGACTACGAAGTACAGGTATGGAATGGGTTTATGACCCATCACAGTGGTAAGCATGGTCATGATGTGATTGGCAAATCTATCTTTGCTATTTTCCCTGAAATCCCGTCAGACTGGTTTAAATTAAAAACCAAGCCCGTTTATGACTTAGGCTGTCGCAGTTTCATCACTTGGCAGCAGCGCCCTTATCTCTTCAAGTGTCGTAATGTCCGGCCCATTACCCAACAAGCGGATTTTATGTACCAAAATATCACTCTTAACCCGATGCGTACGCCGACAGGAAAAATCAATTCTCTTTTTCTGTCTATTCAAGATGCCACCACCGAGGCGTTGGCCTCTTTACAATCTCGACAGTAAGTTAACGCGATGTGTCTCATCTAGTGTTGTAGGAAAATTATCATGCCTTTGCCCAGACTTTTTTATACCCCACAGCAAGTCAAACAAGGTGAACAGTTAGCCGCTAAGGCGCAAGGTTTAGAAATATTTCGGTTGATGGAGCGTGCTGGCCAAGCGGTATTTACCATTGCTTTAGCTCAGTATCCGGCTTCTCATCACTGGTTAGTGTGTTGTGGCAGCGGCAATAATGGTGGCGATGGTTATATTGTTGCACGGCTGGCTCAATCGGTGGGTATTCAAGTCACGGTATGGCAGTTCGGCGATCCTGAATGTTTACGTGATGATGCACGAAAAGCTTATTATCACTGGTTAGATAGTGGCGGAGAAGTTTTTCCTTGTAGCGATACTATTCCAGATCATATCGATGTGATTATTGATGGATTACTAGGCATTGGTATTAAGGGAGCCGTTCGTCCTAAATTGCAAGCGGTGATCGAGACGATTAATGACCATTCAGCCCCTGTCGTTGCGATTGATGTGCCATCGGGGTTATGCGCTTTGACAGGATGTGCGCTTGGTTGTGCTATTTATGCGCAGCATACGGTGAGTTTTGTCGGCTTAAAACAAGGTTTAGTGACAGGGAAAGCGAGGGATTATGTTGGCCATCTGCATTTTGCAGGGTTAGGCATCGAAGAAGCTTTTAATGCGCAAAACTCCCCTACGCTGAAAGCTATCGATGTCAAGTCACCTCAGCGTTACTTACAGCCCAGATCAAGGACCGCTCATAAAGGTTTGCATGGTAAGGCGCTCTTTATTGGTGGTAATAGTGGTATGGGTGGCGCCGCCATTTTAGCCGCGCAGGCATGTGTGCGAACGGGAAGTGGTCTGAACGCAGCCTTGGTTCACCCCGGGAAT
Organism: Vibrio sp. 2017_1457_13; assembly: GCF_030851525.1. NCBI lineage: Bacteria > Pseudomonadati > Pseudomonadota > Gammaproteobacteria > Vibrionales > Vibrionaceae > Vibrio > Vibrio sp. 2017_1457_13. The sequence goes on from NZ_VHTA01000005.1 coordinate 196,568, forward strand.
ACCACAGCGATGTTGGTCAGTTGCCCTGAGGTGATGGTCGCCAGTTGGTCGGATGCCAGTTTGCTTGAACAACGTTTAGCATGGTGCAGCGTGGTTGCCATTGGTCCTGGTTTAGGACGAGATGAAAAAGCGCAACAGCTCATCAGAGAAGTTCAAAGCCTCAATAAGCCGAAAATAATGGATGCGGATGCGTTGTTTTTTCTTGCTCAATCCGCCTGTTTCGATCAGCAGCGAATTATCACACCTCACCCTGCAGAGGCCGCAAGAATGCTCGCGACCGATGTTGAAATTATCGAAGCCGATCGTTTTCAGGCCGCACGCGCCTTACAGCAAAAATACGGCGGCGTTGTGGTATTAAAAGGCGCTGGTACCTTAGTCTATGACGGGGAAAGCCTGTATGTCTGCTTGGCGGGTAATCCCGGCATGGCGAGTGGTGGTATGGGGGATGTGTTGACTGGGGTGATAGCTTCCCTACTTGCGCAAGGACTCTCTTTGTTTGATGCGGCTAAAGTAGGGGTTTTGATCCACAGTCAAGCGGCGGATCAAAACGCCCATGAGCATGGCGAAAGAGGGCTCATCGCGAGCGATCTCATTCCCCATTTACGCCGTTTAGTTAATCGTTGATCAACTCATTGCCGGATAGCTTACCTTGGCTAAATACTAGAATATTATTTAACGTGGTTTGCGCGATATTATTTAACGCATCTTCGGTCAAGAAAGCTTGGTGTCCGGTAAAGAGTACATTGTGGCATGATGATAGACGGCGGAACACATCATCAACAATCACATCATTAGACTTGTCTTGGAAGAACAGATCTTTCTCATTGTCATACACATCTAGGCCTAATGAGCCTATACGACCACGTTTCAACGCCTCAATCGCCGCCGCAGAATCAAGCAGCTCTCCACGACTGGTGTTGATGATCATCACTTTGTCTTTCATCTGATTAAATGCTTGCTCATTAAGCAGATGATAATTTTCTTTCGACATGGGGCAGTGCAAAGTGATCACATCACTATTAGCGTATAGCTCAGGCAGCTCGACGTATTTTGCCCCTAATTCAAGCGCGGCTGGATTTTGATAAGGGTCGTAGCAAAGCACCGTCATACCAAGCCCTTTTAAAATCCGCATGGTGGCAACCCCAATTTTCCCCGTACCAATCACCCCAACGGTTTTACCATAAAAGTTAAAGCCGACTAAACCTTCTAAAGAAAAGTTCGCCTCTCTGGTGCGTTGGTAGGCTTTATGAAAACGACGGTTAAGGCACATCATTAAGCCCACGGTATGCTCAGCCACCGCTTCTGGTGAATAGGCAGGGACCCGCACTACCTGTAAACCTAATTGTTTCGCTGCTGCCAAATCAACTTTATCAAAACCGGCGCAGCGCATAGCAATTAAACGAGTGCCACCTTGATAGAGTGTTTGCAGCACTTCTGCATCCAATTCATCATTTACAAAAGCGCAAACAACTTGGCAATCTTTAGCCATTTGTGCGGTCTTTTGGGTTAAACGGAAATCATGAAAATGAAAGGTGAGCTGCTGAGGGTCAATAAATCGGTTGAAAGAGAGTTCATCGTAGTTTTTCGCGCTAAAAAAAGCGACATTGATCATGGTGCTGTCTCCTCAAATAAGATCAGGCGAGTCAAAATAGTACGCACTAATGAGTATCATTGTTCTCGGTATAAACCTAATCGTAATAAAAATAAACCCCATTTTTTCTCTGGGATAGAGTGGTTCAGCCAGTGTTTCAGTCACATTCATCTCAAGAAACCGTTGTCGCAACCGTTTGCAAACGAGGTCTGCCATCACACTTTTACTAAAGATCAGACATAAAACGCCGCAAGTGGGTTTTGTTGCCCAAAGCGTTAAATAAAACACATTTAGAAGAGTTGGTGTTAACTTGTTGATTTAACGTGATTAATGAACTTTGTTTGCGTAGGAGAGGGTGTCGTTAGATAAAGGATATGAAATCTTCGCTAGCGTAGCACAAAAAAAAGTGAAATATCAGACTTGCCGGAAAGAAATCACGCCCTATAATGCTGAAAACCGGAGCGTCTGCCAACGCTCCGGTTTTTTTGTGTCCGAAACATACTCAGGTCTGCCAACTTGGGTATGCCGCACCCTTGCGCTAAGGCACAAACAGTGAATTAACTAAGGAAATAACCATGCGTATCGAACAAGAACTTAAGTTAGGTTTTAAAGATGTCCTGTTTCGCCCGAAACGTTCTACTCTCAAAAGTCGTTCTCAAGTTAACTTAACCCGCGATTTTACCTTCAAGCATAGTGGCCGTCAATGGTCTGGCGTGCCTGTGATTGCCGCCAACATGGACTCGGTAGGCAGTTTCGCGATGGCGAAAGCTCTCGCTGAACATGGGGTCATGACCGCGATTCATAAGCACTACACAGTGCAAGATTGGGCTGACTTTGTGCAAACGGCGAATAGTGAAACCTTAAATAAGGTGATGGTTTCTACCGGCACTTCACCGCAAGATTTTCAGAAAACTCAAGATATTATGGCATTATCGGATGATCTGCTGTTTATCTGTATTGATATTGCTAACGGTTATTCAGAGCATTTGGTCGATTACGTACAGCAAGTGCGTGCTGCCTTCCCTGATAAAGTGATTTCAGCGGGTAACGTAGTGACAGGGGATATGTGTGAAGAGCTGATCCTCGCTGGCGCGGATATTGTTAAAGTTGGTATTGGTCCAGGTTCGGTTTGTACCACACGGGTTAAAACGGGTGTGGGTTACCCTCAGCTCTCAGCGATCATTGAGTGTGCCGATGCTGCCCACGGTTTAGGCGGTCGTATCATCGGTGACGGTGGCTGCGCTTGTCCGGGCGATGTGGCGAAAGCTTTTGGCGGCGGCGCTGATTTTGTCATGCTAGGCGGTATGTTAGCCGGTCATGAAGAAGCGGGCGGTGAGCTGGTGGTGAAAGACGGCGAAACCTTTATGAAGTTCTATGGCATGTCGTCAAAGAGCGCCATGGAGAAGCACTCTGGCGGCGTAGCAGGTTACCGCGCTGCGGAAGGTAAAACCGTATTATTGCCATACCGCGGCAGTGTGCACGGCACCATTCAAGACATCCTCGGCGGCGTGCGCTCAACCTGCACTTATGTCGGCGCAGCGGAGCTTCGCGAGCTCACTAAGCGTACAACTTTTATCCGCGTGTTGGAGCAAGAGAATACGGTGTTTGGTAAAGAGAAGTAAGTTCCCTTTCTAATATACCTTGCCAACTTGAACGTGCAGAAATGTTAGCTACGTTCGTTCACCCCAATTACCTAGTCTGTCTATGTGATTGGGGATGAACGTATCGGAAGATATTAAAGTTTATGACAACAAAGTTTGAAACTCACTTTTGGACAAAAGTTGGTTGGTAGCTTTGTTAAATTAGGGAAAACTTAGCTAAGCAAAAGGCAAGTCCCGCCCCTGTATTTTTAAGTGTATCAATAGCTTGGTACTCAGCATTTTGACAGTCATTGTTCCATTATAGTGGTTTGTGCGATTTTGAGCACAGTGTGTCATTGAGTATGCGGCTATGCTGGTTAAATCGACAAGCGTGTGATCTTGGTTAATTAATGGATACAAGTAAGAGAAGGCTTGTGGCCGTTATAAAATTTGGTGAAGCGAAGAGAATTAATTGTGTTTCCTAGACAACGCTGTCGGTTTCTTTTGGAAGCTTTAACTGACTTTGTAAAGGAACTGCTACACAATGGCATCAATCGAAAACCAGATAATAAGTGCTAATCAAGCTATCTGCTCTAACATAGCAACTTTGAGCGGTCACAGGTCTTTGTTAGCACAAAACATTCTTTCGCAACTAAGAAACCTCATCGAAGGTATTGTGGTATTCACACAAGCAGGAACGTTACAGAGTGATTTTCACTATAACAAAGTTGGTCCAGCCCTCGAATATGCAAAGCGGAATGGAAAACTAAATTTTTTAGCTAAGTTCCATAAACTTACCCAAAAGAGTACCTCTCATTACACCTTTGATGGTGATGCTTCTGAACGTTTGATGCTGAAATATTACGAGTATCTACTCCGAAGTAAAAATCTCCTTAGTGAACAATACAATGTATCTATTCTCGAGAATCTAGAAAGTTTTCCTATTGACCTAGATCCTTCACTTCGAGAGTACCATGAACGTATAGCAGAAAGAATTAATCAACATCCAAGCACTTACAATCATCAGTTACTAGCACCTGAAAGGTACTATATACATAAGACAAAGCCTTTCTTCTGTCACGGGCGCATCTTCTATGAAGTTACATTTTACAGAGCAGTAAATAGAGCAACTAAAGCAGATCGTGTAATAGCATTCACACACATAGACATTTCCGACAACTATGCAGCAATACTGACACTTCAACAGGACAGCATATCAGTTATAGGCTATACAATGCCGATCATAATCATACGGGAGTGGGAAGTCTCTATTCGACCTTGTGAGTTTGATAACTTAGCAAGACTGCTTAATGCACCACTAGGTGTGCGCACAAACTCGCCTGAATATCGTTTTCTCATGAACATGCTTACTCATGAGGCAGTGAACTTATTAGACTTAATTGATATGTCAGATCAATCGTATAACTCTCTTAAAACGGTTGGTACGCAAGGTGCTACATCTTTAAGAGTATTTCCAGTGCTAGATGTAGCGCGAAATATAGTGAGATCTCGCTCCGCAGGATACAACGTAGTTCGCTATTTGATGCTAAGAATGTACAACAAAACGCTAAAGTCACAGCTTGATCGTAACCCATGTAAATATCTATCTGGACTTAGCCTTAAGTATGGTTGTATACCGTTTGATCAAATGCCTTTTTGCACTTCCTTACCGGGCCACAATCCGAGATATTGGGATTTGGTAGAAAGTCTAGATACGACGAATAGAGAACATGAATTGATGGTAAGGCAAGTCAAGAATAATGTTGAACGTAATGGTATTCTCTATACTCCGATAGCCGATCTAGTGCATTATGGCGATACCAGCAGCTTGATTTCCACTTTTAATCGCAAGCTTTATCACACACATACACACCGACAGTTGATATTGGACAAAGGGCATGTATTCATAAGAGGATACGAAACTGACACTGCTGAAATTGTCAGAAAGTTACAAGAAAAGTCTTCATCAGGTGTACAAGGTTACACTCAAGCCGTAGAACGTTGGTTGTTGGAAACAGCTCGCAACATTGACGATCCACTGAAAAAAGATGCTTTAGTTCAGTTATTTAGTAGATCATGTGTAGCTTTAATTTATGGTGCAGCTGGAACAGGTAAGTCGACTATGGTCGACCATATTGCTAGCTACTTTAATGACAAAGAAAAGCTATTTCTCGCACATACTAACCCGGCAATTGACAACTTGAAACGAAAAGTCAGTGCACAAAACTCTACTTTCAAAACTATTAGAAGTCACACTTATAGCCAGGACAATACTGCTTATGATGTTCTTATCATTGATGAGTGCAGCACGGTAAGCAATGCTGATTTACTTACAATATTAGAAAAAACCTCGTTTGAGTTACTTATCCTTGTCGGCGATAGTTACCAGATTGAGTCAATTCAATTTGGTAACTGGTTTTGGGCAATAAATTCTTTTATCCCTGGAGACTCAATATTTGAACTAAAAACACCTTATCGTACAAGTAGCGAATCTTTGTTGGGTTTTTGGAACAAAGTGAGGAATATTGAGGACGATATTGCTGAATGCATGGCTCAGAATGGTTATTCAACCCTGTTAAATAGCGAACTTTTTGATAAAAATGCGTCAGATGAAATAGTACTTTGCCTGAATTATGATGGCCTTTACGGTATAAATAACGTAAATCGTTTCATGCAAAGTAGTAACCAAAACCAAGCATTTTCATGGCGTGAGGCAATTTTTAAAGTTGGGGATCCAATTCTATTCTCTGACACAGATCGATTTCGTCCAGTAATTTACAATAACCTAAAAGGGCGAATAGAAGCTATAGTTCAAGCTCCGGGGTGGATTCAATTTGATGTGTGGTTAGACCGCCCTGTAAGTGAATTTGATGTATATCATATTGAAGATCTAGAATGGATAGCTGATTCTGTAGTGAGGTTTACTGTTTTTGACCTTCCTAGTAGCAGCGATGAGGATGACGACTCACACAACACAACGGTGCCATTCCAAGTAGCCTATGCGGTTTCAATCCATAAAGCACAAGGTTTAGAGTATGAGTCCGTGAAAATTGTCATCACAGATGCGAACGAGGATGATGTTTCTCATAGCATTTTCTATACGGCTGTAACTAGGGCTAGGAAGTACTTAAAAATATTCTGGACACCGGAGACGCAACAAAGCGTGTTAAAAAAACTAGATAGGAACACTAACTCTAGAGACGTACATCTTCTGAAAACTCGGTGTGATCTTCAAACTGTTAATTAGCTTTTTGCTGGGGAAGTTTATTCCTGCGCAGAACATTCTGATGAAGTTAGAAGGAAGTAACGGGGTCAGCTCTTGCCTTTTGACAATCACTATTTTTGTATATCAGAACCAGCTGAGAGTCTAAGTTTGTACTTTGGTTCACAACACGCTTTGGGGCAAAACCAAGCTAGCTTTGTATTAGGTAGAACATAATTCACACTATCAGCATTTAATTTTTGGTCAATCTTGTCAACGGGTGGTGTATTGAGGCAATAATATTTCACGCCGCATTGTCCATTTTTGAGTTATGCCTTGAGCAGCAAGGAAGATAGTATCACTCCCAAATCGATTGTTTAACGTGTCATACACATTCATAAGCTTAGGATTATTCGGGGTCAGGTTGAATAGTTCGGGCTGCTCATGCTGCCCGTCAACTAAGTCAACCAGCCCAACACCAATTTTATAAAACCTCACATCCTCTTGGAATAACTGCTCAGCTAGCCGAGAGGTGGCTTGAGTTATCTGGGTTACATCAGCAGTAGGATACGCAAAACGATAAACCGTTCGGCGTGCCACAGGAAGAGAGTCAAATGGTGAACTGTTAGCGAAACAAAGCATCACTCGACACAGTGACTTTTGTCTACAGGCCAATAACGTTTGGGTATGCTTGACGAGCCGAGACCGCCTGTACGATCTGCGTCAGTACAGACAGGCTGGATAGTCCACGTTTCTTGCAGGTTTCTACCAACGTATGCATTCGATCTCTGAACTTATCACCGCGTCTGAGGTGGTACCAAAGCGAATTGGTGTTGATTACGCTTGATACTCTTTCATTGTTTCAACTAAGTTATCCAATGAAAATCCACGATATTCAATGTCATAACCTTTTAGATTTAACTTTTGCAAAAGGCAGTGAGATTTCTCTATTAATTTGGCCTCACTGTAACGTTTTTGCTGTCTCTTTACTTCGGCAATGAGTATTTTTTTATCTAAGTCATTAATAGCCACTATGTCGATTTCATTGTGACCTTTTGCATCCCAGTATCCACCAATCTTTGCGAACTGCTTTGATTCAACCAATATCGCGACGAACAGGCTCTCTAATTCCAGACCAGAGTACACAGTGAAATCTCGTTCAATATATCTTCGGATGTATTCGTAGTTCTCCATCTCAACAGCACTTTTGTTGGCATGAATGAATCGAAACCAAAAGTTTAGAAATGGATCGGAAATAGAGTAACGAATATCTCGTGAGTTCTCTTTAGAGCTAATCGGGCGCTTTTTGGTAATAACATCAAAAACTTCATCAAGCTTTTCCAGATGAACACCGACACTCATACCTAAGAAGTTTTCAATTCGAGCACGGCTTGTATTGCCTTTTGATATCGCACCAAGAATATCGAAGTAAATTCGATGCTCTGAGCCAAAATCTTCAACGAGTCGATGAGTGCCTTCTTTTATTAGTGGTGAAAACTCGGAGATTACCGCCTCAAATAGGTCATCGTTCTCAGCAGAAAATCGGGTTAACCACTCGAGGTATTTTGGTATTCCGCCAGACAGGCACCACCATCGAAGCATGTTTTCAGCATCAAATTGATCGTGATCTTTCATTACCTCGGCGATATAAGAAGGCTGCAAAGGTTGAATTTTAAAGAATCTATCATCACGATTGAATAGAGGTTCGTCTTTGCCTTTGAAAATTTTTGTCATCATGCTGTAGAGGGAGCCACAACACACTAAGTGCATCATTGAGTCCCTCTTGTTTGCATCCCATAAATTTTGAATATCGGAGAATAGAGCAGGGTTGACTATGTCGATATCTTGAAACTCGTCAATGATGATGGTCAGAGGTTTTTGTTTTGTGTAATCCAACAAGAACTCGATGATATCTCGCAGTGATTGGGGCTGGAAAAACTTAACGCCAAGCTCACTATTGATGATTTCTGCGAATTCTGCCACTAAGGAGTTTTCACTCTTTCGGCTTATGAAAAGGTAAAGGAATTGGGTATTTTCTTGCTGAAAAGCTTCGTTTAAAAGACGGGTTTTACCTACGCGTCTTCTTCCAACCATTACGCTAAGTTGCCCCTTTGTTTTTACTATCTGCTCAGAAACCGTTTGTAGAGCTTTTAATTCTTTCTGACGGTTATAAAATTTTTTCATTGCGTTCCACTTTTTTCACGGACTAGCAATAGAATAGAGCATTAGTCAATTACTGTAAATAAAGTTACCGTAAAATTAGTTACAGTAACTTTATTTACACTAACTCATATGCCATAAAGTGGTCTTCAGGCATGAAAAGTTGTTGGTTTTACTCGCTGTCAATCTAGTATCTTGATTCCGTTAGCGTTGAATTTTAAATATTAGGCTAACAACTTTTAGAGCAGCTGTGCGTTACGCTGATCACCTCTCAGCATGTTTCTGGGCAAAACCTTGCTAGAGCAAAAGGCAAACGACGACAGAACTCACTTGCTGCTGACCAACTACTTAAATAATAAACGTCCGATAATTATCGGACGTTTATGTGTTGGTTTTCCAAGGTAATCAATAGCGTCTTTTAGAATTTATAGTCAGCGATGATACCGAATGTGCGTGGTCCGCCAACTTCGATCAGGTCATTCTTGTGACGTAACACATAATCCTCGTTGGTCGCATTTTTAACATAAGCACGAACGGTTAAGTTATTTATGTTGTAACCAGCATTGACGTTAAGCACCGTGTAGTCACCAGCTGAAGTACTTTCAGTGTTGGCTAAGTTAGTATAATAGTCTGAAACATAGTTAACTCTTGCGCCAAAGAATAAGCCTGAGTCAAAGTTTTGTGTAAAGCCTAAGCCTGCAGAAAGGTCAGGGGCATAGCTAAACTCTTTGCCAGTGAGATCGACGGTTGTTCCGCTAGGCCCTTGGGTGACTTCTGTTTTCAGTAAGCCAACAAAGGCGAAAACATCTAACCCAGAATCAAACCAGTACGTCGTTTCAACTTCAGCACCATAAGTTTTACCTTTAGGGATATTCGCTACGTAATTATCGAATCGGCTACCGCTGTCTCCATAGACGACGGTATGGTAATTACGGTAATCGTTGTAAAAGATATTTGCCGTTAAACCAAGCCGGTTCTCTAGGAAAGTGGAACGTGAACTGAGTTCGTAGGTCCAGACTTTTTCTGGTTTAAATACAAAGAGATTCTCTTGGCCTTCGTTGTAGCCTATACCACCTGCATTGTAGCCTTTACGAGCGGTTAAACCTAAGTTCCAAGTATCAGAGGCCTCGTAAGTTAAGCCAACTTTAGGTAGCAAGATACCGTTGTTTTCTTTTTCTTTGAAGTCGAGAGGCAACCTTGCATGGTCAAAATCACGATCAAGCTTGTCATGCTCGTAGCGAGCACCCAGTAACAGTCCCCATTGAGAGGCAATCTTGATTTTGGAATCAAAGTAAATGGAATGGGTTTGGACTTTATCAAGACGTTTTAGTGAATCTGTTTGTGTGTTTTGATCTTTAAAATAACTGCTGAGCCCGAAAATCGCATTATATTTTTCGTCTAAAGAATTATAAGCCAGTTTAGCTTCTACAGTATAATTCTCCTCGTCCACATCACCCCACCAATCCGTTGAAGGATAGGCTTTAAACTTGGTTGAGTAATCTCGCCTTGCCAGTAGGAAATCGGCTTTAAGTTCTTCATTGATGAGATAACCGACATCAAGATTAACGTTCCAGCTTTTAGTTTCTTGACGACGAGTACCGCTGGCATCGGTGTATTCCAACTTACCACCATCTTTATCGACAAGGTTTGTATATTGGCCTTCTTCATTACGGCTGGCGACCGTGAGTTTCGCGGTGAGTTTATCGGTTCCAAAAGGTTGATATAGCAGTTTACCACGGACGTTATGAGACTTTATTTCTGAAGGATCCCAAGGGTATTGATCATTGTTTGGCAATGAATAATCGATCGGCGTATTGCCCGTTGTCCCTTCAGCGGCAATACGGAAGGCAAGTTTATCTTCGACGATTGGGGCAGAGACAACACCAGCTAAGTGGTATTTGTTGTCCTCATTTTCGTAGCCAACTCGGAACTTACTTTCTGTGTAAAACGTGGGGTCTTGGGTTTTGATGACTACGGCACCACCGATACTGTTACGCCCTTGATTCGTTGATTGAGGGCCTTTGTATACTTCGACCTGCTCTGTATCCCACAGCCCAGCCTTACCGAAAGCCTCACCTGTCCAAGATTCAGATACTCCATCAACAGTGGTATTCACCCGAGGTGTGGCTCCGGTCATGAATGAGATGAATCCATCTCCAGCGCCACCTCGTCCATCAACGCCACGAATGTGTGGCATTCCTGATGGGGCGTTAAGCACGTTAGGGACTCTATCCAGTAAATCGTAGTAAGTTCGGTCTTCGCCATTATCCGCTTCTGCAGTAAAAATAGTCACCGAACTGGTATTCTGCGCCAGCGTGCCGCCCAACTTTTCACCAAGAACAACAATCGTTTCTGAGGCTCGAACATTATTCGCTTCTTGCTGTTCTTGAGCGTAAACGACCGAACTGGCGCTGCCTAGGCAAATCAGGCCAATCATCGTAGAAAGAGTACTCCTTGTATAGCGAGGGGTATTGCCACTGTTTAAGTCCATAAGCTTCATATTAAGAAATCCTTTAAAAATAGGGAAAATGTTTGATGTTGTAACCGTTTTTATGTAAAAGATTATTGCGGATGGTTATGTTAATGATAATTGTTAGTATTTGCAATTATTGATGGTGTGAATTTATTCCGCTGGCTTGTTTTTTTATGAATAAGAGAGTGGTTGATGAATAGGAATAGTCATGTTGTTTGAAGAACCCAATGCACACAGCAACCCAAATCTTCATCAGGTTTGTCGATGGCTTTCTCGCGATGGTTGCAATATTGGCGATAACAGGTGGTGGCAACAAATGGCGTTTGAAGGGATGCCGATAGTGATGAATGCTGAGGATGAATACGCTGATGTGATCTTTATTTGGCGAGAACCGAGAGGTTCAGATATCCGAGAAGTGTACATTGATATTAATGGTGTCACTGACCATCACAGTTTTACTATGGCCAAGCTTTCTCAGATAGAAGGTACGGACGTGTGGTTTTATATCGCTTCTATTAAGCACACTTGGCGCGGTGGTTATTCTTTTATTCCAGTCCCTCATCAACTATGTCAGCCAAGTTATGTTGGCAGTTATCAAGAGAAAAGGGCTCAGCACCGTGAATGGTTAAAAAAACTATTTCCGTTGAGTTGTCGTGATGAGCTTGGCAGAAACCGATTGGATCATTGCCTGTGGGGAGTGAGCAAAACACCGCTGCATATGCCTAATGCTCCGTCGCAAATCTATTGGCAAATTTTTGATCAGAATGGCGGTAACCGTACCATTAAGTCGAGTTTCTCCCTCAACTGGCAGAGTAGGATACTGAATAACAGCCGCAGTGTATGGCTGTATTCCACCACACGCGATACGCAGAAAACATTGCCTGTCGTTTTTATTCTTGATGGCCGTTTTTGGTCTGAATCGCTACCGATATACGACGCATTGTCATGTGCGACTCAGCAAGGCGTATTACCAGAAGCCCTATATGTGTTGATTGATGAAGTGGATAGCCGTCTGCGAAGTGAAGAACTCAGTTGTAATCCGCTGTTTTGGCAAGCACTGATACAAGAACTATTCCCTTTAATTTCGAGTTATTTCACCATTAGTCAAGACCCCGAGCAAACCGTAGTCGTCGGTCAGAGTCTCGGTGGTTTGGCTGCTATGTTCGCTGCATTGAATTGGCCTGAGCGTTTTGGAGCGGTCGTGTGTCAGTCTGGATCATTTTGGTGGCCAGATTTTTCTCTGGTTAAACCGCCTAGTGACTATGTACCACCTGAGTCACCGCATCTTCTTAGTGATATGAGCCGACAGATACATCAAGGGTTGGGGCGTCACTGCTGTTTGAACATTTTTATCGAAGTAGGAAGTGGCGAAGACATCATGGTCGATCTTAGCTTGGACCTATACCACCAACTCGCTGCTCAACGGCACAATCTTCAATACCGAGTCTTTGATGGTGGGCATGAACGTCTATGTTGGCGTGGTGGCATCATCGATGGGCTCTCTTACCTTTTTTCATTACCGCCGAAACGGAGTTAGACATGTCTGAACAATACGTTAATCCTTTTGATAATACTGAAAATCAGTTCACCGTCTTGATTAATCATCATGGTCAATACAGCTTGTGGCCTGAATTTAAGCCTACGCCATCAGGCTGGAAAAGTACTTTTGGTCCATCCAGTAAACAACGCTGCATCGAATATATCGAAGCTAACTGGCATGACATCCGAGTATAAACCGCCCTTCAGTACAGTAAAAAATCACTAAAAAAGACAAGTGATTATCATTTTAAGGAATGGATGAATGAAAGAACATCAAGTACCAGAAGAACGGTATCCTCTTATTGGTACTCAGCAGGGTATTTGGTTTGGGCAGCAACTGATGTTAAGACCCGAAGAATTTAACGTAGCCCATTACATCGAGCTTGATGGAGATATTGATTTAGAATGCTTTAGCCAAGCTGTTAATAGCGGTATTTTTGCCGCTGATTCACTGCATTTTCACTATTTCGATATTGATGGGGAAATTAAGCAGGGGATTATCGAGCCTAAGCAAGCTCAAAACGTTTTGGAGATTATGGATTTCTCTCAAGCGGCTTCTGTTGATGAATCGGCTCTTGAATGGATGAAAGAGGATCTCGCTACTCCGATCAATTTACAAGAGGCAAAACCAAGGTATCGACATTGCTTAATTCATGTGGGTGATAACAGCAAAACCAAGTGGCTATGGTATCAACGTTATCATCATATTGATGTTGATGGATTTAGCATTAACGCCATCACTGATTATATTGTTAGCGAGTATAATCGGTTAGTTGCGGGGACCGCTGGGCCAACCCCATTTACTCCTTTCAAAGCGGTTATCGATGAGCATCAGCACTTTCATCAATCTGAACAATATCAAGCGGCTCGTCATTTTTGGCAACAACAGGCACGTCAATTACCGGAAGCTCTCAGTTTAGTGACCGGAGGTAGACAAAGCTCGGCGAATATCGTTGAGAAATTCAACATTGAATTGGAGGGTGGCGATTGGCTTAATCGCGGAGGTAATAAAATTCTACCTTCAGAGCTTGCGATGGCATTGGTATTTGCTTACCTACACTTAGTCTCTGGAGAGCAACATATTGGTGTGGGCTTCCCATTTATGCGTCGAATGGGTAGCTGCGCTGCGAGCTCATCAGGGGCCGTCGTCAATATTCTGCCGTTGACAGTAAACGTCGATCCTACAATGTCACTGTTTGATGTTGCTAGGTCGATGAATAAAGTTATCCGCCAAGCTCGTTGTTATCAAATGTACGATGCCGAACAAATTCAACGAGATTTAGGGAAAGTTGGGCAAGTTTTGTATGGACCAATTCTTAATTACAAACCTTTTGAAGAAGACATACATTTGGCAGGAATAAAAGGCCGGACGCACATCCTTTCAGCCGGCCCCATTGATGATATTGAGTTTTCTCCTCAGCTAAATAATAACCAACTGAGCTTAACGTTGACCGGGAATGCTGCGAAGTACTCTCAACAGTCACTGGCATTGCATGCGCATCGTTTCGCTTATATGGTCGAACAGATAGCCCGTAATCCAGATACCGCTTTGCATACACTGGATATTATACCGGCGAATGAACGAACGAATATTGCTCGATGGTCTACAGGAAAGACGTTGAATGAAAAACCTCAAGTTCAGACAGTGTTAGCCGTATTTGATCAGCAGGTTAAATTGAAACCTAATGTCGAGGCACTAAAATTTGCTCAGCAGAGTTGGAGCTTTATTCAGCTAGACAGAGCTGTCGAAAATAAAGCCCAGCAGATCAAGGGATTGGGAGCTCGCAAAGGTGATATCATTGGTGTCGCCATTCCTCGTAATGCTGACACGATTATCACTATGTTGGCTATCCTACGAGTTGGGGCAGTCTACCTTCCTATTGATTTAGCGTATCCCCAGGAACGTATCGAAACCATTTTAGAACAAGCCCAGCCATGGGGAGTAATGGTGGAAAACCCTGAGCTCTTGCCGTGGAATCACCTTACCCGTTGTATCTCTTTGACTGATTTGGACAGCCTAGCTGTTACTGAGCGTGTCAAGGTTGATATTGATCCTTCAGATGTCGCTTATATTGTATTTACCTCTGGCTCGACGGGTAAACCGAAAGGGGTGATGAACACTCATGGTGCGTTGCTAAACTTATTACATTCACATCAGCATTCCATTTTTGCTCGTACCATTCGATGTCTTGCAGAGAAATATCAATGTGCTGAGAATGATGTGCAAGTGAGAGCTGCGCATACGACATCATTCTCATTTGATGCCTCTTGGGAGCAAGTGCTCTGGATGCTCTGTGGTCATTCACTGTATCTGTATGATGATGAACAACGCAAAGATGCCTATGAATTAACTGAAAAAGTCAAAAAAGATCATATTGATGCATTAGATCTTCCCCCTCTATTATTGGGTCAAATGCTTGATAACCAATTGATGGAAGCTGAGCATGTCCCTTCACTAGTGTTAATCGGGAGTGAAGCTGTGCCAGAGAAACTCTGGTCGAGAGTGAAAGCTTATCCGCAATTGTTGGTGGAAAACTTCTACGGTCCCACCGAGTTTACCGTTGATGCTGTGAGTGCATCACTCAATGTCGATGACACCCCCGTTATTGGTCGCCCAATACTCAACGCTCAAGCTTATGTGTTAGACAAGCAATTAAATACGGTTGCTGTTGGTGTGGTTGGTGAGTTGTATCTTGCTGGGGCGGGGTTGGCAAAAGGGTATTTAAATCAAGCAGGAATGACAGCAGAACGGTTCATCGCTAATCCCTTTGTACATGGTCAAATCATGTATAGAACCGGTGATTTAGTGAAATGGCGTGATAATGGTCAGTTGGACTTTGTTGGCCGTAGTGACGATCAGGTCAAAATTCGTGGTTTCCGTATCGAGCTTGCTGACGTGGAAAGCATAATCAGTGCTATTGATGGCGTTGAAACAAGCGTGGTGGTTGCAGAACGTTATGGAGAGTCTCACCGACTGATTGCGTATTGTACATTGGTCAATCCGGATCGGTCTGAGCTGAATGAATCTCTTTTATTGGCCCATATTTCCGCCTCTGCGCCAGAATACATGGTGCCTGCCGCTTTAGTGATCATCGATAAGTTTCCTCTTAATGTAAACGGTAAAATTGACCGAAAGTCACTACCTAAACCTGTGATTATGTCTAGCCATGGGAGCGTGGCTCCGACTACTCAAGAAGAGCAAGTCTTATGCGATGCGATTGCTGAACTACTGGGAATAGCAAAGGTTGGAACGTCGGACGATTTCTTTGCTCTCGGAGGAGATAGTATTTCTGCGATGGGCCTAGGAACATTATTACGGAAAGTGGGTTATGAGCTCCGTCCTAAAGAAGTATTTGCGGCACGTCAGTTAGGCGTGATGGCAACGTTGATGAAACCGCTTAGTATTGGTCGTCAAGGAAAACTCAATCAGGATGGGGAAATTCAGCCTCTACCAATGTGGCGCTGGTTTGAAGAAACCTTTGCTGAAAACACGAGTTATGTTCAAGGTGTGTTTGTCGAGATTGAACCCGATGTGATGCGAGTCCATCTTCAAGCTGGATTGAAACAATTGGTCGCTAACTATTCTGCCTGTCGCTTGATGAAACGAAATCAAGGTTACCGTATTGAGCCAGTGGAGAAGGTAAATACCGATTCTTGGTTAACAACGAGTCGAGTTGAAGATCTGGAATACGTTGATCTTGATGAAATGTTTGAACAATTTGGTCAAATGTTAGCGCCAAACAGAAATATGCTCCAACTGATCCATGTTGTTGATAGAGCAGGACGAAGTGGATTAATGATCCTTGCCCATCACTTGATCATTGATGGGGTCTCTTGGCGAATTTTATTGCCGCAGTTAAAAATGTTAGTTCGCGCGCAAGTCAATGGAAGCAAGCCTGAGCTTAACTTTGAGGTTACTGGACTGAATACTTGGTCGCAAGCACTCTACCAACACTTACCACAGTTGATGAAGCAAGCGAAAGGTTGGATTGAGCAGGAGTCTTGCTTTATTGAGCCGTTAAAACCGTCAACGGCAAAGGGTCGTATTATTCATCATCGGGCATTGTTACCGACAGAGCTAACACAAAATGTTATTCGCTATTGCCAAGAATCCCGAGTGCTCGACATTGATGAGATATTGATTGCAGCGGTGACATCTGCACTAGGTAAGTGTTATCAAAAAGAAGCGATTAAGCTGAATTTAGAATCTCATGGTCGTGAAGAGTTTGATGCTGCACTGAACCTTACGCAAACCATAGGCTGGTTTACTACTGAATTTCCACTCGTCGTTGTTCTACCTAAAGACGGCGACCTTGTCGAGTTACTCAAACAGGTAAAACAATCTAAGCGGCGTATCAAGGATAAAGGCTTAGGTTATATGTCTTTGAGATATTTAGATAACGTATATCGTGATGAGCTTGCAGAATTATCTAAGCGTAATCAAGCATCGTTATTGTTTAATTACTTAGGACGTTTTGAGCAGGAACAGGGTAACTGGACTCCCATTCGTCGACAGGGTAAGTTTGCCGATACATTAGCGGTCTCTTTAAATAGCGATAACGCTCTGTTACATCCGTTAGAACTCAATGTTTTTGTCGATGAGAGTGACCAAGAGGCCAAATTTGCTCTTAATTGGACTTGGGATGAAGCGCAATTCAGTCATGATGAGATTCGCGTTATTGGCGACCATATCACTCAGCAACTTGAAGCGATTTTGGATTGGTTTAGTGCGCAACAAGAGCCACAAGCGATCCTTCGGGTTCCAGCTGAATTTACTGAAGATGATGTCTCACTCAACGATGCAGAAAGGTTAGCCCATCGCTTTGGCCCATTTAGCGATATTCTTCCCGCTTTACCGCTGCAAGAGGGCTTATTGTTTCAATCACAACTGGGAGATGAGAAAAGTAACTACAACTCAACGACCCGATTAAGCTTCAACGGTACAATAGTACCGCAGCGAGTTCAGCAAGCGCTGAATGCCGTGATCATGCGTCATCGGCAATTACTGGCTAAATTCGACAGTTCGATTTTAGGAAGAACCGTTCAATTGCTTCCTCAAGCGATGGCTTATTGGCCATTGAAGTGTATCGATATTCGTAAAGAGAGTCGTCAATATCAACAGGCGTATCTTGAGCAAGTGGAAAAGAAAGAACTCGTTCGTCAATTTGATCTCAATAACCCCAATGAATCATTACTGGGTGCGACGTTAATCCATCATGGTAACGATCACAGCGCTTTATTTATTTCTGCTCATCACCTCGTTGTTGATGGTTGGTCAACCCCTATTTTATTGGCTGATTTCCTTGCCGCCTATGGCCAAGACAATCAAAGTCTGCCACAGATATCCTCTCAATATGCAGATGTCGTCAATCAACTTAAACTGCGGGATAAAGCCCCCGCTCAAGCACTTTGGCAACAGGTACTGAAGGACGTGACACCAACGATTGCCTTCGAAGATATCCCCGTTGAGGATAGTGTAAAAGAGGGTGAGTTGATCATTTGCGCAGAGCAAACCCAGCAATTAACCCAATGCTTAAGTCGTTATGGTTTGACGATCAATTCATTGGTACAAGGGATTTGGTCATGTATTTTGGGGAGCATGACAGGTCGAGAAGATATCGTATTTGGTACGCCAATCTCTGGTCGATTTGGGCATATAAAGGGCATTGATGAGCACATTGGTTTGTTCAGCAATACAATTCCCGTGCGTATGAAACTGAATCCTAAACAGAGCTTGTTGCAACAATTACAAGCTCATCAGAACACTCAAATTCAGCTTCTTGAGCATGATGAACTGGGTTTGAGTGAACTCCAGCAGTTGGCGGGGGGCGAAACATTATTTGATACCTTATTAGTGGTGGAAAATTACCCTGATCATTCTGATTGGTACCAACGAGATTATCAGGGAGCGAAACTTACCCACATTCACAACCGAGGCTATACCCACTACCCATTGACTATCCTGGTTCTCCCTGGTGAGCAAATCCATATTCTATTTGAGTATCGTGACACTATTGGTATTGCACAGCAAGTCATGCAGCGTTTTGAGAGAGTACTGCAAACCATTATTGATGAGCCCAATATTCCCTTGTCACAACTGGATTTACGGTTAGAGGAAGAAACCGTCCTTCAGCAGCGTATTAACCGGACGGAAACTGAAGTTCGTCATAGTACATTAGGCATACTCATGACCGAGCAGGCAGAGCGCACACCGGATCATGTTGCCTTGGTCGATAATGAATATAGTTTCAGCTATCGAGAGATGCGTGAACACGTCATTGCTATCACTAACTTATTGGTTAATCAGGGTATTAATATCGGTGATATCGTTGCCGTTGCGCTACCAAGAAGCGTTAAACTCAGTCTTGCTCTTAACAGTATAATCGAATCTGGGGCCGCTTATCTTCCGTTAGATGTCAGTTACCCCGATGATAGATTGGCTTATATGATCAGCGATGCTAAGCCGAAACTGATCATCACCACCTCTGATTATAGCGAGCGTTTTAGCGATCTTGGTGAGCTTTTTATCTTAGATGAACTACCACAAGCCACACCATATAGCGATGTAACGAGACAGCAAGCATTACGCCCAGAACATGGCGCGTACATTATTTATACCTCAGGTTCTACAGGTAATCCAAAAGGAGTGCTGGTTTCTCATCAAGCGATCATTAACCGTTTGCAATGGATGCAGCACGAATATCAACTCAATCACAAAGACGTTGTACTACAGAAAACACCTTGTAGCTTCGATGTTTCCGTATGGGAATTCTTCTGGCCATTGATTCAGGGGGCAACCTTAGTTATGGCTCCACCAGAATCGCATAAAGATCCAGAATGGCTTATGTCGATTATTGAAGATTATCAAGTCACGACGATGCACTTTGTTCCTTCAATGCTTGCTGCGTTTATCGCGTCGGTAGCAGCGAACTCGGATAAAGATCGCAACGTCGCCCCAAGTTTACAGCGCGTATTTTGTTCGGGTGAGGCGTTATCTAAGGATTTATCGACGGCCTATGCCAAGTGGATTAACGCACCGTTACATAATCTGTACGGCCCGACGGAAGCCGCTGTTGATGTGACCTATTGTCCAGCGTTTGGTGAATCACTGGACGAGAGTTTTGGCAATAGCGTACCGATTGGCTTGCCAGTTTGGAATACGCAGTTGTATGTCTTAGATAGCTTTCTGCGAGAAACACCTCTCGGTGTTCCTGGTGAGTTGTATCTTGCTGGAGAACAACTGGCGATTGGTTATCTTAATCGACATTCACTTACCGCCGATAGATTTATAGCCAATCCGTTTACTCATGGAGAGCGCATGTATCGGACGGGGGATATCGTCCGTTGGTTACCGTCAGGGAAAATAGAATATTTGGGAAGAAGTGATGAGCAGCTAAAAATCCGAGGTCAGCGAATTGAACTCGGTGAGATCGAAGTCGCCCTTCAGTCTTTGCCAAGTGTTAAGCAAGCCTTGGTCTGTGCCAAAGTCTTCGGCTTAGAAAAAAGTATGGCAGGAGCCGATGAGCGTCAATTGGTTGGTTACGTGATTCTCAATGAAGATGTCCATATCGAGGGTGAAGCGCTTAAAGCTGCTTTGGCAGATTACCTTCCTGCTCATATGGTGCCCATCGCAATCATTATCATGGAGGCATTTCCTCTCAGCGCTAATGGTAAGTTAGATCGTAAGGCGCTGCCTTTACCTAGCGATATACTGATAGGGGAAGGCCGTAAAGCGCGTCCTGGCTTAGAAACCCAACTAGTAGGTATTTTTGCTGATGTGTTAGGCATTGACTCGCTGTCTGCTGAAGATGATTTTTTCTCGTTAGGCGGCCACTCTTTAATGGCTATGAAGCTAGCAGCAGACATTCGACGAGTCTTAAATGTCCCAGTTACTGTCGGTCAAATCATGGTCAATTCTACGGTGGAAAAACTGGCGTTATTACTGCTTGATGATAAGGCTCGTAATGATCCAACCTTAGCAGGGTTTGGAGACGTACTTCCTATCCGTGCAGGTCATGGGCCTGCTTTATTTTGCATCAACTCAGCATCGGGTTTTGCTTGGCAATACACAGGATTACCGAAGTATTTACAAGGACATTATCCTATTGTTGGTCTCCAATCTCCACGCCCTTCTGGGGCCATGGCGGTGGGAGCAGACATGCAAGAAGCTTGTGATATTTACCTGAAAGCCCTAAAGGCGATACAGCCTCATGGACCCTATCATCTATTGGGCTATTCATTTGGCGGCAATGTGGCACATAGCTTAGCTGCTCAGCTTCAGCAGCAAGGTGAAGAGGTGGCCTTTCTTTGTCTTTTCGATACTTATCCACCCGAAGGGCAGGATTGGGAAGGGCCAATGAATGAAGAGGTGCAGGATGAAATCCAACGAGAGAAAGAGCGATTTCTTACCACCAATGATGTAACAGATGATGAACTTGATCAGCAAAGAGCCAAGATGTTTGAGGACATCACCGCCAACTATGAGGATGCGGTTCGGTTGCTGTCTGGGGCTCAATCATTAAAGTATCAGGGGAGAGTGGAGTTATTTGTCGCTCAAAGAACGCTACCCCAAGGCTATGATATTGATCAGCACTGGCAGTCATTCATAACAGGGCTAGAAAAGTATTACTTTGATTGCTCTCATGAAGACATTATTACATCCGAACATGTTGGAAAAATCGGTGAGCAACTTAACCAACTGTTATCCGAGAAAAAGACGCTCAAAGCATAAGGAAAAACCGGCATACGCCGGTTTTTTTCGTTATCAAGACTTGGGTATGATCAAGGGAGTATGGCTTAGAGGGTCATCAATAATAATGCTGTGTAACCCATAGACGTGGTGGATCAATGCTTCACTAATGATTTCTTTTGGGCTACCTTGGGCGATAATCGCGCCTGACTTCATCACAATCAAGTGGTCTGCGTAGCGACAAGAATGATTCAGGTCATGCAGTACGGCAACGACGGTGCGATTCTCTTCTCGATTTAGCTTTCTAAACAGGTTGAGTAACTCGATTTGATGGGCGATATCTAGGTATGTTGTCGGTTCATCCAATAACAAGTAGGGCGTTTGCTGTGCTAAAGCCATCGCTACCCATACACGTTGACGTTGTCCGCCGGATAGAGAGTCAACCGTTTGCTGCAGTAATCCCTCTATATTGGTCGCTTGAATGGCATCCTTGACGGCTTTTTCATCCTCTAATGTCCAGCGACGTAGAAAAGATTGATGGGGAAAGCGTCCTCTTGCGACCAGTTCATGCACAGTGATACCTGTTGGTGCGATGGCAGATTGAGGGAGCAAACTGAGTATTTTGGCTAATTCTTTTCGTGGATATCGTTCGAGGTTCTTACCATCGAAGCAAATTTTTCCTTCACTGGGGGAGAGCAGTTTACTTAGCCCGCGCAGTAAAGTCGATTTACCACAGCCATTGGGTCCAAGGATAACGGTAAATTGCTTATCTGGTATGTCAAGCGATAGTCCATGAGTGATCTGAGTATCTTGATAAGCGAGCGTGATATTTTTGGCTTGCAAACGGCTCTCTTCAAATGTGGATTGTAGTGTATTTACCAAAACATCAGCTTCCGGATTGTTGAATTAAAAGATATATCAGATAGCAACCACCAATACTGATGGTGACAACTCCGACAGGCAATTGATTAGGGGCAAATAAATTAGCAGCGATAAAGTCTGATAAAGTAAGCAGCATTGCCCCCATTAATGCAGACGGAATGAGGGCGACTCCCCCTTCCTTCATCAACTTTTTCACCAATTGTGGCGCAACAAGAGAAATGAAAGAGATAGGGCCAGTCGTGGCGGTTACTGCTGCAGTTAAAATGACACCGAATAATAGGGCGAGTTGGCGTGTTTTTTCGCTACTGATCCCCAGAATCTTTGCACTGTCATCACCCATTTCTAGAATGTTCATTTTTCGTGTCAGCATGGCTGCTGCGATCAAAGCCACTAATATAAATGATAATGAAGGGATAATTTGCTTCCAACTCAACCCGTTAAGAGAGCCAGCTCCCCACAGGGCGGCGGTCATCGCAGTTTCTAGGCTGCTTGAAACCATCATCCAAGTATTCAAAGCGCTTAACATTGCACTGATACCAATACCGATGATGATAAGACGAAAACCTTCGATACCGTGCTTAAAGGCCAGTAAATAAACCACACCTGAGCAGACAATACCGCCGATAATCGCACCTAAGGCTATCTGGAAATAACTGCCTCCAATCAGAATAATGACAACAAGTGCACCAGTATAAGCACCAGTATTGAATCCAATAATATCTGGACTGCCTAATGGATTACGGATTAAGGATTGAAACAAAGCACCACTCACTCCGAGAGCGGCACCAAAGATGAGTCCGGAGGTGAGACGCGGTAGTCGCCATTCAAGGATGACGGCAGTAAGAAACTTTTCCCCTTTGCCAAGAAGTACTTGTGACAGCTCAGTAAAGGAGGTCTGTAACTGCCCAGTTGAGAGCGCAAAAGCTGCGACGATGATGGTGAAGCAGAATAAAACTAAAGACCATTTGAGCGAGCGTTTTGAGATAAGGATATTCAGCCAGCCATTTTGGCTACCTAGCAAAATAGTATTGGATGGTTGCATTATTGTTTACCAAAAGTGGTGACTTTACGAGCCAAATAAATCAAAACAGGGGCCCCTACAAAAGCGGTCATAATAGAAACACGAATTTCATTGGGGGCAATAATTCGGCCAATAATATCGGCACTGATGATCAGCAAAGGTCCGAGTACGATCGAATATAGGGTCAACCATAACTGATGGGGGCCTGACAAACGACGAGCGATATGCGGGATCATGAGGCCAATAAAGCCGATCGGGCCTGCGATCGCTGTCGAGCTCCCACACAGTAACGCAATAGCAAATAACGCGGTAAGTTGTACGAACTTTACGTTTGTTCCTAGTGTTTGTGCAATGTCTTCACCGAGAGAAATATTATCTAAAGCTGGGGCGATGATTATCGCTGCGATGATGCCAACTAGGATAGGCAAAATAGCCATCGAGACGAGAGAAAGATCTCGGATATCTAATGAGCCCGCATCCCAAAAGCGCATTTCGTCGAACGCGATGGGATTGACCAGAGTGATTGAAGAAGAAACGCCCGCAAGCAGAGCCCCGATAGCCACCCCGGCTAACGTCATCTTAAGAGGGTTAACTTTGGCTTCTTTGTATGTTCCGATTAAATACACAAAAATACTCGTGATCATTGCCCCTAAGAACGCTAACCAAAGATGTTCTGACATACTTTGATTGCCTAATACGACCACGCCAACTAAGACAAAGAAACTTGCCCCTGAGTTGACCCCAAGAATCCCAGGGTCAGCAAGAGGATTGCGGGTGATGGATTGAATCAAGCAGCCAGCGACAGCCAAAGCCGATCCGACGAATAAGCCGGTCAATGTTCTAGGTAGGCGGCTTTCTATAATAATAAGGCTGTCAGTAGAGATGGTTTGGGATAACAATACATCAATGACAACACTGGGGGGGATGCTTTTTGCCCCAATAAATAAACTCGCTATACAGACAATAAACAGGGCAACGGTAAGAGAAATGAACTTACTCAATTGACTCGATAGTCGGTTAGAAAACAGAGTACTCAGTACAGATGTTTTGAGACCCTGTTGGTACGCACTCAATTGTGGAAACACACTCACTATAAATACCAATAATAATTATTATCATTGGCGTTATTATATTCTAGTGGTTAGAATGTTCAAGTTTTAAGCTTTTATAGCTCATAGCTACTTTTTTGTTTCCTCAACTTTCGACGTAAAAATATGAAAACCTCCCAATTACTATTAGATTTTAGCCTGCTCAAAGAAAACCCCCATTTTAGAATGGTATTCATTGCTCGAATGATGTCAGTTCTTGCTTTAGGGATGATGACCGTTGCTGTTCCAATCCAGATCCATCAAATGACGGGGTCAACCCTGCAAGTCGGTCTAATTATGGCCTTAGATGGTATAGGTATGTTTGTCGGACTACTCATTGGTGGTGTGCTGGCAGATAAATACGACCGAAGAAAATTGATTTTGATTGCCCGCGCGACCTGCGGAATCGGTTTTGGTGCATTAGCGCTGAACAGTTTATTGGCTAATTCATCATTGGCTGCGCTTTATATACTTTCTGTGTGGGATGGTTTTTTTGGTGCGATGGGTATGACGGCTTTGATGGCTTCTCTACCGGTGATTGTCGGTCGAGAAAACCTACCCGCCGCGGCGGCTTTGAGTATGTTAACTGTGCGAATTGGGATGGTTCTTTCTCCAGCGATCGGGGGGCTTATCATTTCGTTTGGTGATGTGAGTTGGAACTACTTAGCCGCCTCTATTGGCACATTAGGTACCCTAATCCCTTTGTTTAAATTGCCTAAAATGAAAGCGACTCATCAGACACCGGAGAATCCATTACTTTCGTTGTATGAGGGGGTGAGGTTTTTATTTTCCAACAAAGTTGTTGGCTGTGTTGTGGTGTTTGGTACGTTAGAAACGTTAGCAACGGCGGTTAGAGTCATGTTTCCAGTTTTGGCTTTAGAGACGTTTACCGGTAATGCTACGAATGTCGGTTTAATGTATTCAGCCATTCCCCTCGGTGCAATGATAGGGGCGTTAACTTCTGGATGGGTGAAAATGTCACCTAAGCCAGGCATGGTCATGGTTTATTCGACAATGGGTACCTTTTTATCGATAGTCTTGATGGGATTAGCTGGCAACTTCTGGTTGTTTCTCGCGGTGTTGGTGGTCTATGGCTATTTAGGTTCTGTGGCGTCTCTGATCCAATATTCAATAGTACAGGGCCATACGCCTGATCACTTGTTGGGACGGGTTAGTAGTTTATGGACGGCACAGAATGTCAGTGGTGACTCTGTCGGTGCGTTAGGACTAGGAGCACTGGGTAAAGTTATGGCTCCGGCGATGTCAATTTTGAGTTTTGGATTAGGGGCGACTGGAATTGGTATATTGATGGTGATTGCATTTCGTTCGCTACGCCAAGCAACATTATTTGATCCTGCCTTAGCGCCTCCAGAAAAATTAACGGATTGCTCACAAGTGGCATCAAGTTAACGGATACCGCCTTATTCGAGGCGATATCAGGGCATGTCCTCTTTTGGCTTGGAGGTTCAATGGTGTTGGCTGCGTTCGTTTACGTCAATCGCATCGTCTAGTCTATGCGATTGGCGATAAACTCACTTACCGCCTACTGGCATCTCTAAGTCGCTGGGAGTAAATGTAGATTCTAGAGTGGTCAGTAAATTCATCGAGCTATAGTAGTCGAGCCGGAAAGAATCATTGCCCATTGGAAAAATATTTCCTTGTTTGATCACGGGTAAGTAGGCGATGAATTTGTTGTTTTTTACTCGTTCGATAGCGGTGTCATCGGCGGAAAATAACAAAATAGAGCGGCCAGTAATGGCATCAGCAAAGTGTTCTCCGTTGACCGGAACAATATCTTTGCGTTTTCCCATTTGATGGTTGTTTTTAAGCCTATCTGGAAGCGGACTTATGATAAACCCTAACGCGTTTAGAATTTGTCCCTGAGCTGAGCTTTCTGTCCAGAAGTTTCCGCCGCGATCATCGCCATAGTACACCATCGCTGAGACAGGTTGAGGTGGTAGTGATATTTTATCTCTTAATGCCGTAAGTTTGGCATCAAACCTTCTGATCGCGGCTTCAGCTTGTTGTTCTCTGTCGGTGATAGAAGCTAATAATCGTGCCAGTTCTTGCCAACTCTTATCATCATAATTGACGACAAGAGTGGGAGCGATGACTGAGAATTGTTGGTAGAGTTTCACCGCTGAGTCTCCGCCTGTTGCGGCAACGATAATCAAATCGGGCTGCTCTTTGGCGATCGCCTCTGCATTCGCCGCGCCTTGATACAAAGATTTAATACTACGATCGTAAGCAACTTGGCTCCACTGATGAAAGAACCCATTTTCATCGGCTACGAGAGTGTTTGGGCCAGTACCTCCTGAAGCAATCAGTGGAGCATCAATAGCCAGCAAGGTTCCTGTTATCGAGACGCTGGTAGAAACGATTCGTTTTGGTGGTTCGCTAAGGACAACTTCACCATAACTACTCGAAATCGTTTTAGGCCAGCCCTGGGAAATGGTTAGGTCTCTGGGAGATAAATGGGTTTCTGTGTTGTCGTTACATCCTATTATGCCAAGGGTAACAATAATTCCGAACATGAGAAATGATAAGCGACGCATAAGGATCTCCAATGGTTATTGTGCGTAGGGTTTTCTTTAATATGGTCTAGCAGTAACACCGTTATATTCTCCCCTTGTTGGGTATGTTCGTTCTCGTCACATCGTTATCAATGTTCATCGGTACTGATTGACCGTCTCGCGGTCACGTAAGGTTGTTTGGGGGAATAGTCGATAATGTATTGCGAATCACTATCATTATCAATTGATTTAAATGGAATGGTTGTCTATTATCTCGCTAATGATAATTGTTAGCATTTGCTTTGCGGTGCAACACAAATTAGAACGACTTTGTTCATATGCCTATGTATGTTGAACGTCAGTAAGTCAGCAACTTTTCTCCACAAGGATAGTAACAATGGCCATTCCTAAGATAGCAGCGTACCACATACCCTCAAGTGATTCGTTTCCAGCCAACAAGGTAAACTGGCAGCTAGATGCCAAGAAAGCCGTGCTATTGGTGCACGATATGCAGAATTACTTTATTAATTTCTTTGATAGGGCAGAGGCCCCTATCCCTGAGTTGATAAAGAATATTCAGTTAATAAAACAAGCCGCCGGTTTGGCTAATATTCCCGTGGTATACACGGCTCAGCCAGCGAATCAAGATCCAGAAGAGCGCGCATTATTAACAGATTTTTGGGGGACAGGATTGACCCAAGATACAGAAATTATTTCAGATGTCGCGCCGAAAGAAGAGGATATTACTTACACTAAGTGGCGTTATAGCGCTTTTAAGAAAACGCCATTGCTAGAGTGGATGAATGAAACGGGTCGCGATCAACTGATTATCGTGGGTGTTTACGCTCATATTGGTATTCTTTCAACGGCTCTTGATGCATTTATGCTAGATATTAAGCCTTTTGTGGTCGGTGATGCCGTAGCCGATTTTTCATTGGCAGAGCACCAGCAGATGCTTGCGTACATTACTGGCCGAGCTGGTAGTGTGAAGTCTACGCAACGCGTGATTGAAGAAATTCATCACAGTATTCAATTCGTGGCACCGCTCAGTCTAGAAGTGATGCAAAAAGATATCGCAGAAATGTTAGATCTCGATATAGAAGATGTAGACGTTGATGAAAATTTGATGCTGATTGGTTTGGACTCGATTCGTGCCATGAGATTATTCGAAGGTTGGCGAAATCAAGGTGCCAATATCGCCTTCTCTGAAATTATTAAGAAAGTGACATTGAGAGAATGGTGGCAAACGATTGAAAAAGCTAAGAATTACGAAATAGCTTAGCAGTACCATTATTATAAAAAACCGATTTCATCCGAAATCGGTTTTTTAGTGTTTCTTTAGTTTGTTGAGAATTGTTCTCTCAGTTGCTTTTTGTTAATTTTACCGACAGGTGTTTTGGGTAATTTATCGATAAATCGGATTTGATCAGGAATTTTGTATTCAGCTAGCCCTTTGGCATGCAGAAAACGTTTGAGCATGATTGGTTTAAGTGCTTTTTCTTGATTTAAAACAATAATCGCGCAGCTACGCTCTCCTAGAAATTCGTCTTGAACGGCAATTAGTGCCACATCATGTACATCTGGATGCTGTAATAATAGATTTTCGACTTCTTCTGCTGCAATCTTTTCTCCACCACGGTTGATCTGATCTTTATCGCGTCCAGTAACAATGATATTACCCTCTGGAGTCATCTTGACTAAATCGCCAGTAGAATAGAACCCTTGATGATTGAAAGCGCGTTGGTTATGTTCTTGTGCTCGGTAGTAACCGCGAATGGTATATGGACCTCGGGTCAGGAGTTGACCTTCCTGACCAGGGGGGACCGGCTTACCGTCTTCATTGAGCACCAGTATTTCGTCATCGGGGGAAATAGGCCGCCCTTGGGTTGAAACAATAACGTCGATGGGGTCATCCAAACGCGTGTAATTGACGAGGCCTTCTGCCATACCGAATACTTGCTGTAATTGACAACCTAGTTTTTCTGGTAACTGTTGTGCTGCACTTTGACTGAATTTAGCACCACCGACTTGCACTAGCTTTAAACTAGAAATGTCCTCGTTAGCTGAAGGTGCGTATTGCATCCATAGTAAGGCTAAAGGAGGAACGAGCGCTGATACCGTCACTTTGTGGCGTTCTATTAAGTCAAATGCGGCTTTAGGCGATGAATCTTGACTGAGTATCACGCAGCCGCCGGAAAACAGTACCCCTAATGAGCCAGGCGAGCTCAGTGGGAAATTATGCGCCACAGGTAGTACGCATAAGTATTTGGTACTTGAGTTAAACTGACAAATCTCGATGCTGCCTATTACACTATAGACATAGTCATTATGGGTTCTCGGTATCAATTTTGGTGTGCCGGTTGTTCCGCCTGACAACTGATAAAAAGCGACATCTTCTGCTTTACTGTTTTGTTGGTAACAGGCATCCAAGTAAAGAGTATTGAGCGATTGAATATCGCTATAAGTGCTTTTACCTGATGTAATAGCGAATTTTAGTGATGGACAAGTTTCAAGTAACAATAGGGCTTGTTTTTGTGTATCAACATTTGCGATTTGCTCAGAAAAAATATAAGCCTTTGCTTCAGCGTGCTGGCAGAAATAGCTCAATTCGTTATGACGATGTGCTGGTAATGCAAGAATGGGCTTGATCCCTTTCATGGTGAGAGCAAAAAAGCAGAAGAAAAATTCAGCTTCATTGATCATCTGTAATACAACGTTATCACCAGCACTGAGGCCCAGAGCAGAAAAGCCTTTTGAGAGTTGGGCAATATTATTTTGAAGCTGTTGATAAGTATATTGCTGATCCTGACATACTAAGGCGATGGCGTCCGGTGATTGGACCGTCGTTACCGATAAGCAATCAAATAGTGTACGATCTTGCCAGTAGCCTTGTTTACGGTAGTACTGCTCATAGTCAGTAGGCCAAGGTGTAAAGTCTAATGGTGTTGAAGTCGAAGAAATCATAGAATGCCCTTATGCCGTAAGTAATTCGTCAATCTTTATCCCAGCAGCTTTTAAAATGGTACTCATTTTTGCGCCTGTTTCTTCAAGTTCACTTTGTGGCGATGATTCGTGGACGATTCCAGCACCAGCAAAAATACACATTTCTCGTTGGCTAACTTCAGCACAACGAATGGTCACAACCCACTCACCATTGCCTCGCGCGTCACACCAGCCAATCATCCCGCAGAAATAACCACGTTCAAACTTTTCAATCTGTTTAATCGCTTGATAAGCCGAGTGCCTTGGGAAGCCACATACCGCTGGTGTCGGATGAAGTTCTGCCGCAATTTGAAGTGAGTTTATATCTGGATCAATAGCTTGGCCTTCTAATCTCGTTGAGAGGTGGAGCATCGTTTCCGTTTCGATCACAGATGGCACCATGGGGGTAAAGAGATTACGGCAGTAGCCGCTGAGTACTTTTTCAACTTCTTCCACGACAAAGCTATGTTCATTTAAGTCTTTCTGAGTGTCGAGTAAAGAAGTGTGAGATATCTGGTTATCGGATTCATTGATTGATTTTGGACGTGAGCCTGCGAGTGGATTGGAAACCACATGCCCACCTTTTTTCGCCAATAGCAATTCTGGGCTTGCCCCCATCAGCTTAGTTTCTTTTCCAATATCGACAGCAAAAGTATAACCGAGAGAATTAATGGCAAGTAAGTTTCGTAGTAATGCGGTTTGATCAATGATTTGATCGGTGGCTATTCGCACTGATCGAGACAGTACGACTTTAGAAAGATCGGTAGTATTAAACAGGTTTAACAAGGTTGCGACACCCTGTTTATAGTCGTTGCCTGTAGGGGGAGAAATGACCGTCGCCTTGTTTGCGCCAACCTTATTATTTTTACGTTCTCGTGCACTACTGGAGACATACAGCTTCTCAGGGATAAAAAACTTAGTTGGAGTCTTTTCATCAAACGGTACGATAGCAAACAATACAGGATTATCATTCTCTGATTTTTTCACCTGTTCGAGCATTTGGTTAGCACGAAGAGCTAGCTCAGAAAATGGAATAGCTTGATCGAGTTGTTGCTCAATACCCACACCCAGCATTGAGTTATGTGGCGATGCAAAGAAAAAAGGGGCAGTTTCTAGTTCTTGGCTCAACAGTTCTTCAGCCATTCTGGAGAATCCGACAACTTCGCGTTTCATAATGACCTCATTCACAAAGGTGGCAAATATTTGCTATTTGTTTCATACGCAATACATTGTAAGATTATACATGATAACGATTATCAGTTTCAAATGATAATCGATCTTGTTTGGTGGGTGGTTAATATAAAAGAGGAGATGTTAGGTTGAATCAGAACAATCAAACAGTATTGCTAACAGGATCAAGCCAAGGTATTGGGTATGCGGTATTGGAACGACTGCTCATCGAAGGGTATAGAGTGGTTGCAACCGATCGATGCATTGACAAGCTTGATGAACATTTGGCCTCTCTGCAACGACAGTATGCTGATCAGCTCGATTGTTATGCGATAGATTTGCTTGATAGTCAATTAGATCAGAAAGTTGCGCAGCTTTGTCGTCAGTATCGTTTTGATCATTTAGTCAGCTGTGCGGGAATATTAAGCATCGGGAGTGTTTCTTCAATGCCTATTGAAGAAATTAGGAAAATGTTTGAGGTTAATACTTTTGCTGCCATGAGCATTATTCAGAATGTAGCCAAGGGAATGAAACAACGGAAGTCGGGAAATATTGTGGTTATTGGTTCAAATTCCGCTAATACGCCAAGAATGAATATTGGTGGATATGCAGCATCAAAATCTGCCTTGCATCTGTTAGTCAAGTGCTGTGCATTAGAGTTGGCAGAATTCGGTATTCGCTGCAATATAGTCAGCCCAGGTTCTACGAGAACAGAAATGCAGACACAGCTTTGGAATGAAAGTTACGGTGAGCAACAAGTGATTGAAGGAAATCTTGCTCAATATCGTCTAGGTATTCCATTGGGAAGGATGGCTGAACCTGCTGATATAGCGAATACGGTGCTTTTCCTCATGTCAGACTCTGCGCGTCAAATTACTATGCATGACTTACGAGTAGATGGCGGCGCAACGCTCGATAATTAATTATTCGACGATGTTAAAAAGTCAAAATAAAACAGGCTCTTAGAGCCTGTTTTATTAAGCGATTTCTGATTGAAGACAGTGTACTTTACGATAATACTCTACTGCCTGAGCAAGTGTGTCTAGGAAAACAGTGCTGTCTTCCCAGTCTAGGCATTCATCGGTTATCGATTTACCATAAACGAGAGTCTGATCAAGTCTTTGATTTCCACCTTTTAAGAAACTTTCACACATCACCCCTGCTATATTTTGTTCTCCATCAATGAGCTGGGTAGCGATATCTTTCACCACTTTCAATTGATTTTTAGCAATTTTACTGCTGTTCCCGTGACTGCAGTCAACAATCAGTCTAGGGCTAAGATTGTTGGACTCTAAGTGTTCAGCTGTATTTTTTATATGTTCGCTTGAATAATTGGGAGTTAAGCCACCACGCAAAATAATGTGACAATGTTTATTGCCTACTGTGTGTGCGGCCATTGGGGTGCCATCAGCTGAGGACACAATCAGTACATGATTATCTTGTGCTGCGTGAATCGCATCAATAGAGATTGCGGTATTGCCATCGGTCCCATTTTTGAATCCGATTGGGCAATCTAATCCAGAGGCGAGTTGGCGGTGTGGTTGTGATTCTGTTGTCCTTGCTCCAATTGCTCCCCAGCAGATCAAATCAGCGATGTAAGGTGCGATATTGGTGTCAAGAAACTCTGTAGCCGTTGGGATCCCAAGTTCAAGTATCGATTTCAGCAGCTTTCTGCTGCGATACAGGCCTTGAACTAAATCAAATTGGCCGTTCAAGTTAGGATCAACGATGTATCCTTTCCATCCTCTGCGGGTTCGTGGCTTTTCAAAATAAGTTCTCATCACGATTTTTAAGCTATCACGATATTTTTCTTGAATTTTGGCGAGCCGCATCGCGTATTCTAGGGCTGCTTTAGGATCATGGATCGAGCATGGGCCAATAATGACTAAGAGACGAGAATCCTCCCCACAGATAATACGCTTAATTTCCTCTCTTTGTTTTTTAACAAAGCGATACAGTCGTTCATCCATGGAAGTATTGGTTAACGATACGCCAATATCGGGCAAAGGGGAGAACGTTGAAGCATTGATGACGTCAGTTATAGAGTGCATGGGCGTTTCCAAATCGAGCTAATCTGTGGTTTTCTATTGTCCCACATTTGTTAATGATAACCATTATCATTGCGTTTGAGGTATAGTGTGAGACTAACGGTAATTTGTCAATATTCAGAAGAGGTAGGAAAATGGGGAAATGCGTCCTAGTATATATAACACATTGTTTTTGTTGCATTATAAATATTAATACTAACCATTGTCATTTGCTGGCTGGATAGAAATACTCATGTTTATTCCAAACTTGCCTAGTTTTTTAGAAATCCATTTCTTAACCGTGGATTATTCGTATCACTTCATCAATACCATGTTAATGGAGTATACCGAGTTACCTCACACCTTAAATCAAGCGGTATTGAAGCGAAAATGTGAGTTCTTGGCCGGTAGAGTATGTGCACAACGTGGGCTGAATCAATTGATGGATTCTCGCGTAGTGAGTATTAAAATCGGAGAACATCGGCAACCGATGTGGCCGACTGGGATAGTTGGGTCTATTTCCCATTGTTTGGGCTATGCCGTTTCAGCCGTCGGATTTCAAAGCGACGAATGTATCTCAGTTGGAATAGATATTGAGAAAGTCATCACTACGCAATTTGCTAAAGAAATTACCAATCAGGTGTTGTCAGAGGGTGAGATGGTTTTCGCAGAACAGTTTGACGAATTTCAATCGTTCTTAACCCTTGTTTTTTCCGCGAAAGAGTCGATTTATAAAGCGATTTTTCCTTTTGTAAAACAAGTTTTAGATTTTGACTGTGTACAGTTGATTACTGTGGATCAAAAACAAAAGACATTACAATTTCAGTTTTCTCCTTTTTTACTTGAGGTTCTCAATTCGAGAGTGACGGTCAACTACCATTTTTGTCAGGCAGATACAGTAGCGACTTGGTGTTTGCTCTCAACAAATCATCTTCATTTCAGAACGATGAAAGACGCGGTTAACTTGATTGATTGAAGCCGTCGTTGTTTGGGCCTCGTCGTTTATCTCAATCGCATCGTGTGTTCATATTCAGGCGATTGTTCCTTGATCAGTAACGATGGGTTCTATTTTGGCTGTCTAGTCAATACGATACAGAAGGCGAATAATCTGACGGAGAAGTATTGACTAACCCAGTATGGAGACCGTTGAAATGCCTTATAAAATAACGTCACTCGACCCTTTTGGGGTTATGGTTGAAGCGCAACACTCTTCTACCCATGTTGTTGAGCTTGATATATCGAGCTTACGCCATCTGTTTGAGCGTCATCAGCTCGTGCTCCTACGGGGCTTTACGGTTTTTGAACAGGCTGAAGATTTTGCTGATTATTGTGAGCAATGGGGAGAAGTGAGCATATGGCCGTTTGGCCGAGTACTTGAGCTGATTCAAAAAGAGCAGCCCGAAGATCATATTTTCGACAGCAGTTACATGCCGATGCATTGGGATGGTATGTATCGTCCGCAAGTACCGGAATATCAGATTTTCCAATGTGTTGAGGCTCCCTTACCCGGTAATGGTGGGCGGACAACGTTTTGTCATACCATGCTTGCCTTAGACAATGCTTCGGAGCAGGAGCGCTCATTATGGCGGAAAGCGACGGGACACTATCAACGTAAAATGGAGTTTTATCACAGTAAAACGGTTTCTCCCATCGTGATGCCTCATCCATATAAAGGCTATGAGGTTATTCGTTATAACGAACCCCATGTGGTCGACAATGGTGATTTATTGAATCCTCCTGATGTCTCGTTATCGGACATTTCAGATAGTGAAGCGATGGCGTGCCATCAAAGTTTACGCCGCGCTTTGTATGACCCACGCAACTTCTATGCACATGAGTGGCAGTCAGGAGACATTGTTATTACTGATAACTTCTCTTTATTGCATGGCCGCGAGGCTTTCACATCACATACCCCACGGCATATTCGTCGTGTGCAGGTTTTAAGCAATCCGCCTTACCATAACCCTAGTTTGGAGTCGTACGAATGTCCGCAAGAGTAGTTGATATTGTTATTATTGGTGCAGGTCCGGTTGGTTTAATGAGCGCTTACTTAGCGCAGCGATGTGGATTGAGTACGGTTATCATTGATAAATCGTCAGAGCCATTACAGGTTGGTCGTGCTGATGCGCTTAATGCGAGAACGTTACAATTATTAGAAATTGTCGATCTGTTTGAGCCGCTGTATCCACTGGGTAAGCCTTGTAATACCAGTTCCGTATGGGCAGATGGGCAATTTATTTCCCGTCAATCTTCATGGTGGGAAGCGTTGGAAGGCTGCTTACATCCGCATTTTTTGATGCTTGGTCAGTCTTATCTTGAGCAGCTACTGGACGATAAACTCACGTCATTGAATGCCCCTGTATGGCGTCAAACATCGGTGAAGGATATTGTCATTCATCCAGAGAAGTGTCTGACCGAGCTAACCAATGGCGAGATCATTGAGTCGCGTTTTGTGATTGGTGCCGATGGCGCTCAGTCGTTTGTTCGCCAGAGGTTTACTATTCCCTTCCAGATAGTGCGTCCGGAAATTATTTGGGCTGTGATTGATGGCGTTATTGACAGTGACTTCCCCAAAGTCCCGGAAATTATCGTCTTTCAAGCAGAGACTTCGGATGTCGCGTGGATTCCTCGTGAAGGTGACATCGACCGTTTTTATGTCCGAATGGATACGCATGACTTTACCGTAGAGCAAGTGATCGAAAAAATTAATCGTGCTATGGCACCACATCAATTAAGGTTTAAAAAGAGAGTGTGGTTCTCTCAATTTGCGGTCAAAGAGTCCGTTGCTGAGCGTTATGACATAGAAAATCGCCTCTTTTTAGCCGGAGATGCTTGTCATGTTCATTCTGTCAATGGCGGGCAAGGTTTGAATACCGGATTAGCCGATGCGTTTAATTTGATCTGGAAACTGAACATGGTCCTAAAAGGTCATACGAATGAGTCACTGTTAACCAGCTATCAAGAGGAGCGTCAACCCGTTGCCCAGAGTGTAATTGCCAGCTCGGGTGAGTTAGTGCGCTCGACCAAGTTTTCTGCAACGAATACTCATGCGCAAGATTACGTGAAAATAGTCGAGAAGCGTTCGGGCAATATTACCGGAATGGGCATTCGTTATGGTGAACAAGGATTAGTCGGTACGCGGATATTTGATTTTGTATTCAATACGCCAACGCAAAAAACTCGGCTTTATTCATTGCTGGATTATCGTCAATGGACATTATTGATCGCAAGTGATACCGATTATAAGTTGAATTTGCCAGAGTTTATTAAGGTGATTCGAATTGGCTCTCGGGCAGAATATGCTCCTTATTGGACAAGTCAAAATCCGTATACTGACCAAGCGTTATTAATACGTCCAGATGGCTACATTTATTCAATCCATAATTTGCTTGATTTGAATGTGTGGTTAGCAACCAGTATCGAGACAATATCGAATAGTTTATTCGTGCAACCTGAGCTTTAAGCGGTGAGGACGATGATCGTCCTCACCAAAAGACAGTTGATGGTGGAGCAAATGATTTGCTTATTTCTTTGCCACTCATCGACTATCTAAACGCCAGTGATGTTACCGACGACTCATTTTATGAGGAAAAATAGTCGGGTTATTTATTCTCCATCATATTTTGAGTGATGCTATCAAATAATCAATAAAGCACCGTACACGAGGCGGAATATTTTTGCGACTTGGGTAGAGAATATTCATCGTTGTGCTGACTTGGTAAAAATCGGGAAATAACCGAATGAGCGATGGGCCGGGGATTTTATCAATTAAAAAATGAGCGATAGGGCCAATCCCTAATCCATTTTGAATCATTGCCATAACACCCAGCGGCGCATTACTGGTGTGCTTAGGTTGTAATTTTATTTGCTGCTCCTGCCCATTATGGTTAGTTAATGTAAGAATATTATTCGGTAAATTTAGCCGAGATAGGTAAACCCAGTCGTGATCTTGTAAATCGTCTAGGCAAGTGATCGGCTTGGCGTTATTGAGATAATCTTGGCTGGCGTAAATACCTAATTCAAAAGGAGCAATCACTCGGCCTACCATCGACGATGACGTCAACTCACCAATTCTAATCACTAAATCGAGGTTAGATTCGACCATATCTTGCAGACCATCATCTAAGCAAAGATCAAAATTGACATGTGGATACTGCTGATAAAATTCATTTAATAATGGATTGATCAGAAAGGTTCCAACGTCAATCGTCGTTCCAATACGAATTGTTCCTGATATCTCTGACGCTAAATGATTCACCGCCCCCAGCGCTTGATCGGCGATATTCAGTAAGCCACGGCTGTATTGATAAAAAGTACTTCCCTCGGTGGTCAAACTAATTTTTCTGGTTGTTCGATGAAGTAGCCGCACATTGAGTTTTTTTTCTAATAGAGTGACTTGTTCACTGACCTTGGATTTCCCCATGCCGAGTGACTCTCCCGCTAATGTGAAGGAACCACATTCGACCACTTTATTAAATATGGCAATACGTTTTAATTCATTAAGCATTACTGTTCCCTTATTGGTAACTTTGGGTTCTATTTTTGTCATCTAGTCAAACTGCGTTGTCATCTAAATAATGACACAGTCGATTAGAGAGAATTTGAATGCTTTGGTTTCGATTTAATAATAATTAAATTATTAAACCCCACTTTTATGGGAGCGGTTCCATTTTATGGGTTGACAATAACCTAAATTGTCATCGTTTATTCAGTATTATGAAAAATAATTAAGGGCTGGTTATGCTTGATGTTTACCGAGAAACAGAGATAGATAAAATCACGTTTATTTTACTTGACCAAATTATTGCGCAATGTGATGCATCGTATCAAGGGATTGCTACACTAAAACAGCAACTGCGTGATTCGATAAGAGAACAGAAAAAAATAAAATTAC
This sequence comes from Vibrio sp. 2017_1457_13, assembly GCF_030851525.1. Classification (NCBI taxonomy): domain Bacteria; kingdom Pseudomonadati; phylum Pseudomonadota; class Gammaproteobacteria; order Vibrionales; family Vibrionaceae; genus Vibrio; species Vibrio sp. 2017_1457_13. The sequence goes on from NZ_VHTA01000005.1 coordinate 234,379, forward strand.
TATTACCTGCATTCCCATGTAAAACCAATAATTTAGATAAAGTAATCAGCCATGAGCCTGATATGGGGGAATATCTAGTGTTAAGACGCTTTTTACAGTGTCTTCGTGATATTGAAGCGGTTTATTCTCCGGGGGTCGTCTTATATATTTTTTCAGACTACCATACATTCTCAGATTATATTGCCGTTGATTTGTCTCATCATTATGCGTATTCTGATGGACTAAAAGAAATGCTTGTCAATATGCATGCTGAAGATTTAATAAAAATAATTAATTTTGAAGATTTTAAAGAGTTTGAGCATCTTTGTGATACCGAGTATTTTTCTGGATTACGTAATATGTTTTCAGAGCCAGGCTACGCTGAAAATTTCACTGAGTTAAAACTTAGGAATAATAAAATGAATCAAACCTATCTAGGTTTGAAAAAATTCATGAGTCAAGATCAAAAATATGTATTGTCAACGCTTTCTTACAAAGAGCGTCGTCTTCGTTTAGCTGAAATTGCTAAAGGAATGATGATACAAGGGAAAGCTCTAGATAACTTTCTAAAACAAAAGTTTGCCGATTCGATTCGTTTGAGTATTCATGAGCATCCAATGAATGGAAAAAAGTATTCATTATATTTATTTGCAGAGCGACAATTTAAAACACCTTGGCATAGCACAGTACTTTTTGATGCAAGCCAAGGTAAAATCATGATTGATACTAAAGAAAATCATCTCAAGCGTACAGGCGTTATTTTACCTATTTTCTATAAGGGTAAAACATGGTGTTATTTACAATTAACTTGCGCTGATCAATCTATGAGCCACGTTGTCAGCCAAATTCGAGCAGAGTTACATCATGAAAAAGCAGGTTTACGTTTAATCAGTCCTACACCTTCTTTATCGGCGTCTGTCTTGAACATTAATGAATTGAGCCAACTGGTTAAAGAGTTTGGTTCGGTGTTATTGCATGGTTTTGCGCCTTTTCATCATCCGGATGATTTTTCGACTTGGTATCTGCAACATCGTTCTGCTGTCATTTGGGGTAATGATAGCGTTGTTGAAAAATTGTCCGGTGAGGCGCTACAGCAATCTATTGGTTGGCAATTCGCCACTTTATCCGATGCGATGGCTAATGGAACTTATCGATACGATTACGAAGATATTACTCCTCATGAATATGCTCTGTATTGCGCTTGTTCAGAAACGCCTGTCCATATGACTACGATAGATGCTGGATTAGCGCCACTAACCTTACGTGGTCAAGAACGTGAGCAACTACGAAAGAGCACGTTATATCCAATAAAGCATCACCAAGACTACGCGGAGCAGGAATTACCACCATTGATTCGTTATTGCCAAGTATCTCGGCAAGATATTTTGCGTTGGCAGGGTCACTCATGTGGTCAAAATTCAACAATACGCTTACCGCAAGTGGATGGGCGATCAAGTGGGGAGCCGATTGAACAGCGTCTTGACCATTTATGCACAGAGCCGTCTCTTTGCTTTGAACATACTTTGGTGGCAGGGGATATTCTTTTCGTAAATAACTTAACGACACTGCAAGCGAGCTATTCGTTATCACCGAGCAATCAATGTTGGCGTATTCAATTGCAGCCACCATCGATCAACTCACCATGGCAGCCACACAATCGTATGGTGCAAAAGGCCGTCAGTGAAGTAGTGTGAAGATACATTGATGTATGGATAAAAGGCACAACAGCTAATCACGCTGGGTGCCTTTTCTGATTTGTCTTACCCGTGATATAGAGGAAGAGACAGATAGTTATCTCTTGGAGACCTATTGCCTCGAACCGGTGAACGGTATTTAACTAATAGCCTGCCCAAGAGCAATAAAAAATGGCACGTTAAACAGGACATTGAAAGGAAAAGTAATGCCTAGTGCCGCGGTGATCGACATCCCTGCATTGGCTTCGGGCAGGCTTTCTTTCATTGCGGCTGGGACAGCAATATACGATGCACTGGCTCCAAGTACCGCCATCAGCGTGATCCCGCCAGCGCTAAACCCAAGTAGCATGCCGAGCCCTGTGCCCGCTAACCCGCCAATCATCGGCATCAAAATAGCAAAGCTGATTAAAAACAGACTGTTATCCCTAAGTGTTGCCAATTGCTGACCGGCGATCAAGCCCATTTTCAGAAGAAATAACGCTAAAATAGCCGAGAAAAGGTCAATAAACAGTGGCGAAAGCTTGTGAACGGTGTCTCCTCCTACATAGCCAATCACTAAACTGCCAATCATTAATAATAGGCTGGGATTGGCGAGGAGTTCTTTTTTAAGAAAGTGACGATTAATCAGCGATACGCTGCCTTTGGCGAGTATTAAACCAACGATGATCGCGGGCATTTCCAATAACACGACAAACAGAGGGAAGTAAGCTTCATACGGGATCTGCTTAGCTTCGAGCAAGGCAACCGCGACGGCATAAGTTGCAACACTGACGGAGCCATAGTGAGCGGCAATCGCTCCAGCATTGATTTTGTCTAACTGACCAAAATACCGCAGTAGCGGATAAGCGATCAGGGGCAGCAACAAACCAAATGCCACCACAATCAAAGCCATCACGAGAAGACTTGCTGCGATATGCGCTTGTAAGGCAATACCGCCTTTAAGGCCTATCGCAATCATCAATATCAGACTGAGGGTTTTATACAGGTTATCTGGGAAAGGAATTTTTGCGCCCAGTAGCTGGCAGACAATACCCAGAATAAAAAAAGCAATCACCGCATCAAGCACCATGTTTAGTGCTCTCCTTGCTTGTTAAGCTGATGGTTGGTATTTTCGTTTTTACAGAACGATTAAACGCGGTTTTAAGCCCTTCAAACGCGGTATAACTTGCTAGCAAAGTAGCACAAACAAGAAAACTAAACGCGTTATACCCGATGGATAAACCTACATAGTAGAAGGTTACCAGCATCATCACTGTGGTCATTGGCAGCGCCATTGTACGAAATCTCATTACACTCTCCTGCAAATTTTTCAGCATGTTATGCTGTTTTAACAATAGATAAAAATAGATAATTACTAACTTTTATATAGATAATGCTCTATATTATCTCGGTGAACTTGGTTGGAGGTGAACAATGGCATCGAGATTACACGCCCATATTGGCACGTTTCGCCAGCTAGAGATCTTGTTAGCGGTTTATCATGGCGGAAGTATTACTGCCGCGGCAGACAGTTTATTTTTAACTCAACCTACGGTTTCTATGCAGTTAAAAAAACTTGCTGAGGCGATAGGCTTACCGCTTTATCAACAAGTTGGTAGAACACTTCGTTTTACCGATGCCGGATTAGCCACGGTAGAAACGGCGAAAAAAATTCTCCAAAACTGTGAAGAATTGGAGATGCGTTTATCTCGTTTCAAAGGCCTTGAGTCAGGGACATTAAAATTAGCTGTGGTGACAACGGCAAAGTATTTTATTCCTCATTTACTTGGCCCTTTTTGTCAGCGCTACCCGGGGATTGATATTCAGTTGACGATAGCCAACCGACAGCAAGTGATGGAGCGCTGTGAGCATGGTGCCGATGATTTTTATGTGTTTAGCCATTTGCCCGAAGGGTTAGAGCTGGACGTGATTGAATTCATGGCCAATGATTTGGTGGCGATTGCCGCGGCGAGTCACCCTTTTACACAACAAGAGAGGGTGTCATTAGCCGAGTTTTGTCAGGAAGATTTTTTGATCCGCGAAGTGGGGTCGGGAACCCGCTATGCGACGGAAGCTTTTTTTAAGAAACAGCCCTATCAGCCTAATATTAAAATGACCATTGCCAGTAATGAGGCGATTATTCATTCTGTATTAGCTCGCTTGGGTGTGTCTATCTTGTCTGCTCATACCTTGGCGTTTGGTAATATATACGGTGTTAAAGTGATTAACGTCGAGTCGTTACCGATCAAAACCAGATGGTCATTCTCGTGGACTCGCCAGCGCGCCTTATCCCCGATTGCCGAGGTTTTTCTCAATTACGTGCAAACAGAAGGGCGTGAAATCATTCAGCAAACGGTGCAATTGTCATAGCGAGTTGGTTGCTTATCTAAAGAGTAAAGTCTGTATTGGCAATCACGATGATTAATAAGGAATATAAATATGAAAAAGTGGTTATTACTGATCACGATTGCGATATTGGGCGTGGCATTTTTTGCACTCGATCTTAATCAGTTGCTGACCTTAGACGGCGTTCAGCGTCATTTAGCGCAGTTTGAACAGTGGCGTACTGATGCGCCTTTGCTGGTCGGGATGCTATTTTTAGCGATCTATGTGCTAGTGACTGCCTTGTCGTTACCGGGAGCTGCGGTGATGACGCTCGCCGCTGGGGCGTTATTTGGTTTATGGTGGGGAACTCTGATCGTTTCTTTTGCTAGCACCATCGGTGCTACCTGCGCTTTTTTAGTTGCGCGTTATTTATTGAAAGAAACCGTACAACGGCGTTTTGGTGAGCGCTTACAAGCGCTGAATCATGGCGTAGAAAAAGATGGAGCCTTTTATTTATTTACCCTACGACTGGTGCCTATTTTCCCCTTTTTTCTGATCAATATTTTAATGGGCTTAACCACGCTTCGCGCCGTAACTTTTTACTGGGTCAGTCAAGTGGGAATGTTGGCTGGAACCCTTGTCTACGTTAACGCTGGCACCCAACTGGCGCAATTAGAGAGTCTTGGGGGGATTTTATCGCCAGCGATTTTATTCTCGTTCGCGTTGTTAGGGATATTCCCTTTGGTCGCGAAAAAAGTGGTCGAGAAAATCAATCAACGCCGGCGAGTCAGTGAATAGCGGTTATCGTTACCCTGAACGTGAATCGGATATTAATTTAACGACGGCTTTGGCGACTGCGTGCCGCTCTTTCTTTATGAGCGGAAGCCGCTTTAGCTTGTGATTTCAAAATCGAGTCTACGGTTAATTCCATCGGCTCTTTTGGCTGTAAGCCATGAGGGAAGGTACGTGCCCGTGGTGATATATTGAACTCTTCACTGGAAGCGCGAGGCATACGTTTAAAACGATACAGATAAAAGTTTTCTAACTTTTCTCGTGCCCAATCGGTTTTATTTAAATATTTGACACTACTGGCTACCGAAGGGTTGGTATGAAAACAGTTAAAGCGCATCGCCGTATCTAAAATATCCCAGCCATAAAAATCCACCAGCTCTTGCAGTAAGGTTTCTAACTTAAGGCCGTGTAATGGGTTGTTTTTTTGTAGTTCGATTCTTTCTTGATCAGTCATGATAACCGGCTCCTAAGGGTAAACGGTAGATAGGGTAGGTATAGCAGGATTTGGCAGATATTGGTGATGTACTTGTTCATCCTTGCAGAGGGTGCGCATTCTAGCAGAGTTGATCGTACTTCCCTATGATTATCTCTGATCCGTTAACACTATCCCCTTGCTACTTGAAGTTGCAACGATGTCAGTTCAGCTCGTTTTAATATTGATGCTGATCGAGAGTCGTTTATCTGCAACTCCAAGTCGTTTGGGTATCACATCATTTAGGAAGCGGATGAATGAGTGGTAAAATAGTGCAAACGTTCAACCAATAAATCGACAAATCCCTGCCGATCAACATCAAATAACACGGTCGCATTAGCGGGATGATTGGTGAGCTGATAACGATCAACCACGGTCATGCCTTGCGTGTATTCACCTTGAGTTTCAATACCGACCCAGCATCTTTGAGCTTTAAACAGTTCAGGGGCCAGTAACCAAGCGATGGTGCATGGATCATGCAACGGTGCGCCTGCTAGCCCCCATTTGGGATCACGATGGTAAATCATAAAAAAGTCGAGCAGTTCGGCAACGACACCAGCAATCGGATTATCAATTTTCCGAATACGTTCGATATCCTCATCCATGATTTGCGCCCGATGGGTGACATCGAGGCCGCACATGGTGATCGGAATACCAGATTGAAAAACCAGCTTAGCGGCTTCTGGATCGACATAAATATTAAATTCCGCGGCCGGAGACCAGTTTCCGGTTTCAGCGCCGCCGCCCATTAGGACAATTTCTTCAATTTTCGGTATTAAATCACGATGGGTGGCCAACAGCAGCGCAATATTAGTCAGTGGTCCAGTTGGTACTAGAGTAACGGGCTGGTCGCTTTGTCTAAGGATGTTAGCCATGAGCTCAACGGCGTGTTCCGCTTGGGGAGCAAAGCTGGGGTCAGGTAACGTTGGTCCATCCAGACCACTTTCACCATGAACATTATCGGCAATGATCAGCTCTCGCATCAGGGGCTTTAATGCTCCACCGGCAACCGGAATATCACTTCTACCCAGTAAGGTAAGAATACGTAAAGCATTATTTAAGGTTTTCTCAGGGGTTTGGTTACCGGCACTCGTGGTCACCGCTTTGATTGCTAATGATGGAGAAGCGCACGCTAGAATTAACGCAATGGCATCATCATGGCCGGGATCGCAATCTAAAATAATCGGACGTGTCATAAAGAAGGGTACTCCGTTTGTTTTTAGACTTCAGTGTATCGATTTTGCGAACCACAAAGTGTGAGTCTGTCGCTGAAACGAAGAAACCTACTGTAAGCGGAGAAGAAAAAGTGTGAGGTATGTAAAATTAAGTTATTGAGGATTGCTATTTAAGAAGCGTTGCAGCTCTTGTTCATCAACAATAGTTAGTCCAGTCGCGGTTTTTTCCACTAATCCTTGAGCGATCAATTCGTTGACCGCTCGGCGATAGACTCTGCTTGAGGTGCCAAATCGCTCGGCTTCTTGACTCGCTTTGCTAAAGCTCCCCAGCGCCATCGTTGAGCGTTGGCGCAAAAGTAAGTCATAAGCAATGTTATAAGTCAAAGGATGAAGTAGGCGGTTAGTGTAGATCTCCATTGAATCTCGGTAATCTTCCGCCAACGCAGCGGCAAAATACACCATCATTTCTGGATGCTGTTCAAGGGTTTTTGCTAGCGAAGCTAGACAAATAATATCGACTTGTAGATGCTCATCGGCGGTGACCGTCCACTGACAGGGCGTTGCGGTAAAAAACTCCATCTCACCAAAAATATGATAGTCACAGTTAGCCTCACCTAATTGAAATCGTCGACCGTTAGCGGCGAGAATGCTCATTGAAACGCGCCCGCCGGGAACCACGTAAATATGCTCTAATGGCTCACCTTGCTTAAGAATATCGCTCCCAGCATCGATATAAGCCGTGCTGATTTGGCATTGATAAATGAATGTCTTAAAGGCTTGCTTTTGTTCTTCAAGGTAAGCATGGAAGCGACCAGATGAATAGGGAGTTATTTTCATAATCTATCGACGAGAAATCAGGATGCTCAACGTTAGCTTGATTAGCCACAGGCCGCAAGTTTTGCCTTCTCTGATGTAAAAATCAATGAGCGCTAAGAGATGAGATAAGCAGCGGTATCGTAGTCACCGCTGCTTAATGCGCTTGCAGGAAAAATTAAACGCAGTGACTCAATGCATCTAACGCTGCCGTTGCGGCAAGCTTTTCACCTGCCATCATCGCTTGATCAGCGTTAACGTATTGCGTGACGCCTTGCTGTACATCTTGCTGGTACAAAACGACATTATTGAGCACAGACGCAACTTGTAAGCCACGTAATCGACCTACGGTAAGCAACGCTGATGTTTCCATATCTGCCCCCAAGACTCCTTTCTTATTCCAATAATGGCAAAGGTTTTGTTCTTCATCGGTATAAAAACTATCGTGTGAGCGAACCAATCCAAAATGGACCGCTGTGGGCTGCTGTATTAAAAATGCGTGTAAGCGACTCAGAAGCGAAAAGCTGGAAAATGCAGGGTAGGTGTCTGCAATATAGGCTTTTGATCCCCCTTCATCACGCACCGCGGCTTCCGCGACAATTAGATCACCCAGTTGAATGTTAGCCTGCATTGCACCAGCAGAACCAACGCGCACAATATGGCTGACACCGCACTGCTTTAGCTCTTCAATCGCGATAATCAGTGAAGGCGCTCCAATACCAGTACTGCATACGGTGATCTGTTGCCCATTATAACGACCATTGAATAAGCGGTATTCACGATTTTCAGCAATCAGCTGAGGATCATCGAGTAGCGCCGCGATTCGATTGGCTCGATTGGGTTCCCCACAGACAATCACTCGATTGGCGACTTGGCCATAGGCGACATTGATGTGAGGCTGAATCATACTGTGGCCTCTTGAACTTGGTTTGCTGACGTCACAGTTTGGCTATTACGTTTTGCGGTACGAACCCATTGCCGAGTTCCATTTGCGGCAATAAACATCAAAATAGCGTATTGCACAGACATCGCATAAACACCTTGAGTCGCATAAATACCGACACTAATGATGTTAATCACAATCCATAGCATCCAGTTTTCGACATATTTACGTGTCATTAAAATTTGCGCGACGACTGATAATACCGTCATGGTTGAATCCCAAAATGGAAAAGCATCGGGCTCTAAGACAGGTTGTGCAAGGTCCGCTCCTAATCCATTCATGATATCGACACTAATGTTCGCGAGAGCTAAAAAGAAAGGGTCAATATAAACCGTCAGTAAGCCAATGCTGACGATACTGATGCCTGCCGTGATCAGCAGTTTTTGTTTGCTTAACCAACGAACTTGTAGAATATCACCTTCCGCGTTGGGTTTTGTCCATGCGTACCAACCGTAGACATTCGCGCAAAAAAAGAACAATTGAAGCAGCAACAAGCCGTAGAGTTGAATTTGAAAAAATATCACGGCAAATAAGGTGACGTTGAGCAAACCAAAAAGATAGTTGATGGTTTTTTCTTGGCTGGCGAACCAAATGCACAGCAAGCCAAATACTGTACCAAAAGCTTCGATCCAGCTCATGGCGTAGCCAGAACCAATCGGGATATTAACCAGTGTGTTATTAATATCGAGTAGAGCAAAAAGATCCATAGTCATTACCGTGGTGATTTATTTTGTGCGCTTATATTAAGTGGTTCTTTGCGTTAAGAGGGAGGACATATGTCCCCCTGCGATTGAGAGCGATCATACATTTAATCAATAATCTGTTTTTATAAAGGCTGAAAACCGGCTTATTTACTCTTCATATTTAAAGCGCGTGGTTATTTGATAGTCCGAGATAGTTAAATGCGACCGACTGCAAGGGTTACCTTGGTTATCAGAACCGACCGATAACTGTTTGTCTTGGTGATCGAAAACCACTTCAACATACTGACAATCCTCTTGGCCATCACGAAGAAAAGGATTTTTAACGGTTGGTTTGACACTAAAAGAATGGGGATCTGGTGCGTCTAGCGTGAGTGGTGAGTTAACGCTCGGTCGAGCATCAGAGGCCAGATAATCGTAGCTTTCTTGATAATCAAGATAAGGATTATGAGTGGCTGGTAATTTGAAAATGAAACTGTCTTTTGCTGGCGCGTCAAGGTCTAAGGTCTGTGCCGCTTTATCGCTATTGCTTTGGCTAAATATATCCAATTCTTTTTCAGACGCTGTCACGGATAGTGAAATCAATAACAGTGTCCCTGCCAACTTTGAGATGTGATGTAGTTGCATATGAGTATCTTGTCCATCTTTTATGATCAATATCTGGGAACGGTACCATATACATTTTTTTACAAAAGTAAATAAATTTAGGGATTGCAAAGCCAGCGTTTTACTGAGTTGGATTTTTTACTGCGCAGCTTTAATTGTGATATTTATCACGTCTTTTTGATTTTCACTGTATGGGTTAAACGGTAGTTTTTAAATCTAACGTGTTAATAATTATAAGTATATTGAATTTTTTGGTTATTTTTAGCACAATCATAACTTAATTTTAGGTTAATGCAAATGATAGTAATTGTTATTCGTATAAAGTAGTATTGCGCACATTGTAAATCTGTTATTGATCAATAAGGTAATCTCTCAGATGTTGACTAAAACGCTACTTTCTACCTCAATATTGCTTGCTCTTTCCCCTGCGGCGTTCGCCGAAAAAACAACTCAGTTTGATGAAGTGGTCATCTCTGCGACACGGACGACGCAAAGTCTTGATAATACCGCAGCCTCGGTAGCTGTGATCTCAAGTAAAGAATTAGAAGCAACTATGGTTAGAGACGTTGCGGACATTTTTGAATACACGCCGGGAGTAACGACTAGTGGTTCTTCACGCCAAGGAATGCAAACCATTAATATTCGAGGAATAGAGGGCAACCGCATTAAAATTTTGGTTGATGGTGTTACACAAAGCCAAGCTTTTGACGGTGGGCCTTACTCTTTTATTAATTCAAGTGCTGTTAGCATCGAACCAGATATGCTCAAAAGTGTTGAAATTGTTAAAGGGGCGGCATCAAGCCTACACGGAAGTGATGCTATTGGCGGCATTGTAGCTTTTGAGACCAAAGATCCACGAGATTTTTTAAAAGGGGATGCGACGACAGGTGGGCAAATTAAATTATCTTATGCCTCGGAAGATAAATCATTCAGTGAACACGTTGCTATTGCTCATCGTAGCGGTGATTTAGAAACCTTAGTAGCGTTTACTCGTCGTGATGGTCAAGAGCCAAAAAACTTTGGTGATCATAAAGAAAATTATTCAATTTCTGGGCAAGATAGCGCGAATAATGACTTATTATTGAAGCTACAATATCAACTTTCTGAAGCGCATCGAATCGAGTTTACAGGAGAAATGCTGCGTAATCAGGTTGACTCTGATATTGTTCACTCAAGTTATAAAAATTATACTGGACGAGATATTACCAAGCAGTACCGTCTTGGATTAAAACATATTTGGTTTTCTGATTTATCGCTTGCCGATACGATAACCAGTCGAGTCTCATGGCAAAGTAAGGAAGAAAACGGTTTAACTAAGCGTTTTCAGCCAGCCTCTGCCGGAAGGCCTCCTTATCAACCCGCTAACAATGATAATCATCAAACGAAAGATTATTTTTATAGCGATGACAAAATTGAATTAGAAGCTCAGTTCGATAAGCTCATTACTTTAAATAATAGTGAGCATAATATTATGTATGGTATCAATTTACTACGCAGTGATATTTCAAACATTAACAATGAATATAATTCTGATCCAGCGACACCAAATCAGGTGATTGTGTATACACCCGATGCCGAAGAGCAGAAAATTGGTTTATTTATTCAAAACGAAATTGCTTTGTTTAATGGTAATCTGATTGTAACACCTGGATTACGTTACGATTCATTCAGTACTGATCCTGGCGATAATGCTGGAAAAGGACTATCCAAGTTTAATGATTCTGCCATAACCGGGCGATTGGGTACTCTTTATCGTTTAGATCCAAACAGTGCAATTTTTGCGCAAGTAAGTCAGGGGTTGCGCTCACCTAACTTTACCGAGCTCTACTATACCTTTAGTAATCCTGCTCATGGTTACGTTAATGAACCCAATTCAAATCTTAAGTCTGAAAAAAGCCTTTCTTATGAGCTAGGCTATCGCCACAATAACGATTTTTCTGCAACAGATTTCTCACTATTTTATAGCAGCTATGATGATTTTATAGAGCAGGTAGTGACTAAGGTCGAATCGAGAATAAACTACTACTCTTATATCAATTTACGTGAAGCGACTATTAAGGGCGTCGAATTATCTAATCAGTTAAAATTAGATGAATTATTGAATGCTCCACGAGGATTGACGACTCGACTAGCAGCGAATTATACCGAAGGTAAAGATGGTGATGGACGACCTCTCAATAGTATCAATCCATGGAATGTTGTGGCAGCTTTAAATTTTGATGATCCAGATTCAACATGGGGAACGAGTTTAAAGCTTAATTATACTGCGGGAAAATCAAACCGTAATATTAATAATGATAAAGCAACTGGTGGTACAGAGAATCAAGTTGAGTTATCTAGTTCAACTATTTTTGATATTACAGCTTATTATAAACCAATCAAAGACCTGACTTTGACTGCTGGTATATTTAATGTTACAGATAAAGAGTACTACCGCTGGAATGATATTAGAGGTAAGAATATTTTAGATAATGATTATTCTCAAGCGAAGCGTAATTTTGCAATTACGGCAAAATATGAGTTTTAATTATTAAAGTAAAACGTTATTTTGCTCTACCATAGTTTTAGATTGTCTTCTGACATCTGAAACTATGGTATTGCATTGACTAATTCTGCCCAAAATATTCATCTGGCATATCTCAATCTAAACTCTTATTCATTGAAATATAAGGTTTTACTGCAATTTTCATCTCTTCTTCTCAAATAGCTATCTTTTGTAAATGATAATGCAATTGATAATTGATATTGTTTAGTCGTTGAGTAATAATCTCCCCATTAAGGCGCTTAGTTTTGATTTGGAGCACGACGTGAATTTCCCCAGATATTGTGTTGCGGCGACACTTTCACTTGCCATTCATGGAACCCTGCTGTTGATGGATGATGAAGCCAAAGTTTTTGCTATGCCTGCTGGGAATCAATCGACCTCGGTATCGCTCAACTTTGTTGCTCAGCCTCAAACCCTACGTCATGAGCCGCCAGTGTCATCGCCAGCTGAAGCTAAACAGCAGAGTAAGCCGAATACGCCTAAGCCAGAGCAGAAAAAGCCTCAAGAAGCGAAAAAGGTAGTAAAGCCCGATAAGCCTTCTCCTGTGACTCAACCATTGGCGAAAAAAACAGCGCCGTCATCATCGTTAGTCAAGGAAGAATCGACCAATCAGTGGCAAGAGAATAAGGAGTCTGCTCCAGCGCCCAGTCGTAGTGGGGTAACCAATCAACCTACGCTTGTGGAAACGCCCTCATTTCTTTCGCGCCCCACACCGCCTCACTATCCAAGGCTGGCTCAAAAGCGCGGTATTGAGGGGGTGGCGTTATATGAAGTATGGCTGGATGAACATGGCCGACAAATTAAGCAAATTTTACTCTCTTCATCGGGGGCTCAATTGCTCGATCAGTCGGCGCTGAATGCGATTAAACAATGGCAATTTTCACCTTACACGGTGAATGGGCAAACCATGGCTCACCGTGTACAAATCCCTGTACGTTTTAAATTGGAAGGATAATGGAACTACTGACTCAACTTGAGCAAGAGCTTGGCCTGATGGCTTGGCCGCTATTTTTGTGCTCTCTTTTCGCGACGATGATTATCGTTGAACGTCTAATCCAAGTGTTATTTACCCTTGGGGCTAGTCGAGGTTCGATTGGTGCGGCGCTGAATCAAATTTCCCCAATGCACAGCGATCAAATTGAAGCGCTAGCCGAGGAGTTATCGACTAAGCGGTCACTGCTTTACAAAGGGGTCGCGATGCTGTTGGCTCATCACGATTTTTCTAAAGGACTGCGTGAAGATACGGCGGGTATTTGGCTTCAAGATAAGCGCCATCAGCTTCATTCCGGACTACGATTATTATCCCTCATTGGTGCGATCAGTCCATTACTGGGTTTATTAGGTACGGTACTCGGATTAATTGAAATGTTTAAAGGTGTCGCGCTGTCGTCTGGCAATATTACACCGAATGATCTCGCAGATGGATTAGGGATTGCGATGCGCACGACGGCGGCAGGTTTATTGATTGCCGTTCCTGCGATTACCGCAGCTCAATTACTTGGCGCGTGGGCAGATAGAGTCATGGCAAAACTCGAGCATACTTTAAACTATGTCAATTTATGGCTTGAAGGGGTATCGCTACAGCATGACTGCACGACTAAAAATGGGCGTTGCAGCCACGCCAATGATGTCGTTGAAAAAACAGCGGTCAATCCATCATGATCAAAACACCACCAACGACAGAATCCTCATTGATGCCAGACTTAACGCCATTATTGGATATTATCTTTATTGTTATGGTGTTTTTATTGCTGACCGCAGCGGTTAAGTTTACGTCATTAGACGTGTCTTTACCGAGTACCGATTCATCTGTGGTCAGTGAAATCAATACGCAGTCCATTACGGTAAATATTTTGGCTCAACAGCCGTATTGGGCAATTGATGGTACCAGTTATGTCGCTTGGCAGGATTTTACAGAGGCATTATTAAAGCGCAGCAAAACCAGCGAACAGCCGATTGTGATTGCAGCGGATAAAACCGCTCAAGTACAGAATTTGGTCAGGTTACTGGCATTTTTACAAGAGAATGGCATTGCAGCTACGCAGCTTCTAACCGATGAAAACCAATAGGTTCTAGAGTTGTAAAACTTAACATCGCTGATGAGACAGACGAAGATCCCATCAGCGATATTGGTTTATGGCGTATTGATGTATTTTTTAAAACGCAAATTTAAGCGCCGTTTGGCTGTTGAATTGTTCAGCATCTCGATAGGTATTGTAGCCCACTGAAAGTTCAACAGAAAATGTTGGGCCAAACATAAATTGTGAAGTGAGTTTGTAATCGTTCATGACGTCACTATCTAAATACGAGATTCGATATCGTGGGGTGAGTGACCAAAAGGAACTGATGGGAATAGCGATACCAATGTCGGCTGCAGGGCCATACTCAGCAAATTTATCGGAACCAGCACCTTCGGTATGACGTTCTCTAGCAACCGTATATCTAGCGGCACCCAATGTATAAAAAACGGATGCAGAATGAAAGTTATTGTATGCGCCGAGACCTAAGAAAGTACTTGATACGTCGGTATTGCCAGATGTCCCCATTTCATATTCAACTTTACCATAGCCATTAATATTGTCGGGAGAGTAGCTACCCGTCACATTAACACCAAACAGCGAGCGGGATCCCTTACCTGTGTAGTCGGAACCTAAAAAAGACGACAAACTATCACTTTTTTGCTCACTGAATTGCAAGCCAAGCCCTAGGTAAGAATAGTCCCCAAAGGAGTTAGCATTTGCGCTAAAGCTAAGTGTAGCAATGATGCTAATTATTGGGATGAACGACAGTTTTTTCATAATACAGTGGCCTCTAAATTGCCAATTAGTAAAAAGAGTGCGCATTGTAATCCCCAATAAAACACTGTTCAATATTTTTTTGTATTTTATTTGAACGATGAGGAGTGATGCTGAGTATTCATATCGAGTTAAGAGTGAATCGATGGCGATTGAAACTGGTTGCGAAATGCTTTTGGCGTCATTGCTTTAATGGTTTTAAATTGGCGATTAAAGTTAGAGAGATTGCTAAAACCAGTTTTCTCTGCCACTAGGGCAATAGGGAGCGAAGAGCTGGCCAACAGCTCGCAGGCTTTACCAATCCGAAACTGTTTGAGATGCTCAGAAAAACTCATCGAATAGTGTTTTTCAAATAAGCGATAGGTCGAACTTTCACTCATGTGCAGTGTGCGGCATAAATCGGTTATTTTGATTGGTTCGGCAAAATGGCTTTCGATATACTGCTTGGCGAGATGAACTTTTTTATGTGCTTCACTGTCGGCGCTTAATTGCGATAATCGATAGGCTGAGGCCGATAAGCGCCGTGCATTTTGATCTTCGGCCATGATCAATAACGATTCAATGACGCGTAAAGCTTGATAAGAATGGTCTAACATTTCAATGCCACTTAACTGCTTAGCAATACGTTGTGCCGTTGCACTACAGAGCTGTAAGCCATAAGCTGAACCTTCAAGTAAACGCTTGATAGGCTGAGTTCGAGGCAGAATAGTTTGAATCTTATCAACCCACGCTTGTTTAAACCATACGATGGTTGAATGTAGTGCTTGTGCTTGTTTGTGGTGCAAGCGTCCGGTGATCATATGCGGTAAGCCGGGCCCGTATAAAAGCAAGGTGTGATTATCCACAGTACCGCTGGCGTCTCCTGCAAAATAATTGCCCTGAAAGTTATTGTTCGGATTGTGATAGAGCACCAATTCATATTCCGTATGGTAGTGCCATGGACAAGAAAATTCCTCAGTATTGGCTTGGCAATGATAATGACGGATGAGCCAATCGCAGCTTGGATCCTGTAATACATTTTCAATCAAAGGGCGCATTGGGTCTCTCCATTTATTTTCTTTGATCATAAAGGCTTAGTCTTTTCTGTCAAATAGTGTGTTTATTTTGACGGATTAGTATTAAAAGAGGCTGGAATATCATCATTTATCTTATCGGATTTGATTACACTAGCGGCGTATTCCCTTGCAACTTACAGCAATCATGTCAATAAGCTTGGGTAGATTGTGGCCTTGTAGAGTGACTCGTTTAGAGTTATTTCCTCCCATTGGATACGTTGAAATGTATAAAGATAAAACCGCCTTGCTATTTATCATGACCGCTTTAGTGACGGGATTATGTGGGGCTTTTTTCTACCCATTATCGAGCTTATTTATTGTTGAAGCACTCGGCGCATCACCGATGATGCTGAGTCTGTATATGGTGATGGCAGTAGTGAGTTCCGTGGCGGTGTCGCAGTGGTTAGCCAGACAATCGGATCGGCACTGGCAACGCAAAGTGATTTTATTGGTGGCACTTGGCTGCTATTTGATCACTGTGGTCAGTTTTACCCTCATTCGCAGTTATTGGTTAGCGATTGTTGTGGTGACCTTATTTGGTAGTGTCAGTGGGGCGTCATTTGGTCAACTGTTTGCCCTTGGGCGGGAATACGCTGATCGCCATGTGACAGATAAAACCACCTTTCTGGCCACGATGCGCGCTGGGATTGCGATAGCTTGGGTGTTTGGCCCTCCTTTGGCATTTATGCTCAAAGCCAGTTTTGGTTTTAATGCAGCGTTCAGTGTTTCTGCTGTGATTGTGACGATTGCTATTGTGCTGATTGCTAAATATTTACCGAAAGGTGTTGAAAAAGCGTCAGCCTCAGATCCTGCTGCCGCGTTATCATTACCCAAGCAAGGTGCGGTAAAGCGGCTTATCGTTTTATATTGTATGACGATGGTGTTTACCTTTGCAGCGAATAATTTATACATTACCAGCATGCCTTTGTATCTTTCACAAGAGTTGCTCGTTCCTGCTCATTGGTTAGGATTACTGTTTGGGATGGCGGCGTTATGTGAAATACCAATCATGTTGCTGGCTGGGAAATTAGCGCAGCGTTTTGGTACGACTCAACTTCTGTGCGCGGGTATAATCAGCGGGATGGCGTTTTATTTGATTATGCTAACCAATACGACCTTCACCACCTTATTATTAGCGCAAATCCTTAATGGCTTTTTTATCGGTGTCTGTGCAACCTTAGGCATGGTGGTATTGCAGGATATGATGCCTGATCGTTTGGGGACGGCATCAACCCTGTTTTCCAGTATTCTTAGTATCAGTTCATTAGTGGCGAGTGTGGCATTGGGTGTCGTGGGCGAGTTGTTCAATTATTTTAGTACGCTGTATGTCTCGCTGATTGGCGCTGTGGCGGCATTAATTTTGCTGAGAGTTTTTATGGGGTTAGCCGCAAAACATGAGCAGCGCGCTAGCGTTACTTCTAACGCGCTGAACTAGCCTTAATGAAGGTAATTATTAAGGCCAAAGCTTGAATGGCAGATTAACGAGAGGCTTTTTGGTTACGTTGCTGGGCTTTACGGGCTAACTTTTCAGCCCGTTTTTGTTCGATGATCTGCGCGGTATCGCTGCCAATATGCGCTTCACCGCGCTGCTTAGCTAACTGCACCTGTTTTTCTCGCTCACGAAAGCGTGCCAGTTGCTCTTCGTTATGAGTGCCAAAACATTGTGGACAGCTAACCCCTTGTTCAAACTGTTCGCTCTGTTTGTCTTGTTCGGTGATCGGTAAGCGGCAGGCATTACAGATTTGGTAATCACTTTCTTGCAATCCATGACCAACAGCGACACGGCCATCAAAGACGTAACAATCACCTTGCCATAAGCTCTCTTGCTCTGGCACTTCCTCTAAGTATTTTAAAATGCCACCTTCGAGGTGATAAACTTCTTCAAATCCTTGCTCTTTGAGATAAGCGGTGGATTTTTCACAGCGAATGCCGCCAGTACAAAACATCGCTACTTTTTTATGTTTCTCAGGATCGAGGTTTTGTTTTACATACTCGGGAAACTCACGGAAAGTCTCGGTATGCGGATTTTGAGCATGTTTAAAGGTGCCAATTTGGATCTCGTAATCGTTACGAGTATCGACGACTAACACTTCAGGATCGGAAATCAGTGCATTCCATTCTTTCGGCTTCACATAAGTGCCGACCACATGGCGAGGATCAATACCTTCAACCCCCATCGTCACGATTTCTTTTTTGAGTTTGACTTTGCTGCGCTGAAAAGGCTGCTCTGAAGCTAAAGATTCTTTATAAACGGTCCCTTTGAGGCAAGGCTCTGTATCCAGCCAAGTAATTAAAGCATCAATGCCTTCTCGTGATGAGGCAACCGTGCCGTTAATCCCTTCGCTAGCGAGTAATAATGTACCGCGGATATGATGCTTTTCCATTAGCTCAAGCAGTGGAGCTCGTAGTGTTTGGTAATGGTTAAGCTCGACAAACTTGTACAGAGCACAGACAACATAGTGACTCATTGGAAACCTTTTAAAAACCGTATAAAGAGTTGGCGCGTAGTATAGCGAAGCATGGCTTGTACAAACACGGATAGTTTATAGGGGTATAAACGGCGCTTTCGGATAAAAATAGCGACAATTGGATGAAGATTATACAGACTGAGAGGAGCAGAATTGGCTAAATAGCCATTAATACTCATCTTGTTCAGAAATTTCGTATATTATTGTCAGTTTATATGGGTTTCCATCACAATTTTTTTCTCTAAACTAAGCGTTATCTTAGGAAAGACAATAACTCTTTGTCTAAATCGAATCGTTAAATTTATTGAGGAAAAGACATGAAATCACTCATTACCAAGCTTGTTGAATCAAAATCTGGTTACAGTACACTGGCTTTACGTATCCCGATTGGGATTGTTTTTATGGCACACGGCGCACAAAAGTTGTTCGGCTGGTTTGGTGGTTATGGCTTAGAAGGTACTGGACAGTGGATGGCATCGATTGGTTTAGGCCCGGGTATGTTGATGGCATTTTTAGCCGGCAGTGGTGAGTTTTTTGGTGGTTTAGCCATTTTACTGGGTATTTTGACTCGTCCTGCTGCAGCGGTACTCTCTGTAACCATGTTAGTAGCTATTTTTGCGGTGCATTTTGAGCATGGTTTATTTATGTCAAATGGTGGTTACGAATTTGCATTAGCTTTATTGGCGGCCAGCGTGTCGTTAATGATGTCTGGTTCGGGTAAATTGAGTATCGATCAGATTATTTCTCAACGTCTGCGTGGCTAAGTTAGTGTATCGGCCTCAAGGCTGGTAATGAGTATCGAGATTGATAAAATGCCGACTTTGTACAAGTGCGGCATTTTTTGTTGTTTAGTTTATATCGAGGTTTTAAGTGCGACTGGGTAAGTGAAGAAAATAAGATGGATAAAATTAAATAAGAAGTGCAATAGCACGGCAACCCACAAACGACCACTGCAATAATAGATCGCACCATAAAGAGCACCAGCTAAGGTGGCAAATAGTACTAAAGTGACGCCTCCAGCTAGGTGGGCTAAGCCAAATAGACTACTTGCAATAATAATACCTAAACCAAATCCCCACTTATCCGTTATTTTTTGTTGCAAATAGCCGCGGAAGAACGCTTCTTCTGCAACGCAGGTCAACAACGCATTATTAAGAGCAAATAACCACCACCATGTAGGGAGCGTTAACTCTGGTTTAATCGCACCGAATCCCCAAGCAAGCAATAACAAACTAAATAATGGTAGTGAAAGTAAAACCACTTGCCGCCAAGGAATGCGCTGCTGATGACCTAATAGGGTAGGATAAGCCAGCAGAAGGGCAAAGAAGATCATCGGTTTATCGAGATTAAGATAGAGATTGAAAGGGACACTATTCGGTCCCGCCAGTACCCCATCTAAGACTTTAGGGTTTTCAAATCCTGGGATAATGTGTAACAACAATAAGCCGCACCAAACGAGCAAAGTACACTGTGCGACGGTTTGCCAACGCTTGGCGAGCGATGGCGTGTAATACGCGAGTATCAGCCCTAGTGAAACATACAAAAACGTGAGACTAGAGAGGCGTCCGATGAACCATGCTCCAAGCAGTGAGAGAGCGAGTAACGAGAAGGTGAGTAAAAGACGTTTTTGAAAGCCCACGATTACGGCCAGCAACAAGGGTATCCAAATCCATAAAGAGGGATGAATTAGCATAAAAATATTCTTAACGTGTGGTTTATTATTGAATGTTTATAGGGTCTGTTGACCCTTTGCGATTAAAACGTTTTTAGCTGAACCCTTCGGGCCGCGTTTATGGTTCCTTTCTACGGCGTTATCGGCTTCTCAGGTAGAATAACTACATTTCTCTGCCTTGTATAAAGAAGCCACAAATTGCTGAAAAATCAGCTCAAAAGGTCAGCGGACCCTAAGTATAGAGAATGATTAGCTGTCATCATATTCTACCAGTGAGCTGAGGTTTATTCGCTAGGTTGAGGTTGTAAGGCACCATAATTATGGTGCCTATTTACACTGTAAAACTTAATTGAGTTTGACCAAAGCAAACTGTTTCTTACCACGTTGTATCACGTAATAGCGATCAAACAGGGCAAATTGACTACTGAGCTGTTCTTGATCCATACGCTCACCATTAATGCGAATCGCACCATTGGCTAACCACTCGCGGGCTTGACGTTTTGAGCTAGCTAATTGAGTAACCAACATCAACTCAATTAGGCTATCCGTATTATCCGCCTGATAACAAGGCAGCCCATCCAGTTCCAACTGCTGCAACTCAGCTAAACTCAGTTGGTTCATCTCACCACGAAATAGCGCTTGAGTGATGCGCTGCGCGCTTAATAAGCCTTCTTCACCGTGTACAAAGTGAGTTAACTGTTCAGCTAACACTTGTTGGGCTTGTGGCTTACCCGTACTGGCTTTGTCTTGTTGCTCAATGGCTTCAATGTCAGACAGTGACAAAAAGGTGTAGTAGCGTAGGAAGCGATACACATCAGCGTCATCGGTATTGAGCCAAAATTGATAAAAGGCATAAGGTGAAGTTTTGTTACTATCGAGCCAGATAGCCCCACTCTCTGTTTTACCAAACTTAGTGCCATCTGATTTAGTGATCAAAGGTAGGGTTAAACCATGAACCACTTGATTATTAAGCCGGCGGGTAAGGTCGATTCCGCTCACAATATTACCCCATTGATCATTACCGCCAATTTGCAATCTGCATTGATATTGTTGATTCAAATGGGCGAAATCAAATGACTGTAAAAGGGAATAGCTAAATTCAGTAAACGAGATCCCCTGATCTGGACGGCTTAACCGTTGCTTGACCGATTCACGGTTGATCATCGCATTGACTGAGAAGTGCTTACCAATATCACGGAAAAAGTCGATCACATTGATTTTTGTAATCCAATCTGCGTTGTTGACACAAAGAAGTGGCTGAGTCAGGTGTGGGGTCATTACCTGATCAATTTGCTGAGCCAAATCATTGACCCATTGCTGCACGGTGGTTGATGGGTTCAATGTTCGCTCCGCGGCTTTAAAGCTGGGGTCGCCAATCATCCCCGTTGCGCCACCAATCAGAGCAATGGCGGTATGCCCAGCATCTTGAAAGCGCTTCAACATTAATAAAGGAACTAAGTGACCAATATGTAAGCTGCCAGCAGTGGGATCGAAGCCGCAGTAAAGTGTTTGTGGACGGTTCAAGAGCTCGCTGAGCTCGTCGATAGCAGTGCTTTGTGCCATTAAGCCTCGTTGGGCTAATTCATGTAGAAAATGTGCTGAGTTCATACGGCCTTTCATCTTTTATAGACTGGATTTCGCCAGAATACGGATAAAATCCATCAGAGACGATGTCCCTAAAGGGATAGATAGGGCAATTTTATCGATGAGAGGAAATAATCGCTGACGTAAAGCAGATAGGGCGCGTTAACTCTGCTCTCAATAGCCTTTGGTGATCAAATGGTTTAAAAATAATTGGAATAATTCACTTAATGATGAGATTTGCAATTGCTGGTAAATACGTTTGCGGTGATTTTTTACCGTCCCGTGACTAATGCTAAGCTGTGCGGCGATTTCTTGTGAATCGAGTCCTTGAACCAATAACGTGGTGATTTGCTGCTCACGAGGAGTCAGGCAATCGGTGGCAAAATCAGCGATCGCTGCTGCTACCCAGTGGCGTAAATCATGCTCTGATTGACTGTTTTCTGCCAGAAATAATGCTTGTGTCCCCCAATGTTGGCGGCATAACGCCTGCAAAACCGTAAAACTCTGCTTTAAGCCATTAATTTGTTGCTGTGAAATAGGTTGATCGGTTTGTAGCATGCCTAAGTAGATAACAATCCAGCGATTATCCTCCAGATCGACGGCAATACAAACTTCATCTTGCCAACCGGTTTTTTGATAAAAATCGGTATGATAATTTTCCTGCAATGGATTGACGGGCTTAAACCCACTACGTTGTAAAACACCAGTTTGTTGTTGCTCAACGATCGCGACGTAAAAGGGATCATATCGATACGAATGGGTTAAATAGTGCTGAAATAGCAATTGACGTTGCGAGGGCAGTGAATCATAGAGATAAATCGGATGCTTATCTTGGCGATAGCCTAGGATCACAGCGCAGTCAAAAGTGACAAAGCGCTTAAGCAGTTGGATAAACTGAGCGGTAAACTGGGGGGTTTTTAATGCCGCGATGACCTCGCCAAGCGTTTGATATTCTTGAGTCTTCATACTATAGAATCAATCTCTATTTGGCAGGGATTGGCGCATCTCATCCAGTCCACCAGCATCATAGATACGAGTAAAACCTTGTCTAATTAAGCGTTGTTTGGCGATATTAGAGCGGTTACCGGTGCGACAATAAAGCACGATAGGTTGGTCTTTGGCAAATTGGGTTAAGCCAGAGTTCATAATTTCACTTAGTGGAATGTGCTGAGCGGAGTCAAGATGCCCTTGCATAAATTCTTGTTCAGTTCGAACATCAATCAACACTGCGCCTTCAGCGATCATGGACCAAACCATTTCAGCGCGTGGTGAAGCGCCAGCGGTTCCAGATAAGAGAACGCCAATCAATAGCGCTATTCTAGTCAAGCGTAAAACGTAACGTCGCATTGTGCTCTCCAATCAAAATGATAAATTAAGTGTTCAACCGCTCTGTTTGCCTATGCTCATGGGGATTGACTCACTTGCCGCCTACCTGCAACGTCAAGTCGTTTGGGTATACTTATATACGATAGATGGGTTCGTTATTTCAATCATTTCGCAACAGTATGCCTATTTTGCTATTTTTATTCCATAGGGTGTGATTACCCGTTGCGCCAAGTGGTTTGGTGATGACGATTCAGTCGTATGATGTGGCTGGATTTTGCTATGTACATAGTGATTTTGTGGCTTAGCTCTCCCCCGTGATAAAAAGGGCTAAGTTTTTTTGTCGATTAGCCGTTAAACTAGAAACACTTTTCGCTTTAGAGACAGATAAGGACATACTCATGAAAAAGTACTTTCCAACCTTAAGCTTAGCGGCTTTATTGTTGGCTGCTGCTGCCCCCGTTTATGCTCAATCTACCCCTTTTAATATGACGGCTAGCGCTGGTCCTACACAAGTGTCTTACGGCGGACAAAGTGCCACGGGTTATCAATGGCAAGTGCGAGGCTCCTACCGCTTAACCCCACTAAGTTCAGTTAACTTAGGCTACGGTGAAACGCACGCTGATTTAAAAGACAAAGAGGGTGAAAAACACGCCTATAAAGCCTATACAGTGCCTCTAACGATGACGCTGCGCCATCGAATGCAGATTGGTGATGTGTATTTGCGAGCGGGTGGCCAATACTATAATCGAACCTACAAAGACATTGAAAGTGATGGATTTGGTTTGACCGGAGCCGTAGGGGTCAATCTGAATAATATGGACGGTTCGAATTTTTCTCTAGAAATCGGTTACAGTACTCAAGGTAGCGCGGATTCAACCTCAATTACCATCGGTGCTGGGATTGGATTCTAAGCTTATTGGTTGAGCTTGTTATTCAGATAGTGACTTCCCATAGCATCATACCGACCGAGTCACTAACCTCGACGTCATAGTCGCTATACCCAAACGACTTGGCGTTGTAGGTAGGCGGCCAGTGAGTCAATCCCCATGAGCATAGGCAAACGATGTGATTGGGGTGAACGAACGTCGCCAACACCGCTGCTGCTTCAAGTAGGAAGGGTATCAACAGCGAGGAGTGTCGAGTTTATTTTTTACAAATAAGCCAATTTGGTGATGATAAGTTATCACGACGAGATATTGTCAGTTCACCGTGATCGATTCTTCAGCATGAAGTTTTTTGATTATCGCATCAATCGGCATCGCTCTTGCGTAGACATACCCTTGAATTAAAAACACACCTTGTTGAGCAAGGTAATCGACTTGGTTGATGGTCTCTGCGCCTTCTGCGATTAACTCAATATTGACCGCTTTTGCTGAAGCAATAATCGAGTCTAGCACGCTCTTTTTCACATCATCGGTTTCTATCGTATCAACAAACATTTTGTCTATTTTTATGCTACGAATATGCAAATGTTGTAGATAAGAAAACCCCCCATAACCTGTACCGAAATCATCGATTTTAAACTGGTAACCTTTGTTCATCAGTAGGGCAATTTCCTGACTCGCGACGGCTAAATCGTTGATCGGAATACGTTCTGTTAGTTCAAACTTCATGCGTTCAGATTGAGGCCAATTCAGAGAACGTAGCAGAGTAGAAAGATGACGCTTTTCAATATGCTCAGCGACCAAATTAATGCTAACCCAATGTGACACTGGTAACTGCTCTAAATCACGTAAGACGATCTTAATGATTTGATTGGTGATTTTAATGATTAATCCTGTACTTTCAGCGGCATGAATAAATAAATCTGGGGCGATCAATTCTTGCCCTTTTTGCCAACGCAGAAGTACTTCGTAACCGACAATTTTCTTAGTTCGGCTATCGATGATGGGTTGATAATAGGGAAGAAACTCGTTATCTCGAATTCCTTTTTCAATTAAACCCTCAATTGAATTCCGGTAGTTTCGCATAATCCAATAGCCGCCCATCAGTAAACCACCAAATAAAAGGCTCAATGGCGTACCCCAGATCAATAGGTTATGTTGTACATACTGTTGTAAGGCTCGACCTGCCCATAGAGCTTGTGTATTAGCGGCTGCAATGCCTTGTACTGATACGTTCAATGAATGAGCGTTAGCTTCGTTGAGAATAGCTTCATCGCCTCTTTGAACTAATAATACAGGATGATCTTGATTGACAAATCGCGCTTCATAATAAAAGCAGCCGGAACAAGGTTGATTAAGTTTACTCTGTGTCCAACTACTATCCAAAACCCAAATCGCGGTGTTACCTTTTTGAGAAAACTGGATCATTAGTTCACTTTCTGTACCGGCAATGTCTGGTGTTGCCGCGAGAGAAAATACCGCGGTTTCTTTATTACTATTACCTAGGTCATTGAGTGCATTCAGTTCTAATGGATACCCAAGGGTTGAGCATTGTGTCCCCTCATTGGTTGCTATACCCATAAAACGAATATAACGACTGTAATAGTGAGGATCGCGAATCACTTGCCAGTCATGAGCGCTACAGTCAAATTGCAGTTGTTTGATCTGCTGTTGGATCATGGTTTGTAACTCGTTACTACGTAGGGTCAAATAACGTTCTATTTGAGATTTTTTTTGCGTCAATAATAAGTTGGTAGCGTAAGCGCTAATCAGTGGGAAAGTGGCAAAATAAATCAAAAGTGGCAGAAGCAACAAAGAGAAGGCGCGTTGTCTTGTGCGATTGACTGGCAAGATCTTCATCCCTAAAACGGTCGTGTGTTTACACTACTTTAGCACCCTTTGTGTTACCCTCAGGTGTTATCTGAACAGATATTACAAAAATGCTGTCTCACTAATGAGAATGTTGTCTATTTAATGAGAGCTGGTTCTTATTATGGTCAAATCGGCATCAGGTTCTTATTGATGTTGATTCACGGAAAAATTTTGAACACTAAGACAATTTTTTGTTGCTATTCTCATCACTTGCTCCATAGACGCTATATTTATAGGAGACTGCTTTGGCAGAGTTTGATGCCGTTTCGTCATGTACTACAGGTTAAAAATAACAAGCCGTTTGTCTTTATTTAGGGTCATCATTAAAGGAGGTGATTATGGAAAAACACTCACCGAACACCGCGACAACGAAAGTCCGCCGCCGAGCCTGGCATAGCCAATCCGAGCAAGATATAGTCCAACAGCTCAATACCGATACAGACAATGGCTTATCATCCCAAGAAATTCAAATCAGACTAGAGCGTGATGGACGAAATGTCATTACTGGTCAGGCGATGATGCCAGCATGGAAACGTTTATTATTACAATTTCATAACCCTTTGATCTACATATTATTAGTCGCAACACTCGTGACGACGATTTTGGGCGAATACGTTGATGCTGGGGTCATCTTATTGGTGGTTTTAATCAATGCGTTGATAGGTTTTATGCAAGAAAGCAAAGCCGAGCAAGCGATTAACTCACTCAAGAAGATGCTGTCTTCCAATACAACAGTGATCCGTGATGGTAAAAAACAGTCGGTGGCTACCACGGATCTTGTATGTGGCGATATTGTCGTTTTAGCCTCCGGTGATAAAGTGCCTGCGGATATTCGCCTTTATCAGTGCCGAGATTTACAAATTGATGAATCAACCTTAACGGGAGAATCGGTGGCCGTTGAAAAGCGGCTGGGCGAGCTTGAACCAGATACCGTATTAGGTGATAGGCAAAATATGGCTTTTGCGGGCACGTTAGTCACTTATGGCACCGCTCAAGGTATCATTGTCGCCACTGGCGATGACACACAAACGGGCCAAATCGCGAGTATGATTGCCGGGGCGACTCAGTTAGAAACGCCATTAACTCGGAAAATTCATGCCTTTAGCCAATTGCTGTTATGGGTAATTTTAGTATTAGCCGGAGTGACTTTTTTTATCGGCTTGGGTTACGGTTTGCCTGCTGCAGATACCTTTATGGCAGCCGTTGCTTTGGCGGTGGCAGCGATTCCTGAAGGTCTTCCTGCCGTAGTTACCATTACGCTAGCGATAGGTGTACGTCGCATGGCAAAGCGTCATGCGATTATTCGTAAGCTATCAGCGGTAGAAACACTCGGTTCGACCAATGTTATTTGCTCAGATAAGACGGGGACGTTGACCGAAAACCAAATGACGGTACAAAAGCTTTATGCGGGAGGCTCTGCTCTTGAAGTGACAGGCAGTGGTTATGCTCCGCAGGGTGAAGTTCCTGATATTTGGAAAGAGAATAATGCTTTTCAACATTTATTACGTGCGGGATTATTGAATAATGATTCACGGTTGTTGGAAAAAGAAAATCGTTGGTTGGTGGAAGGCGATCCAACCGAGGGCGCGCTCATTGCCTGCGGATTAAAAGCAGGATTAGATAATTCCTCTTGTCAGCAAACTTACCGTCGTCTCGATACCATTCCTTTTGAGTCTGACCGTCAATATATGGCGACCTTGCACCGTTTTGATGAGCAACATAATTTGATTTACCTTAAAGGGTCGGTAGAGCAAATCAGTCGTCGTTGTGGTCAGCAATTAATGGCTGATGGCAGTTTAGTCACACTCGATCACGATAAGCTCGATGAGCAAGTTACTCAATGGGCGAGTCAAGGGTTGAGGGTATTAGCGTTTGCGTTGCAGTGGGTTGATCATCATGAACAAACGCTGCAGCGTTTTAACCAACATGAAGGCGAAGCGAATCTTATCTTTTTAGGTTTGCAAGCGATGATTGATCCTCCTCGTGCCGAAGCGATTCAAGCCGTTAACATCTGTCAAAAAGCGGGTATTCAAGTCAAGATGATTACGGGCGATCATGCGCTAACGGCAAAAGCGATCGCCTCTCAAATCGGGATTGCTAGTGCTACGCACTCTGATTTTGGGGCCGTATTAACAGGGCAGCAGTTGAGTGAATTGGACGAAGAGCAGTTGCAGCGAGCTTGTCGTGAAGTGTCAGTCTTTGCTCGGGTTGCCCCGGAGCAAAAGCTACAATTGGTTAATGCCTTACAATCTCACCAATTGGTTGTCGCGATGACCGGAGATGGTGTTAATGATGCGCCTGCTTTAAAGCAAGCGGATATTGGTATAGCCATGGGGATCAGCGGGACAGAAGTGGCTAAAGAAGCCTCGGATATGGTGCTGACCGATGATAATTTTTCATCGATTGAAGCGGCGGTAGAAGAGGGGCGTAATGTCTTTGATAACCTGACTAAGTTCATCACGTGGATTTTACCGACCAACCTAGGCCAAGGATTAGTCATCATGGTGGCGATTGTCTTTGGATTAACGTTGCCGATTTTGCCCGTCCAAGCACTGTGGCTGAATATGACTACTGCCGTTTTTCTTGGCTTGATGCTGGCCTTTGAACCTAAAGAAGAGGGAATTATGCAACGGCAGCCTCGTGAGTTAAAAGAGCCAATATTAAACCGAGAAATTGTTGGGCGGATTATCTCGGTCAGTAGCTTATTACTCTTGGGGGCATTTGGATTGTTCCAATGGTCAGTTACGCAAGGAGCAAGCTTAGAAGAATCACGTAGTATTGCTGTTACGCTATTTGTGGTGGTGCAAAGCTTCTTTTTATTAAACTGCCGTCGTTTGAATGGTTCGATTTTTACTATGTCATGGCAGACCAACCCGTGGATTGTCGTTGGGATTGTGTCGATGATTTGCGCACAATTGGCATTTTTATATTTGCCTTTCATGAACTTGCTATTTCAAAGTGCGCCGATTTCGGCTAGCTATTGGGCAGTGATGGTCGCCTACGGAATGGCAGTGATGATCTTAATTGAACTTGAAAAAATGCTTTGGCGACGTATGAAACGCTAAATGTTACGCTACCCAACCACCAGAGTATCGATACTGCTCTGGTGGTTGGTCTAACATCCGGGAGTCTGCTGGCTTTATGCTTGTAACTCGGTTAAAACGTGTTGTAATGATGGTCGAATATGATGGCCAAGTGCACGGATGCTATCGTTAGGTTCGACGAGATCTGGGATTTGAAACGTATGCATCTTAGCAGCGATGGCCGAGCGTACGCCATTATTGGAATCTTCAAAGGCTAAGCATTGTTGAGGATCTACCGACAGTCGTTGGGCTGCCAAAAGGTAGATTTCAGGATCAGGTTTACCATTGACAACTTCACAACCCGTAGTGAGGGAATCAAAATAGTGATCAAGTTTGGCTAAGCGTAATTTAATGGTAGCGACTTCTTTTTGCGTTGACGTGGCGACAGCAGTAGGAATATTGTGTTGCTTCAGCCATTCCAGTAACTCAAT
Source organism: Vibrio sp. 2017_1457_13 (assembly GCF_030851525.1). Lineage (NCBI taxonomy): Bacteria > Pseudomonadati > Pseudomonadota > Gammaproteobacteria > Vibrionales > Vibrionaceae > Vibrio > Vibrio sp. 2017_1457_13. The sequence continues at coordinate 263,573 of NZ_VHTA01000005.1, forward strand.
GACCCCTTCTTTGACGGGAATTGGGTGATGTTTAACGACCGCGTCGTAGCCTTTGCGCCATTCTTTGTGCAACCGTGGATAATCAAGATCGGGACCATAGCCTGCTTTTAAACCTTGCTCAATTCCAGCGGCGTTGCAGCCAATCACAGAGAGGTAGACTTCGCGCAGAAAAGGAACACCTACCGTCTGGCATGCTTGTTCAAATACTCTTAAACACACGCGTTCGGTATCAAGCAGTAGGCCATCCATATCAAAAATAGCAGCATTATAATTCATAAAAAACCTTTGGGCAGAGTGAAAGAATGATCATTATCTTTATGTGATAGTAAACGTTGATATCGCCTTACTAATTGAAGTGACGCTATGAACAAATCCAAGTCTATCTCTGTGATTTTTGGTTATATAAATCATCTAATTAGCCGAGATAGTTTATAACACTTGAGTTATGATAGATAACGATCCATTTTTCAGTATCATCGTCAGTCGCTCTAAGCTGAACAACAGCTCTGAGTTATTATTTGGCAATCTTTGGTAGGGTAAACAACATTGAAGTCAATATCAATCAAGCAGTGGATGCCTGGGTTATATCAGCTTAAGCAGTATGAAAAAGTGTGGTTGTTGGATGATGTTCGTGCCGCCTTTTCAGTGGTGGCAGTCGCACTACCTGTCGCGATTGCTTACGCTCAATTGACAGGGGTATCGGCGATTGTTGGCCTTTATTCCTGCGTACTACCGATGATGGTGTATGCGTTGTTTGGTACTTCTCGACAACTAATTGTGGGGCCTGATGCGGCGACGTGCGCGGTAGTGGCCGCTGTAGTTACACCTCTAGCCGCTGGCGATCCGACTAAACACTGGCAGTTGGTCATTACCATGACGGCGATGACCGGTTTTTGGTGCTTAATTGCGAGTCGCTTTCGTTTAGGTCTTTTTGCTGATTTCTTATCTCGCCCTATCTTACTTGGGCTACTCAATGGCGTAGCATTAACCATTATTGTTGGGCAGCTAGGTAAAGTCTTCGGCATTAAATATGAGCAGCGTTATCTATTAGAAAGAATCATTGAAGCTCCCCACCGTTTATTGGATTTACACTGGCAAACGGTGTTGATCAGCGGAATAACGTTACTCGTTTATTGGTTATCGAAACGCTTTCGACCTGCGTGGCCTGCGGCAATGTTAGCCATCGTGGTTGCGGCTATTTTGGTATGGTTCACTAAACTTGATCGTTATGGGGTAAGTGTTGTTGGGGTTATCGAAGGTGGCCTACCGATTTTTCAAGCGCCAGCATTTAATATTGGTATTACTCGAGAACTGGTTGTGCCTGCACTTAACTTAGCTGTAGTGAGTTTTGTGAGCATGATGCTGACCGCACGCAGTTTTGCGGCGAAAAATGGTTATGATATTAATCCGGATAAAGAGTTTCGAGCGCTTGGTTTAGCAAATTTAGCGTCGGCTTTTTCACAAGGTTTTGCGATTAGTGGGGCGGACTCGCGTACGGCCGTGAACGATGCTAATGGCGGAAAATCGCAATTAGTCTCAATCATTGCTGCTGTAGTGATTGGTTTTGTGGCGATTTTTCTTTACCAACCACTGCAATATATTCCGAGTGCGGCATTAGGAGTCGTCTTGATCATTGCTTCAATGTCATTACTGGATCTCAAAGGGGTTTGGGGATTAAGAAAACGCAATCGTGATGCCTTCTATCTCTCGTCGATTACGTTGATCGCGGTGCTGGTCGTAGGGGTAATTCCTGGTATTACGCTTGCCGTCTTATTAGGATTATTCCAATTTTTACGTGTGGTGATGCGCCCGAGCGATCAGTGCTTAGGTTTGGATGAAGACGGTACAATTCGTACCATGGATGAATCCAGTAAAGCGTCTGCCATTCCTGGTCTTTTGTTGTATCGTTTTAATTCACCATTAACCTATTTTAATGCGCCGTATTTTAAAGCACGTTTATTAGAAAAGATTGATCAAAATCCAGATGAGTTGAGCTGTGTGGTGATTGATGCCGTAGCGAGTTTTACTCATTTGGATTTAAGTGTGATGGCGGTACTGGCTGAAACGCAGACTTTACTCAAGAAACGTGGTATTCGTTTAATTCTTGCCGGACGCAAGCGCAGTTTACGCCAATGGTGTGAAGCTGCGGGAGTCCCTGTTGGAGACGGTGGGCTGGTGTTGCGTGCGGATATGTATTTGGCGATTAAATTGACGGGTTGTTATCAACATGCCGTTGAAGAAGGTCAAATTCCAACCGTACAGAAAGAACCTAATCCAGACGATCCACCTAAGCCTATTCCTGAGGTCGCTTAAATAATTAGGCCCGCGATTATGCGGGCCTAAATTTTTGCTTAGAAGCCTTTAATATTTTCAGCTTCTAGCTCAGTAAAGTATTTGACCGTTTTGACCTTAAGCTCTTGAGTCGCGGGAGCATCACAGACAATCACCGCTTTAGGGTGCAATTGTAGCGCTGATACGGTCCACATATGATTCACACAACCCTCAACCGCGGCTTGTAAGGCGAGTGCTTTATTGTGTCCAGTAACAAGGATCATCACTTCTTCAGCATCTAATAATGTCCCCACGCCAATGGTTAAAGCGTATTTTGGTACTTGTGAAATATCGCCGTCAAAGAAGCGAGAGTTAGCAATGCGAGTATCTTCAGTTAGGGTTTTTATGCGAGTACGTGAAGAGAGTGATGACGCAGGTTCGTTAAAAGCAATATGTCCGTCATTACCCACGCCACCCATAAACAGATTAATTTTACCGTAAGATTTAATTTTATCTTCGTAGCGTTTGCATTCCAGCTCATGGTCGTCAGTATTGCCGTCTAACAAATTAATATTTTGTGGCTGAATATCGATATGGTTGAAGAAATTATTGTACATAAAAGAGTGGTAGGACTCTGGGTGATCTTCAGCAATACCAATGTACTCGTCCATATTAAACGTCACGACATGTTTAAAGCTGACCTCGCCAGCTTGATACAACGCAATCAGTGCTTTGTAAGTGGCTAGCGGCGTGCCTCCGGTTGGCAGCCCAAGTACAAAAGGGCGGTCGGCCGTCGGTTTGAAAGCATTGATACGTTTTGCAATATGTGCCGCAGCCCACTTACCTACCTGTGCCGCTTGTTGTAATGGAATTAATCTCATCAGTTACCCCTAATTATATTTATTGATCCCTGGCGACTTAAAGTTGTTATGGTATGAGGTCTGGCCCACCCATTTCTTTCAGTGCTATGGATACGGTGCTAATTACATTAATTTTCATTATAAAATAAGTTGTTGGTAACGGCTATGCTTTGGGTCAAACTTTTTTGTTTTAGGGAGATGGATTGCTTTTTATCAGCCAATGAATGCCTTTGTCATCGACTAACATGAAGCGTCTGGGTTGATTTTATTGAATGATAAAAAGAAAAAATTCACGGAGTGAATTAAGTCTTGTCACTTTATCTATCGTTCTAGCCGAAATGGTAATGTTGATATTTAGAGCGAATGAGTGGCGAGAAATCATCTCACTATCCATACTAAATAGGAGAGCACTCAAGGGAGCTACTGCAATGAAAAATGAACTTGAATCAAGCAAAATACTGCACGCTTACGAAAAAGTAATGGAACACGGGACACCGACAGAGTTTGGTAAAATTTATGAAGGCATAGAGGCCTTTTCTGATTACGATGGATACACTGTGTATCTGCGAGGCAATGGTGTTGAACTCAAAGTGGGTTTCCATAATACGTATCATTTGGATTACGACCAAGAGCATTTACGCGACAGTTTTCTGAAAAAAATTGCGCTATTGGCTAAATAGGTCTGTTTTCTCAAGCCACTTGCCGCTTACCTGCAACTCCAAGTAGTCTGGGTATATGATGCGATAATGTGGATAGAATCTGGGTGAGGTAGAGTATTGATCCCTTACTGGCTGTTATTGATAGAAAAAACAAAGCCCCGAACCAAAATAGACTAGGGGCTTTGGGAGAAAGATTCATTCGGTTAAAAAACCAATCACTAATGTAGCGTTTGAGCCATCAAGTGCAAGGCATTGACCGCCGAGCTGTGACTTAACGCCCACTACGGGGTTAATTTGATGAGCGGTCTACTATGCCCCGTAATGATTAATCTTCTTCAACCAAGCTTGGTTCATCATCAGTATAATCATCGGACGCATCGGGTTTGTTGCGTCCATTTAGGGTATGGAAGCGTTTACGACCGCGTGATAGACGCACATACTTCATCCAAACTCGCTCGATCTTACTGCTCGCCAGTTCTGGGTTAGCTAGCACTTCAACAAAATGCTGTTCTTCAGCGTTTTCTGGGCTTAGCTCACCGGATTCAAGGCCAAGCATAGTATCTCCGTAAAGGATCAGCAGTTCTTCTTCACCTAAAGTGAAATCACCAGACTTGGCAAAACCGCGGGGAAATTTTTTGGTATCGTAAAAACGTTTTTTACCGTGACGAAAGACTGTTTCAGACATATCAACCTCGTGTGAATACGCGGAGTACTTAAAGGTATTTTTGGCTCAATGTTCCAGTGATACGGCGTATCTCTGAGGCCATTTAGGTACACCACTACTTAGCTGTGGATTACGGCGAAAGTTAGGCGCAAACTCTGGAAAAGAAAAACAAAAATTTTTTATCGTCATAATTGTCGTTCCTTGTTAATCTTCACCAGTCATAGCAGAGGATTCAATAATGGACGTAAAAGTCTTTCGTACTTTTCTTGAACTGGCTAAAGTTCGTCATTTTGGACGGGCAGCGGAAAATCTTTATTTGACTCAAGCTGCCGTTAGCGCTCGAATCAAACAGTTAGAAAATTATTTTGACGCGCAGCTGTTTAGCCGCGATCGAAACAACATTAAATTGACGTCAGCTGGTGAACGTTTGGTCGGTTATGCAGAGGTCATGGTCGCAACGTTACAGCAAGCTAAGCTTGAGCTCTCTTTAGAGAGCGGTAAGGCGCTACAGCTCACGTTAGGCGGAACACCCAACATATGGGATGCGTACTTGCAAAACTGTCTAAGCGCGGTGACTGATGCGTTCAGTGGTTATGGCTTTAAAGCTGAGGTGATGGGGAGAGAGCAACTGAACCGTCAGTTACTTGAACGCACGCTGGATATGGCGTTTGCCTTTGATCAAATTAAAGCCGATGAGCTGCAATGCAAGAAAGTCGCCGACTTGGTGTTAGTGCTTGTTTCAACTCGACCAGATACTGCTGATAGCGTTTTTGAGAATCGTTATGTTTATGTTGACTGGGGAATGCGTTTTGCTTCCGAGCATGCCGATAGGCATCCTCGAGCACCTGCGCCATTCTTACGGACTTCGACGGCGCGTATTGCTTTAGATTTTATTTTAGAGAAAGGAGGGAGTGCTTATTTACCCGCATCGGTGGTTGCTCCCTTCATCCAATCGGGACAACTGTATCGAGTGGCTGCCGTTGCCGATTGGTATTGGCCAATTTACCTGAGCTATCGAAAAAATAGTTCATCCATCGACGCCATTGTACAGGTTGAAAAATTAGTGCAAAACATCGATCCGTTGACGGCGTACAGTTTGCAAAAAGCGGCTGAATTGAACGCGACAAAAACGGACGTTGATTAGAGGCGACGATTGAAAATTCTTGAGGGTTACTGAACGACATTGAGAGTCGAGTGTGATGGTGATGGTTGAGATGAGGAAAAGTAAAAAGGGTAAGTTTTACTTACCCTTTTTACTGAATCGAACAACTTACTTGGTGTAAGACTGAGCAATATTATCGATGCGCTCGTTCGCGCGTGCTGCTTCTTCTTGTGCAGCGAGGGCTGCATCAGTTAGCGAGGCATTTTCACTTTTCAGTGCTGCAATTTGACTATTGAGTTGACTGACTTGGTTGTTTAACTGATCTAGCTTAGTCGTGGTTGCTTCGTCAGGACCTGATGCACAACCGGCTAGGAGAAGTACAGAAGACGCTGCAGCGGCAAGTAACATTTTGTTCATATTGAACTCCTTGTTGATATTTATCAAATACGCCCTATACATTATTGTTCACTTGACCCTGGCGATCCGTTGCTACTTGAGGTTAGCGTGGTGTTGGCTCCACAAGCTGGCCCATGCTAATGGGGTTTACTTATCTTGCCATCGACCTGCCACTTCATGTGCTCCGGAGAGGCATTGACCAACCGCCTAGGTGTATACCATATAGTAGCGAGTTAAAGTGTAGACACTATTTTCACTCACGACTATAGATTAAAAGTCAAAATAACCCAAAATTTTATACCTTAATCAATTGTTTGGGCTTTGCCTCAATGTTTTATGACTTTGGTATTGTTTAAAACAGAGAATATTTTATGGGATTGCTATCTATAGCGGTCACATTCAAGTTATTATGTCACTTGATACCCAGTCGTTACTTGACGCTATAATCAGAGGTTGGAAGCCGCATTCACTTTATCACAGAGCCTATATGTAGGCGGATTGAAGGAAGCGTCATTTCGTTAACTGTCGTTGCAAGTGATTTGGTATACTACGTTTGATATTTTGTTGACTGCCTACTTTTCAGGCGGCGTTATTTTTATTGGAGAATCCTTTGCAGTTTAAAGAATTAGGCCTAGACAATCGCTTATTAAAAACATTAGCACATTATGACTTTAAGCAAGCGACCGATATCCAGCGACAAGCTATTCCTGTTGCGATGGCAGGTAAAGATTTATTGGCTTCGTCCAAAACGGGTTCGGGGAAAACGTTAGCCTTCTTGCTTCCAATGCTGCATAAAGCGCTAAAAACCAAAGCGTTATCTGCACGTGACCCTCGTGGTGTTATCTTGGTCCCTACTCGTGAGTTAGCAAAACAAGTCTACAGTGAATTGCGTTCGGCATTAGCGGGATTAAGCTACACGGCAACCTTGATCACCGGAGGGGAAAACTTCAATGATCAAGTGAATGCCTTGCGTCGAGGTCCTAAGTTTATTGTTGCTACGCCGGGACGTTTAGCGGATCACCTTGAACATCGCTCTCTTTTCTTACAAGGGTTAGATACGCTGATTCTTGATGAAGCGGATCGGATGTTGGATCTCGGTTTTGCACCACAGTTACGGCATATCCACAATGCTGCTAAACATCGTCGCCGACAAACATTGATGTTTTCTGCCACGTTGGATCACGCAGAAATGAACACCATTGCGCATGAGATGTTGAAAGAGCCTAAACGGATTGCGATTGGTTTAGGCAATGAACAGCATAAAGACATTCGCCAGCGTTTCTATTTGTGTGACCATCTGGATCATAAAGAAGCATTACTGGATCGCATCTTAAACGATGCTGAGTATCGACAAGTGATCATTTTCACAGCGACTCGCGCAGATACGGAACGTTTAACTAATAAGCTAAATGAGCAAAATTTAAAAGTTGTTGCCCTCAGTGGTAGCCTCACTCAGACTCAACGTAATACGATTATGAGTCAATTTGAACGTGCGGTATTTAAGATCTTAGTTACCACCGATATTGCTTCTCGAGGATTGGATATTGCCAACGTCACGCATGTGATTAACTTTGATATGCCGAAACATACGGAAGAGTATGTGCACCGCGTGGGTCGTACGGGGCGTGCCGGTAATCAAGGTGATGCCATTTCTTTGGTTGGTCCTAAAGATTGGGACAGCTTTAAAAGAGTGGAAGCCTTTTTACAGCAAGATATTCAATTTGAAGTGTTAGAAGGTCTGCAAGGTAAGTTTACAGGCTTACGTCCTCGTCAGCCTCTGAATAAAGCAACGGTTTCAACAGGTAAAGTGAAAAAACAGGTTAAAAAGCTGCCCCAAAAACCAGTGAAACGTGATAAAAGTTTTTATCAGAATGTGGCGGTGGGTGATTCAGTATTTATCCCGAAAAAGAAAACAGCGCCTAAGCCTGATGACGAGTAATGCTATTCATCTTCCTTCAGTTGCATTAGCCAGTAAGCAATAAGTTAAATTGGAAGGGGATAAAATAAAAAGCGCCATCATGAAATGGCGCTTTTTGTTATCTAAAATGACTGTGCTAGCTTAGAAAATTAAGTGAGCAACGCCGACAATAACCGGTAGTGTGATAAGAGTCCGGAGAATAAAGATCACAAATAACTCAAGGATATTAACCGGAATTCGGCTACCGAGTAATAATGCACCGACTTCAGACATATAAATAAGCTGAGTGACTGACATTGCTGCGATGACAAAACGAGTCATTTCGTTATCGATTGACGCTGCCAAAATTGCAGGGATAAACATATCTGCAAAACCAACCACAATCGTTTGTGAGGCTTGTACGGCTTCTGGTACCCCTAAAAACTCTAGATAAGGAACGAAAGGTTGGCCAAGAATCGCAAAGACAGAAGTATATTCAGCGATGATCAAAGCTATCGTACCTAAACCCATCACGACCGGTAAGACGCCAAATACCATATCAACCGCATTACGGATGCCTTCGCCAAACACCGATTTTACGGATTTCACTTGCGCGGCTTTCTCTAATGCGAGTGACATACCCCAAGAGAAAGCACTGTGCTGTTCTGGAATAGCATCGGCATCTTTATGTGGTTTAGTCCCATCAATAAACTCATCTTTCTTCAAACTCAGTGGTGGCAGGCGAGGGATAATCACCGCGGCAACAAAACCAGCCAAGCAAATCGCACCGTAGAAAGGCAAAAAGAGGTGTTCTAATTGTACTTGCGCGAGTACCACTAAACTAAAAGTGATCGAGACAGCAGAGAAAGTGGTTCCGACGACCGCGGCTTCACGTTGAGTATAGAATTTATCTTCATACTGTTTGCTGGTCAGCAAGATGCCGACACTGCCATCACCAAGCCAAGAAGCGGTACAGTCAATGGCACTGCGTCCAGGTAGGTTAAACAAAGGGCGCATGACACGGCTGAGTAAACTTCCCATCAGTTCCAATAAACCAAAGTTTAATAGTAGTGGAAGCAGTAAACCGGCAAAAATGAACACCGAGAATAAAGTGGGTAGTAAACCTTCTAAGACTAATCCACCCGTGTTCTCTTCCCAAATCAGTTCTGGACCGACTTTAAAAAAGGTCATGATGATGGCTGCACCGCCAATAACACGAACCGTCAGCCATACCCAGCTTGGATTGAATAAATTGTTGAGGAAAGGGGAATTAACAATCACACGAGGCTTAAAGAGTTTAGTTGCCACTGAAGCGATGGACATAAAAGCGACAATGACCGTGATAATACTGACTAAGTAATCACCGAACAGGGCTTGTATCGATTTGGCTAACACGGCGACAGGGATTGTCAATCCACCATTATAGTAAACGGGTGCCATAAACAGGAACACCCCAATTAATGATGGGATGAGGAACATCCATAGACTGGCAGCAGGGAGAGTTTTCTCCTGCGCTGGTAAAGTTTGAGAGTTATCTTGCATTACTTTTCCTGTTTACAACTGTTTAATTAAAGCCATTCCTTGGCATATTAATTCACTAAACATCCCTATTTAATCAATATGCGCAGAATAACTATTTTCAACCCTGCTTGCAATACTATTCAATAAATAGGGTTAGTTATTCAATCGTTTGCGCTAATCAAAAAACAGATAGCAGCGAATTGTTTTGTTATTGTTGCATTGGTTAAATTATTGTTTAAGTGGGCGGTGTTGTTTTTGTGAGTTATAGCACTGTTTTGTAGGAGTGGAAGGGAGTTAAGAAAGCCCTTATTGTTGTTCGTTTTTCATATGGTATTGAAAAACAACAAGAAATAAGGGCTGTTATGGTTGGCGTAATTTAAAGTAGAGAATTCGAGATGCGATTTAATTAACCGTAGGCTGAATCTGTTTTGCTAAGCTATCTTTTAATGCGTCTGAAAATGTAGCATAAAGATTCTGCTCACCAATTAATTCCGTTATCCCTGAACGATGCAATTTTAGTGTCACGCGAGAGTTCGCTCCTGAGATCAGCACTTGGACCTGTTTTTTCTGGAAGCGTTTGATCATCGCTTCTAGCGTTTGCAACGCAGTGATATCCATAAAAGGTACCCATTTTAAACGAATGATTAAAATACGTGGTGTTTCTTGGATATTACTCATCACATGTTCGAAGTTTTCTGCAGCAGCGAAGAAAAATGGCCCTTCTAGAGCATACACGGCAATATCACGTGGTAATTGAGACAATCCATGCTCTGCAAGTTCTTGAGTTAAATCTGGGCTTGTACTGGCTTTAATTTCGACACTGGAGGCCATGCGTTTGACAAAATGTAAGGTCGCGATGATGACCCCAATATTGACAGCGACCACTAAATCGGCGAATACGGTCAATACAAAAGTGATCAGCAAAATAACCACATCTGCCTTTGGAGCGCGTTTTATTAATTTAATAAAATGTGGTGCTTCACTCATATTCCAAGCCACGACAAATAAAATGGCACTTAACGTTGCTAGGGGAATATTGACGGCCAGTGGCGCTAAGACTAATAGAATCACTACAAGAGTCAGAGCGTGGACGATTCCGGATAACGGGCTATTGCCGCCATTACGCACATTGGTGGCGGTACGAGCGATAGCGCCTGTTGCTGCAATACCCCCAAATAGTGGGGCGATGATATTCGCCATGCCTTGGCCGACTAACTCTTGGTTGGAGTTATGTTTGGTGCCGGTCATGCCATCGGCGACGACAGCAGAGAGTAGTGACTCAATAGCGCCAAGCATAGCGATAGCAAAAGCAGGACCAATCAGTGATAGCATTTGACTAAACGTAATGCTTGGCATTGAGAATTCCGGCAAGCCTTGCGGAATACCACCGAAAGCAGAACCAATGGTGCGCACGTCATCAAAACCAATCGTATATTGAAATACAGTGACAACGACTAAAGCCAATAGTGGTCCAGGAACCTTACTTAACTTCGGAAGTTTTGGTCCCCAAATAACCAACGCAAGTGAAAATAGGGCGAGCAGGGTGGTCGTTACATCTAGGCTGGGCAAGGCATAAAAAAGCGCAATAAGTTTTTGATGGAAATGTTCTCCGGTAATTGCCGGTAAACCAAAAAACTCTTGCCACTGTCCAATCCAAATGATGACCCCAATACCACTGGTAAAGCCCACAATGACCGGATGAGGAATGTAGCGAATAATACTCCCCAGTTTAGCAAGACCAAGAACGAGTAATATCACACCAGCCATCATGGTCGCGATTTGTAGGCCAGTAATGCCATATTGAGCGACGATGCTGGCTAAAATAACAATGAATGCGCCTGTTGGACCGGCGATTTGTACTCGCGAACCACCGAACAAAGAGACAATCAACCCAGCAATGATTGCCGTATAAATGCCCTGCTCAGGTTTGACCCCTGAGGCGATGGCGAATGCCATGGCTAAAGGTAGGGCAACCACACCAACAATCACACCGGCACTGATATTTTTTATCCACTGGTTGGGCTTGAATAAGCCAGCTTTATAAGAGTCATAAATGGCAAACATTGATCATCACCTTAGAAAAAGAAGGGAGAAATAGGGACGCGGAGGATTCTACGCTCATTTACCCTCCTGTAAAGATTGAAACGGGTAGGCTCGGTGTGAATGGTTCACGTTGTTTGGGGATAGTAGTTGAGCATGTATGCAAGCGCGCTTATAATCTCTTCAGTTGTTCAAAATTGATACAAAATAGAAATGGAGTTTGTCATGATCAATAAACGTTTTTTTAAAACTAAGAATGAAGTGGAAGTTACTTTTGAACTTGAGGCCCCTCAAGATGCTGAGCGCGTAGATATTGTCGCTGATTTTTTAGATTGGCAGCCTCAAGCTATGAAAAAAACCGCAAAATCCAATGTGTATAAATTTAAAGCTCGTTTGCCTAAGGATGCAGAATTCCAATTTCGTTACCGACTGAATGAGCAGCAATGGCTCAATGATGCACAGGCGGATCATTATGTTGCCAATGAATTTGGCGAGGATAACTGTCTTGTCCGTACTTATGAGCCAGCCTCTCATTAATTCATGTTTATAGCGGTTTGCTCTTAAGTCAACATACCTAATAGTTGCTTAAGCTTTTGCAGAGGATTTCATAAGATTGTTGTTACGTTAATGATAGTGTCAATGAGATGCATAACTTAGCGTAACAACGATTTTTCATCGAAAGAAAACAGTGATAAATCGAGCGTTGTTATCATCATCTGGAGATTTCCTTTTTCTGAGTCTTGCTTTTTTTCTGTCGATTAATTCAACTTTAATCAATAACTTTTCATAAATAAGCACACTTTTACTGATTATTTACCATACAAAAGGTGACTTTTTGTCGAGAAAGTCTTACTCTTTTGTCTCTTTTAACAGTACCAACGGGTTAAATTGTGCTATCCAAGTCTCTTTTTTTGCGCTTCTCTGCTTTATCTAAACGTAAGAAAGTCTCTGTCATCGGTTTACCTCTACTCGCGTTGGCCGCTATTTCATCTTCAATCAACTCTACGACCTATTCAAAAAAGGTCGCCTTGTCTGTTCCTGAATCACATATTGTTGAGACGATTATTGCGGATGCGAGTGAAGCCAAAGTGGCTTATCCCGATTACGAATACCAAATCAAATCCGGTGATAATTTAAGCACTATTTTTAATCAGCTTGGATTCCGGTACCAAGATTTAATGAAAATCATGGAGACAGATTTAAACTATCTGGCTCTTGATACTTTGCGTCCAGGGAATATTTTACGCTTTTGGAAATCTCCTGGCAGTCAAGACCTTGCCAAGATGGAACTTGAATTTAACGTTGTCAAGCGTGCGGTTTATACACGTCTCGACGATGGTAATTACGATTTCTCTGAGCTTGAAATTCCCGGGCAGTGGCGCGAATTTGCGATGATTGGCGAAATACAAGGCAGTTTTTCTCAGTCAGCAAACCAAGTCGGTTTAGGCAGTGCAGACATTGATCAGATCGTGTCACTGCTTAAAGATAAAGTAAATTTTGGTCGCGATCTTCGCGCTGGCGATCGCTTTGAAGTGGTATTATCACGTCAGTTTGTCGGTGAAAAATTAACCGGCAACCGAGAAATACAAGCGATCAAACTCTACAATCGTGGCAATGAAATTACTGCCTATCTTTATAAAGATGGCCAATACTATGATAGGGACGGGCAAAGCTTACAACGTGCTTTTCAACGCTACCCTACTACCGGTCAATGGCGAATGTCATCCGGATTTGATCCTAATCGCCGCCACCCGGTGACCGGGCGTATCGCGCCACATAATGGGACTGATTTTGCTGCACCAACCGGAACTCCGGTTGTCGCTACTGGTGATGGTGTTGTCGTGATGACGCGTAATCATCCCTATGCGGGTAATTATATTACTATCCAGCATGGTAGTACTTACATGACCCGTTATTTGCACTTGAGTAAGATTTTAGTACAAAAAGGACAAAAGGTGACTCGCGGCCAACGTATTGGATTATCGGGTGCAACGGGACGAGTAACAGGGCCACATATTCATTATGAATTGATTGTTAGAGGCCGACCTGTCGATCCTATGAAGGCCAATATTCCGATGGCCACTTCGGTTCCTAAGCAAGATATGGCGAACTTTATTGCACGTCGTAATGAGTTAGACCGTTTATTGGCTCAGCAAGATAGTATGCTTGCGGCAAGCAAGGCTGGGTCGGACTCTGATAGCTAACGATTAGGCCGTTCAATTCAATTGATGAACAGCCATTGGTCTAATCAATAGCTATCAATCCCCCCAAGTAGTTTCATTACAGCTTGGGGGGATTGTTTTGTAAATGACCGATCATCGCCAGTGGCTGCTGAGGCTTAGAAAAATAATAACCTTGAATTGCGTCACAACCCATCTCATATAATTTGTCCAACTCTTGCTGATTTTCTACTCCTTCGGCAATGAGGTCGACATTCAATTGTTTAGCGAGTTGAATGATTAAGCTAATGACATGCTCTGATGTTTTATTGCGTAGTAGATTACGAATGAAAGTGGCATCAATTTTGATACAGTCAATGGGATAACTGTGAATATAATTTAAACTCGAATATCCAGTGCCAAAATCATCTAATGCAATTTTAAAGCCTAGCTCTCGTAATAAATTTAAGCGTTCAGACACCTCACCTGTTTGAGTGAGTAACACGCTTTCGGTCATCTCAATAATAAATTCTGAGGGGTGGAATCCATACTGTTGAATCATTAAATTGAGATGATTTAAATAGTGAGAGGAGTGAGCGAACTCATGGGCTGAGCAGTTGATGCCTAAAGTGACTTTATAGTTAAGCTCTTTTTCTAGTACTTGTTTGGCTTGGCAAGCCAATTCGATAATTCGTTCGCCAAGTTCAATAATTAAACCAGATTGTTCGGCTACCTCGATAAACTCTAAAGGGGAAATCGAACCAAGCTGTTTATTATTCCAGCGTGCTAAGACTTCAAAATAAGACCAGTTAGGCCGATTTCGAAAAACAATCGGTTGTATTTCAATATAGATTTCTGACGTACCTGTTAATGGATTATCTAGCTGAGCGCGTAACGCACTCACTACTTGGGTTCGTCGATAATAATAGTCATTTAAGTGCGTGTCATAACAGCGAACTTGCTGAAGACGCGTTTTTTTACAATCTTTTAAGGCTAAACTAGCATTAAGAATCAATTGATCAGCGGTCATCGGCGGCAATGATTTTTTAGCAATACCGATACTCAAGCGGATTTTAATATGGTGATTGGCATCGCGATAACCTTGATTCAATGTATCGATGATCAGCTGACAAATTTTGAGCGGATCATTGGAAAAGGTAATAAAGGCAAACTCATCTCCCGAGATTCGGAAAACTTGATTCTGTTTATTCACATAATGAAAAATGACATTAGCAACAAACTTAATGACTTGATCGCCAATGTAATGGCCGTAAAGATCATTAATCGATTTGAAATTATCAATATCGAGATAAGCGAGAGTGAAAGATTGATAATTATTATCTACTAAATATTCTAGTTGGTCGGATAAATAGTTACGGTTGAAAAGGTTGGTTAGGCTGTCATGAGAAATTTCATAACTCAACTGTTGAGCGAGACTGTTAAAGCGTTGGTTCATCCATTGATGGACAAGATGATGGCGAACAATGCGAGCAACGGTACAGTGAAGTTCAATCGCCGCATCAAGGGTTATGGGTGGCTCATGAAACGTCGATAGGAGAATACCGAGTATATCCCCATTATCAGCATAAAGCGGAACACCGATATAAGTGATGACTGCGGCATGGTAGAGCGAATGATTATCGTGAAATGGGCGATGAAGTGCATCGTTATGAATGACATACTTTTGTTTACTTCTGATTAACTGCTCATAAACGGTTCCTTTGAGTGAGTAATCGCAGGCAAGCGCATGGGGCTCTTTACCCGCATAGCTCAACGTCCTACCTTTATAGAGAGATTTATCGACCTCTATTAAATAAGTCGCCCAAGAATTCAAATGGCTATGCAAGGCCTGCACTGCACGTTGATAAAGGTCTGAGCTATCTAGTAAAAGAAGCTCATTAATTGTATCAAGACTCGCTGTATTTTGAGTCAAAACGCTGGTTGCTACCATAACCTTCTCACTTTTACTGATCCCCATGCTCACTGTAAGTGGTCGCACTCGATTATGAATGAAAAAACATTCATAGCATTTGATTGCAACCTATCAACTATGGATGAGGATCGGTCATTTTTCCACCGTTTCCATCAGTAATTGCTTAGCTGTATTTTGTGATGAAAAATCAATAACGATGACATAACTCGTCGTGAGGCAGAGATCGAACAGTACCATCACCTAACCTTCGCATCTTGTAGTGACTTGGGTATAATTACCTGACTCAATTTATAGGAAATATCATGCAACAGAATCAATTTGAGGCTTTGGTTGAAAGCCTTTGCCAATGGTCAACGCTTCCTCAAGTTCTTGAGGTACTCAAACAGTCGGATGATCAAGACATTGCTGAGGCCGCCGCTTCGTTAACGGGACAATTTGCGCTGGCTGAGGTTGACGGTGAACAGCGTATCTATCACGTCACCACTGAGATTGATGAGCAAGGTCAAGAACAGGAGTTTGTCGAGCATGTGATGAATGAAGGTGAGGATGTAATTAAGTTTATTGCTTGGTTTTTTGAGTCTCAGTTTTCAGTTAAGCACAAAGAGACTTACCAGGCTGCAGGAAAAACCTATCAGCAACCGAAACGGACAGTGAAGTAATTTAACAACATTAATTTGTGATCTAAGTCTTGTTTTGGCTTTTTGTTATGCTATTATCAGCGCATTAAGTAATTAAATTACAAAAATGGGTGAGGTAATATCATGGGTAACGATTTAGGTTCAGCCTATATTGGTCAACTTATCGCCAAGCAGATGATGCATGAAGCGTTGTACGGTAAGGTAAAACCAAAGAAGAAATCTTTCATTAAAAGCGTATGGAAAAAGCTCAGTAAGTAAGCTGGGTATAGAGAATATTAAAAAGCCCTGAGTCATCGACTCGGGGCTTTTGGCTATTTTTTCGCTAATGAAATAACGTTATTGAGTGGCTCATCTTGTGGTGAAAGCGTTTTTGGATGCTCAAGCAGCCAAGTTTGCAACGCATCGTATCCCCCGATGTATTGCCCATCTAACCAGATCTGTGGAACGGTGACTGGAGTCTTTGCCCCAATGATGGCTTTGACTTCAGGGATCATTCGATAGAGAGCAGCACTATTTTTGACGACATCAAAATACTGAAAGCGAATGCCTGCTTCCTGTAAGGCGAGCTTGGCTTTTTGACAATAAGGACAAGAGGCTTTACCGTAAACAATATTGCCTTGCAAGGTATCACGTTGTACCCATTGTTCGATCACCGCTTGTATAAGAACCCCTCGGTTGAGGGCTTCACCTTGGCTAATCACTTTTCCCTCGACAATCACAATCGGAGCGTGCCAAGCACCGTATTTCAGTGGTTCCCACCAATGACTAAGCCAATCTTTGCTTTGTAAATTGATCTCGATTCCAGCCAGTTCATGGGTAAAAGTATCCTCAAGGATATCGTGAGTAAGCGTACATTCACCACAGGGAATATTGACTTTGAAAGGTCCGAATTGACCAGCCCAACGGTATAGAGTGATGTTGATTGGTGTCGCCATAAGTAACCTCGACGGTGGCTAGAGAAGTGAGCGGTTGACCGTATCTTTAAGCGGCTTAGAAATAACGCCCCTTAAGTATATAAGAATTTTTATGGGTACAGAGAGTTTATCGTCAGAAAAATAAAACGACCAATGGGGTTGGAGCCGTTGAGAGATAACTGTTGACAAAATGAGGTCATCTTTGCGGATACGGCAGTAATAGCAATGAAAAGGGCCAAGCGGAGCTTGGCCAAAAAGGACAGTATGCAATGGAGTTTATTAAGTATTAAAAATCGTAACGTAATCCAAAACGTAGAGTATCTTCACTCTGAGTCTCAACGCCATTGACGACATCATCATCAAGGTTGTTCAGTTTATAAGAGATGTAGCTACGTAAGGCAGAATTGAATTGATAGTAAGCGGCAAGTTCGAAGAAGTCTGCGCTATCTGTTTTGTTTCCGGAGACTTTATCTTCACTTTTGCCGTAAACGCCTTTCAACGTCATCTGTTTGTTTAGCTTATAAGCGGCGGCAAGCTCTAGAGCATTAAATTCACTATTGGCTTTATCATCATTATCACCAAAAGAGTAAGTCGCCCCTAGCGATAATGCATCAAGTTTATAGCCCACGCCGAGTAACCATTGATTTTGCTTGCCTTTACCGACGCCATTGTCACCGGCTGAGTAGGCAGCACCAAGATCTAGCCCGATAGGTAAAGAATACAATCCAGAAATACCATATAAATCGGCATTATCTTTACTACTGGCGGCATAGGTTGCTTGCAGATTAAGTGCGTCAAATTGACCACGGTACGCAATCACACTGTCTGTTTTATCAGAGGCTGAGCTGATGTACTGTTGGATCCCTGAAAACTCAGTGGTATCGGTGAGGTCAGAAATTTGTACAGCAGCCATGTTTTGCTTACCGAATGAAAGATCACCGATATTGGTTGCAAAACCGACATACATGTAGCGATTTTTAAACTCTGAGGTTCCGGTATTTTGTTCCGCTTCGTAAAAAGCAAATCCTCTTAGGTCATCGGCAACTTGAGTTGAGCCTCTTACATTCAAACGAGCGCGCGTATTATCTTTCATTGTTCCATCAATTTCTGCGCCTTTATCGCCGATAAAGTCGCCACGAAATTCAACGCGACCACCAATTCTCAACTCCGTGCCATCAGCACTATAAACGGTTGCGGCTAAAGATGATCCAGAGACCAATGCGGCGAGAATGGCGGTTGTCACTGCTGCTTGTTTCATTATTATTACCCTATTTAGTAAATTGAGCTTCATGCTCTATGGTTGGTTTGAGAGTAAGGTAGAATGTTTAGATGACGATTTGATTGCTCAAATGTGACGATTAGATTTTGTTTTTATTGAAGAAAAAAGACTCGACGATGTTTTCATTCACGTTCACTGGAAGCGGGAAGTGAATCTATTCATAGCGTGTTTTTGATGGTTATCTTTCGACGAAGGCTTGGCGATTTTTTAAGATAGGTTACACTTTGTGCTCACTCATTATTCAAGGACGAGCGATGAACGCGGTACGTTATGAACAACAATTGGTTTACCCATCAAAAATACTGTGTGTCGGGCGTAACTATGTCGAACACATCAAAGAACTCAATAATTCGTTACCAGAGCAAATGGTGGTCTTCAATAAGCCCAACAGCAGTATTGCAAAACAATTACATGCCTATCATCAAGAAACCTTGCATTACGAAGCGGAGATTTGTTTTCTTATCCGCAATGGTGAATATGCGGGTGTCGGGCTTGGGCTTGATTTAACCAAACGTGCTTTACAATCTCAGCTTAAGCAAAAGCAGCTACCTTGGGAGCGGGCGAAAGCGTTCGATGGCTCGGCTGTCTTTAGCCGTTTTATTGATTTAACAGGGATAGATATCGCCACTTTACAGTTAGAGCTATACATTAACTGTGTACGAGTACAATGTGGCGGCGTTGCGCAGATGATTTTTTCTCCCGCGCAGATTTTAAGCGATCTTCAATCTTATACTACCTTGCTGGATAACGATGTGGTGATGACGGGAACGCCACAAGGGGTTGGTGAGGTGCATCGCGGCGATGTTTTTCTTGGCCGCTTAAAATCTGCCGAGCAAACCTTGATCGAAGTGGAATGGTTGGCTGAATAGCTACCTCAATAGCAATCTCACTGGGTTTAAGATAGAATCTGCGACTTTGTGCTGCTATTGAGCGATGATAATGATTGATTTGACTATTTTACCGCTGTATCTCACCGCGGTGATTGCGTTGCTGTTAATTCCCGGCCCCGATATGCTGTTAATTGCCAGTTCTAGCTTGAGCTATGGGCGTAAAGTCGGGGTGTTTGCTAGCTTAGGTAATGCGACTTCGGGCGTTATTTTAACTTTACTCGCTGCCCTTGGTGTCTCGGCGATGGTGGCAATGAGTCCAGTCGCGCTCACTATCTTGCAAGTATTAGGCGCTGGTTATTTGTTGAAAATGGGCGTTGATTGCCTGCGCACTAGCGCCAGTATTGCGCCAAGTTTATCAACAGAAGTCACCTTGAGCAGCACGTTTTACCAACGCGCCTTGGTGAGTAACTTGTTAAATCCCAAAGCGTTAGTATTTTTTGTGATGTTTTTACCCCAGTTTGTGTCGAGCAATGTGCCAGCAAGCTCTGGTGAACAGATGCTGGTGCTGGGGATTTTACTCAATATCTGTGGGTTACTGTTTAATTTACTGTTGGTGGGTTTAGTCGGTTGGGGCGGGCATGTTTTGCTCGAGAATGCCAAGTTTCGTTTATATCAGCATAAGCTGATGGGCGGGATCTTTTTCTTGCTCGCCTTATGGATGCTGAGTGACCTATTGCTTAACTTTCTGTCTATTTAAAGCCATTGCAGCGTTATCTCTTGTTATCAACCCTCGCTTTATCGTTATAAAGCGAGAGTTGAATTTATTTATACTAGGCTGTTTTGATGTTCGCTGATCAGCAGTGCCATTTGTTCTTCAGCACGTAGCTCAGCCTCAGCAAAACTCTCGTCTGCGGCAAATGTTCCAACCACTTCATAGTAGCATTTCAGTTTCGGCTCGGTTCCTGATGGGCGAACAATCACTCGCGCTCCGTCTTGTAAATGATAAATCAGTACATCACTACTTGGCCAAGTGAGTGGTTCTGTTGTGCCATCTTGATGATGACGAACGGCGAGTTTTAAATCATCGTAACTGACGACAGGCTTACCAGCAATCGTATGCGGAGGCGTCGCACGTAGACGATCGCCAATCGGTGGCGTGTCTGGTGCTAAAGCAATACTGCGTTGTGCTGTTACGTACAAGCCGTGTTGACGGTATAACGCTTCTAGTTGATCCCAAATGGTTTTACCTTGGCTGTACAGCTCTGCCGCGAGTTGGGCAAAGGCGACCATAGCGGATAAGCCATCTTTATCCCAAACGCTATTACCGACGGTGTAGCCTAAGGCTTCTTCGTAAGCAAATAGGAACGGATGTTGCTCTGATTGTTTGGCCATTGCCACATTGGTTAACCATTTAAAACCGGTTAGTGTTTGGTAATAAACCGCGCCATGAGCGGCGGCAATTTTACTGAGCAGGCTAGAAGAGACGATGGTATTTCCGACCAGTGGTGCTTGGTGTGCGGTATGCCGGAGCAGGTAATCCCCCAGCAATGCACCGACCTGATCGCCCGTCAGCATTTGATAACCGCCTGTAGGTTTGGCCACGGCAACCGCGAAACGGTCGGCATCGGGGTCATTAGCGCAGGCGAGCTCGGCATTCACCGATTCCGCCAAGGCGATGACTCTATCCATCGCACCGGCTTCTTCAGGGTTAGGGAAGTTAACGGTAGGGAAGCTGCCGTCGGGCTCGCGCTGCTCTTTAACGCTCATTACCTTATTAAATCCGGCGTCAGCGAGCAGGGTTTCTGCCATTTCGGCACCGACGCCGTGCATGGCGGTATAAGCGATGGTCACGCTAGACGGATCGGTGTGATGCTGTAGCAATGGACTGGCGTTAATGGTTTGTCGATAGGTTTGGTAATAATCATCTTGCAGCCAAACCAATAATCCTTGTTGCTGGGCTTTATCCAATCCTAGAGTTGGAATGCTTTGTGTTGCGGCTAAATCAATTTGACTGGCAATGCCTGAGTCATGGGGAGCAATGATCTGCGCGCCATTTTCCCAGTAGACTTTAAAGCCATTATATTCTGGCGGATTGTGGCTGGCCGTTACGACCACCGCGGCTGCGGCTTGTAAATGTTTGACACCAAATGCGACTACCGGAGTAGGCGCTACTTTATAGGTAAGATACACCTTAATGCCTAAAGCGGTCAGTACTGAGGCGGTATCTTGAGCAAATTGCTGTGAATCTGGGCGGCCATCATAGCCAATCACCACGCCTCGTTGTTTGGCATTGTCGACTTGTTGGATCAGATAATGACCCAGTCCGACAGCGGTTTCTTGTATCACTAAGCGATTCATGCGGTTAGGGCCGCAGCCGACTTTACCGCGTAGGCCAGCGGTGCCAAATTCTAAGCGGGATTTAAAGCGATCTTCAATTTCATCCTGTTGTTGGTTATCAATTAAAGTTTGTAATTCTTTTCGGGTACGGAGGTCTGGATCTCTTGCTAACCAGAGCGTGACGTTATTGTTCATCGTGGTCACCTTTGATAGATAGTGTCAGTGGAGACATTGTAAGTAATATTTATTCTCATTAATGGGCGCGCAATCGCTAAACGTTTTATCTTCTTGCTATAGCAACGGATGTTCAGTCAACTCAGCAGCGTCAAGCAAAAAGGCCAGCCATCATTGGAGTCGATTTAAAAAGTATATTCAAGTCACTTGAATATGAACATGTTTAATGGTGTAAATTTTAAATTACACATTGTTGTTTTTGTATTGAGTAGGTGATGGTTGAAAATCACTAAAAATAGTGCTTGCGATTGCTTGGTGAAGTGGTTAAGTTACTTACAGAGCATAACCGAGCAGTGATGGGAACACCTGCAGTAATCAGTAATAGGAAGAAGTAAGCGATGTATCAAACCGATGATGTCAATATAAAACGTATCAAACAATTGCTGCCTCCAGTAGCCGTATTAGAGAAATTTCCTGCCAGTGAAGCTGCTTCTTCAACCACATTTCAAGCCCGTGAAGCGATTCATAACATTTTACATGACCAAGATGATCGTTTGTTGGTAGTGATTGGCCCTTGCTCCATTCATGATCCTAAAGCGGCGATTGAATATGGCCAGCGCTTGAAAGCCTTGCGTGATGAATTGAGTGGTCATCTTGAGGTGGTGATGCGGGTATATTTTGAAAAACCGCGTACTACAGTGGGCTGGAAAGGACTGATTAACGACCCGTATCTCGATGATTCTTATGAAATTAATGATGGTCTACGCATTGGTCGTAAACTGTTA
Organism: Vibrio sp. 2017_1457_13; assembly: GCF_030851525.1. Lineage (NCBI taxonomy): Bacteria > Pseudomonadati > Pseudomonadota > Gammaproteobacteria > Vibrionales > Vibrionaceae > Vibrio > Vibrio sp. 2017_1457_13. The sequence continues at coordinate 286,032 of NZ_VHTA01000005.1, forward strand.
CTTGATTTAACCGATATGGGAATGCCAACCGCCAGTGAGTTCTTGGATATGATCACGCCGCAATATGTCGCGGATTTGATCAGCTGGGGAGCGATTGGCGCTCGTACAACCGAGTCTCAAGTGCATCGCGAGTTGTCTTCGGGACTTTCATGCCCAGTGGGATTTAAAAATGGCACCGATGGCAATATTAAAATTGCTACTGATGCGATTCGTTCTGCCAGTGCTTCGCACCACTTTTTATCGGTGACTAAATTTGGTCATTCGGCGATTGTAGAAACGGCGGGTAATCCTGATTGTCATATTATTCTACGTGGCGGCAAAGAGCCTAATTATAGCGCTGAACATGTTGCGGCGATTAAACAAGAGCTAGAAGTCTCCGGTTTAAAACAGAAAGTGATGATTGACTTTAGTCACGCCAATAGCTCTAAGCAGTATCAGCGACAAATGGTGGTGGCAGATGACGTTTGTGCGCAGCTACGCGCTGGTGAGCACGCTATCTTTGGGGTGATGATTGAATCTCATTTAGTAGCTGGTCGTCAGGACTTAGTGGATGGTCAAGCACCGACGTATGGGCAGTCAATTACTGATGCATGTATCGGTTGGGATGATACTGAAAAAGTATTGCGTCAGCTTGCGCAAGCGGTGGAAGCGCGTCGTAATCTGTAAGGGATTTTGTTGCTATACCCTCCTTACCTGCAACGCCAAGTTGTTTAGGTATAAATAATAAAATAGGCGCTGAATCAGCGCCTATTTTATTCAATCAACTTAACTATTTGGCCTCGATACTTCATCCAATAAATACAAAATGGATTGATAAGGGATCCCGCTGTGATGGGATAAGCCGATTTCACAAGTCCGACTATTACTAAAACCACGTTGGCAAGTTGCGGGTACTTGTTGTTTTAGCGAGTGAACGGCAGCTTGGTTGAGCTCTGGCGTGGTAAAACCCTTATCGCCAGCAAAACCGCAGCATTGAATATGCTCAGGAACAATCACGTCTGATACGCAAGCTTGCGCGACCGCTAACATGGTATTCTCAAGCGCCATTTTACGTGAGCTACAGGTGATGTGTAGCATGACCGTTTCTTGTTTTGGAGTAATGCTTAAATGCTCTAAAACATACTGGTTGATAAAGCCTGCCGGTTCAAAAATCTGCATTGGCTGGGTAAAGTGATCCATACTGCGTTTTGCACATGGGCTGGTATCGATGAGTACTGGATAGCGGCCCTGTTCACTGGCTTGCCACAATGTTTGTTCTAATTGCTGCGCTTTTTGGGTGGCAATATCAAACATCCCCTTACTGTCATAAGGCATACCACAGCATTGAGAAGAGACATTGTTTGGGATAATAACCTCAAAGCCGGCTTTGTTGAGCAGGGATAAAGTTACTTCCGTTAGTGGCCGTGGATCGAGAGCGTCGTTGCCTTGCGCCATCGTCCGGCTGGCGCAAGAGGGCAGATAAACGACTTTTTTATCGCGTCTCGGTAAATTCGCCGCGTGTTTTTCCAGTGGATAGCGATTGGCGCGAGGCAGTTCCGCTGTCCACAAGGGTGTTTTGCCTTTGCTGATTTTGCGTAAGCTTTGACTGAGCTGACTGACTCGCGCTTCTCCGCAGAGGCTTGTTGCCAGTTGATTGACTTTAAGCCCTGTTGTCACCAGTGCGGTGGTGGTGGCGAAATGATCGGCTGTCCAGCGCGCAATCGGGGTAAATTTGGCGTATTTTGCTTGGCGCAGTTGTTTAATTAAATCGCCCGTGTTGATGCCCACTGGGCAGCGCTCGGCACATAGGCCCGTGGCGGCGCAAGTATCGATACCTTGATACTGGAAAACATCCGCCAGCTCGCTTGCGGCAACCTCTTCTCCGGCTCGGCTGCGACGTTGTAATTCGCGATACAGCACGATCCGCTGGCGAGGAGATAAAGTCAGCGTCCGTGATGGACACACTGGCTCACAGAATCCACATTCAATGCAGCGATCGACCAGTGGGTCTGCAGCTGGCATGGGTTTGAGATTTTTGAGGTGCGCATGAGGATCGGTGTTGATGATGACCCCAGGATTGAGCAGCCCTTGCGGATCAAACAGACTTTTGATGCGCTGCATAAGAGCGTAGCCTTCTTTGCCCCATTCTAGCTCGACATAAGGAGCCATGTTACGCCCAGTACCATGTTCCGCTTTTAACGAACCTTGATATTTGACCGCGACCAGTTCCGCTACCGCATCCATAAATGCGCCATAGCGGTCTATTTCAGCTTGCTGTTCAAAGCCTTGAGTGAAGACAAAGTGCAAGTTGCCTTCTAAGGCATGACCAAAAATGATCGCTTCATGATAGTGATACTGATCGAATAGGGTTTGCAGTTCACGAACGCCAGCGGCGAGTTTTTCAACTGGAAAGGCCACATCTTCGATGATCACTGTCGTGCCGACTTCACGGACTGCGCCGACGGCAGGGAACATGCCTTTACGAATGCCCCATAGGGTAGCAACAGTCTGGTTATGGCTAGTAAACGGCACCGATTGAATGATCTGATAATCGCTGAGGCTGTCGATAATCGTTTGGCACTGACTATCGAGTTCGACTTGTTGACTGGCGTGTGATTCCACCAATAAAGCGCAGGCCTCGATGTCGAGTTCGGCAATAAAGTCTGGCATGCCAGGTTTATCGGCGACAGAACGGAGCGCACGACCATCCATGAGTTCCACCGCAGCAACTGGCGTACTGGACAAGGTGGTCACCGCTTGGCAGGCTTGTTCAATAGTGGCAAAAACCAAGAGCGCTGAGGCTTTGTAGCGATGTTCAACTACGGTGTTATAGGTAATATCAGCGATAAAGCCGAGTGTGCCTTCCGAGCCGATGAGAAGATGCTCGATGATCTCGATCGGATCGTGATAGTCAATGAGCGCATTAAGGGCATAACCGGTGGTATTTTTTAAGCGATATTTGTGACGAATTTGTTCAGTGAGCGGAGTATTGGCGCGAGTGTGCGCGGCTAACGTTTCAATGCCCGCGAGCAAGTCTGCTTTGCGGCGTTTGAAGTCAGCAATACTTTGCTCATCTCGGGTATCAAGCACGACGCCGTCAGCAAAAACGATTTTCATGCTATCAACGGTACGATAAGAGTTGTGCGCGGTACCGCAACACATGCCACTCGCATTATTAGCGGCGATGCCGCCAATTTTACAAGTATTGATTGAGGCGGGATCAGGACCAATTTTACGTTGGTAAGGGGCAAGGTATTTATTCGCGTCCGCGCCGATAACCCCCGGTTGTAGGCGAATTTTATGGCCGTCATCAAGAATTTGATGCTCACGCCAATCATCGGTTAAGGTGATTAAGACAGAATCAGACACCGCCTGACCAGATAAGCTGGTGCCAGCGGCGCGAAAAGTAAAATGAATGCCCAGCTCAGCGCAGCTTTGAATAGTAAATATCACTTCATCAAGAGACTGTAAACGTAAGACGATTTTAGGCACTAAGCGATAAAAACTGGCGTCAGTACCATACGCTAAACGCTGCGCTGGCTGAGTAATGATGCGCTCACTAGCAACGCGCGTTGCCAGTTGAGTGATCAGTTGCTGATAGTGTGAGGGTAACTCACTCATGTTGAACTCCTGTTTTCACCACGGACTAACGATTCACCAAAGAATCACGGGAGAGATCTTGCACTCGTTTAGCACCGGTTAAGGTCATTGCAACGCGCATCTCTTTGTCAAATAAATCCAGTAAATGTTCAACACCGGCTTGACCTTGCGCCGCTAATGCGTAAATAAAAGCGCGGCCCAGTAAAGTGCAATCTGCCCCTAAGGCAAGCATTCTGACCACATCCAATCCGCTACGGATGCCAGAATCGACCAGAATTTTTAAATCGCCTTTTACCGCATCGGCAATACTGGGTAATGCCTGCGCAGTAGAGAGTACGCCATCTAACTGACGTCCACCGTGGTTAGAGACCACAATGCCATCAGCGCCAAAGCGTACCGCATCTTTGGCATCTTCGACGTCTAAAATGCCTTTGATCACCATCGGGCCATCCCAGAAGTCACGGATCCATTCGAGATCTTGCCAACTGATTGAAGGGTCGAAATTGTTACCCAACCAGCCAATATAATCTTCGAGTTTAGTCGGGGTTCCGCGATAGGTCGAAATATTGCCCAGATCGTGCGGTTTACCCAATAAGCCCACATCCCATGCCCAGCGAGGGTGCGTCATCGCTTGCAGAATGCGTCGGCTTGCCGCATTGGGACCGCTCATTCCAGAATGCATATCACGATAGCGCGCACCGGGAACGGGCATATCGACCGTAAACACTAAAGTCGTCACGCCTGCCGCCTTGGCGCGCTCTAAGACGTTTTTCATAAAGCCGCGATCTTTCAATACATAAAGCTGAAACCACATTGGACGAGTCAAGGTGGCGGTGACTTCTTCAATCGGACAGACCGACACCGTCGATAGGGTAAAGGGAATTCCTTTATTGGCGGCAGCGTGCGCGGCTTGTACTTCACCACGCCGAGCGTACATGCCGGTTAACCCTACCGGAGCTAAGGCGATAGGCATGGCCAGCGATTCACCAAAAAGCTCAGTCTCAAGGCTTAATTCAGACATGTCATTGAGCACCCGTTGGCGTAGGGCGATATCGGCTAAATCGCTAGTATTTCGACGTAGGGTGTCTTCGCGATACGATCCGCCATCAATATAATGGAAAAGAAAAGGCGGCAGTTTAGCTTGGGCGGCAGCGCGAAAATCAGTCGAGGCGGAGATGATCATGGTTTGTATCCTTATAACAACGGGATCGTGGATAACCTAATAAGTAAGGCGCGGCAGCGAGCGTTGTGTGTTGGCTACCGCGGTAAATATTAACAGCAGAATCGGTCGGTCATCAGCGTTCAGCGAGCATCAACACATCGCTGAAATTAAACCCGTACACGACCACCATGCCGATAATGGCAGTGGCGATGAGATAATACGCCGTCGGGATGATGGTTTTACGCAAGGTGGCTCCTTCACGGCCCAGTAAACCGACCGTGGCTGAGGCTGCGACCACGTTATGAATCGCGACCATATTACCGGCAGCGGCGCCCACGGCTTGCAGTGCGACGACGACCACGGTAGAGATATTCAGTGTCTGCGCCACTTCAAATTGAAACTGGCTAAACATCATGTTTGAAACCGTGTTTGAGCCGGCAATAAAAGCGCCTAAAGCACCCACGGTGGCGCTAAGCGCAGGAAAGGCTTGCCCAACTAACCCGGCAGCAAAATTGGCGGTAGTCACAGGCATGCTGGCCAGATCAGCGCCGTTAACGCCAGAATTAATAAAAATTCGTACCATAGGAATAGTAAAGACCAACACAAAACCAGCCCCGACTAAGGTTTTACTCGATTCACCGACGGCTTTTAGTAATGGCGTCACACTGCGAGATTGTAAAAGCACCGCTAATAAGGCGACAAAGACTAAGATGCCACCGGGCAGATAAAGCGGATCAATCGATGTGCTGACTCCGGTCTCGCCAAGGATGTTATTAAAGCTCAGTTGAACGCTAAGCAGCATGGCTTTGAATTCACTGCTGACCCGGCTAGCAACCAGAATGACTGCCAGTAACACATAGGGTGCCCATGCTAAGGCCAGCCCCATAGGCTTGGCTTTCATCTCATCAAGATTCATTTTTAATGACCCAAGCCATTCGCTAGGCCATTCTTTTTCAGCCGGAAATTCCCAAGTGCTTTTCGGTACTAAAAAGCCTTTTTTCGCGGCGGTGACGACAACGGCTAAACTGACTAATCCACCGATCAGTGAAGGGAATTCAGCGCCTAAAAAGACTCCCGTTAGCGCATAAGGCAGCGTAAAGGCCAAACCGGCAAACAGCGCAAAAGGTAAGATATCTAACCCTTCGGTCCAACTGCGGTTTTTACCGAAAAATCGTGTCAGCATCATCGCCATCAGCACTGGCATTAAAATACCAACAACCGCATGAGTGAGTGCAACACCGGCGGTGATTTGCTGTAAGTAGGCGTCCCAACTTGAACCATTAGCCACTAAGGTTTCGCTAATGTTGTGGGTATCTAGTCCACGGTTAACGCCAACAATGATCGGCGTACCCACCGCTCCGAATGAGACTGGCGTTGATTGAATCATCATCCCCATTAATACCGCGGCTAAGGCAGGAAAGCCAATCGCAACCAACAAAGGGGCGGCAATCGCTGCCGGAGTCCCAAAACCAGAAGCGCCTTCGATGAAGGAGCCAAAGCACCAAGCAATGATGATCGCTTGTACGCGACGGTCGGGGGATATATCGATAAAACCGTTACGAATAGTAGTAATGGCGCCGGTGTGATTGAGAGTATTGAGTAGCAATATTGCGCCAAACACGATCCATAACACGGAAACGGTGATGCCGAGCCCTTGCAAGGTTGAAGCGAATACGCGAGTTATCGACATATCCCAAAAAATCAAAGCGATAGCAACCGTTAAGGCAAATGCGACCGGCATGGCTTTTTTGGCTGGCCAATTTAATCCGACCAATAGCACGGCTGCGACAACAATGGGTGAAAACGCAATCAGCGCCAGTAGGGTGTCACTCATGAAAGACTTCCTCGTCCTTTGAACTCTTCATTAATAATGATGACTTAACACGTGCAGTAGGGTACGAGTTAAGCAATGTAAGCTCGGGTTGTTTAATTTTTATAGTTGTGATGGTCTTGTTAATTGCGGGTGAATTTACTCCTTTATTTTTTGAGGATATAGAGAAATAATGAAAATAATTAGTTCTTAAAATGGTATAATCGAATGCGCGCAGATGATTTAATTCTGTTTTCTCAAGTCATTGAGCTCGGGAGCTTTAGTAAGGCTGCGGAACAAAATAATCTTACCAATTCAGTAGTTAGCAAAAGAATCGCCCGTTTAGAAGAAGAGCTGGCGGTACAGTTACTCTATCGTACCACCCGTAAATTAACCTTAACCGAAGCGGGGAAAGCCTTGTTGATCAGTGCAAGAAATGTGAAGCAAGCCACGCAAGAAGCGATGGATGCCCTGTCAGGCTTTGGTGAAAATGTCAGCGGTCACATTAAAATGTCGGTGCCGACCATCTCTGGAGACTTATTGCTCGCTGATGCGGTCGCGGAATTTTGTAATCGTTATCCTGGATTAACGGTAGATATGTCGCTGGATAATCGGTTTGTTGATTTAGTTGAAGGTGGTTTTGACTTAGTGATCCGTACGGGTTATTTGGATGACTCGAGTTTGATCGCGCGGCATATATTGGATTCGCAATGGGTTGTCTGTGCATCGCCCGCATACCTTGCCCGCCATGGTCAGCTGATCATGCCTGAGCAGCTTGTGGCTCATAATTGTTTACAATACGCCTATCAAACCACCGGAGCCAGTGATTGGGAGTTTAAAAGCCCGACAGGTAACCGGATAGTGAAAGTTTCGGGCAGCTTTTCTACCGATAATGCGACAGCATTACGTAAAGCAGCATTAGGTGGCCACGGTATTGCTTATGTGCCGCGCTGTTTGGTGTACCATGATTTTAGAGAAGGGACATTAATCGACCTATTTCCAGATCAGGTTGGCAAAAAATTGGGGATTTACGCGGTATACCCGTTTACACGTCAACCACCCAATAAAGTTCGTTTATTGATTGAACATATCCGCCAGCGTTATTTAGCGATTGCTGACTATTTTTAATTGCCCCTATTTTTAAGCTGAAAGTGTTTATTCCGTTAATCGTTAGACCCGACGGTTGGTGTTTAGTTGAGTCGTGTCGCGCTCGTCGACTGCCCTTGCTGATGTTTTAGTTGAGTAAAGTAGCGATGGACTTTTTCAATATTGGCATACTCTAACTGCCACGACGCTGCTCTTTGCGCATGGCAAAAAGCATTAATGTGTTCGAGTAAGTCGTGGCTGTTGCTGTCTAAGACACTGGCGACGGATCTGACCAATGGACTGTTTTCGATGGATAAAAATTGCAGTAACGCATAACTTTGGTTGAGTACTTGATAAGCGCCTTGCTGCTGTCCCATCGTATTAAGAATTTCAGATTGGTACACTGCGCAGTCTCGCAGTCCACTGATTAAACACACCAACTGACAAGGTTTGGTTTGAGTACTTTGTGCCGCGTAATGCAAATGTTGTGGGAGGTAGGCTAATACTTGCTCAAACAGATAATGAGCTTCAGGCCAATGCCCTTGATTGACCAATTTCTCAGCTTTTTGGTAGTAGCTCCAGCACTGATTAAGATCCATCGTGACTCCGGTGTTGGTGATGTTGTGGGACCCTATTTAAAGACAACTCGTCATCAAATGCAACTGGTTATCATTTGCGTCTTTATTGTTGGCGCTGGTGATTATTTACCCACTTAAGCGTGAATTAGTAGTAAGTCACTAAAAAGATTGTGCTTTTCTTCTACACTTAAGCTACAAATAAAGAAAATTAATTTAAATATAACAATCATAAAAAAATAAGGAGGGGGTATGGCGATTCAAAATTTGAGTGTTGAGCAGCTCTATCACGTTGCAACACTAGATAATTTGCCATGTAAATCGACCAAAGAGTTAGCTCCCATTGATGAGATTGTTGGTCAAGAGCGCGCGCAAAAAGCGGTTGAATTTGCGATGTCGATAAAAGAAAAGGGCTATAACATTTATGCCATTGGACGTAATGGATTGGGTAAACGAACCATGATCTTACGTTACTTAAATCGCCATCAGCCAGAAAATAATGCGCTATTTGATTGGTGTTATGTGGCTAATTTTGATGATATTCGTACACCACGAGTACTTAAACTTCCGTCTGGTGTTGGCCAGAAATTTCGTCAAGATATTGAAAAGTTGATGACCAAATTGGTCAATGCGATTCCGTTAGCGTTTGATAATGAACTCTACTTTAGCCGAGCGGACCGCTTAAAAAACCAACTTGCCCAAAAGCAGGAACAAGAATTAGCAGCCATCACCTTACGTGCCAAAGAGCGTGATATTAGTTTAAGTATCACTAACCAAGGTGAATATCAGTTTGTCGCCATGAATGGCGAAGAAATGCATACCGAAGAAACGTTTGATGCGCTGAGTAAAAAAGAGCAAGAGCATTTTGCGCAGACGATTGATGAGTTAGAAGTCAGCTTACGCAATATGGTCCGCCAGCTCACTGAGTGGGAGGAAGCGTACAGCGAAAAAATTAAAAAGCTCAATGATGATGTGACGCTCGATGTGATCAGTCATTTTATTAAACAGCTTAAAATCGATTATTCTAAGTACCCTGAAATCAAAAGCTACTTAACCGAATTACAAAAAGATATCGTCGAAAATGTTGAGATCTTTTTGGATGAAACGGGAGAGCAAGGGGAGCTCGCTACCGCGGCGTTGGATAAAAAGTTACCACGTCGTTATAAAGTGAATGTGCTGGTTTGTCGCGCGTCGCAAGAATTTCCCGTGGTGGTCGAAGAAAACCCTAACTATCACTCCTTGTTTGGTTATATTGAAACGGCGACCTATAAAGGAACGGTATTTACCGACTTTTCACTGATCCGCGCTGGTAGTTTACATAAAGCCAACGGCGGCGTGCTGCTAATGGATGCGGTTAAAGTATTAGAGCAGCCTTATGTGTGGGATGGTTTAAAGCGTGCTCTGCGTTCACGTCAGCTCAGCTTCACCTCGCTAGAAAAAGAAGTGACTTTAACCGGAACGGTATCGCTCGATCCTGAACCGATACCACTAGATGTCAAAATCATCTTATTTGGTGATTATCGTACTTATGAATTATTAACGCATTACGATCCGGAGTTCAGCGAGCTGTTTCGAGTCACCGCTGATTTTGAAGACGAAATGAAGCGTACGCCAGAAAGTGAGCTGCATTATGCCCGTTTCATTTCAAGTATTGTCCATGATAACAATATGTTGCATTGTGATCGCAAAGCGATTGCGCGAATTATTGAACACAGTTCGCGAATGACCAGCGATCAAAACAAGCTCTCTTTGCATTCAGCGCATATTGCCAATTTATTGCGTGAGTCTAATTACGTCGCTCGCCAAGCCAATTCTAATATGATTCGCCAAAATCATGTTGAAGAAGCGCTGTGCAACCAACAAATGCGAGTCAATCGTCTTCAAGAAGGCGTAATGGAAACCTTCCTTAATGGCACCACATTACTGCAGACCGAAGGCTCTGCGGTGGGGCAGATCAATGCCTTATCGGTGTTAGCGACCAGCGATCATGCCTTTGGTGCACCAAACCGAATTACGGCGACCACATCGTTTGGTGATGGCGATATTATTGATATTGAACGCAGCGTGGATTTAGGGGGCAGTATCCACTCAAAAGGAGTAATGATACTTTCTGCTTATTTAAATTCGGTGTTTGGCCGAACGGCGCGAGTACCGTTAACCACCACCATTACTTTTGAACAATCGTACGGTGGGGTGGATGGCGATAGTGCCAGCATGGCTGAGTTTTGCGCTATTGTGTCAGCATTTTCCAAGCAACCCAATCGGCAAGATATTGCGATTACTGGTTCAATGAATCAGTTTGGTGAAGCGCAGCCGATTGGCGGTGTTAATGAGAAAATCGAAGGCTTCTTCGATGTGTGTAATATTAAAGGTCGTCATTCTCAACAAGGCGTGATTATTCCTCGTTCTAATCAGCATCATTTGATGCTACGGGCGGATATTCTCAAAGCGGTGGAAAAGGGTGAATTCCATATTTGGGTGATTGACCATGTGACAGAAGCGATTGAGCTCTTTACTGGAAAACCCGCTGGTGTTGCAACAGAAGATGGCAGCTATCCCGTGGATACGATTTTTGGTTTGGCTCAGGCTAAATTAAACGCACTTCGCAAATAATCATAGGCTGGTCGTCACGCTTAACCTTCTTAATGGCTCCTTCGGGAGCCATTATCGTTCCCTAAAATGCTCTGAAACGGCTGAACGACGGCTAGGTCCAGGTTCAGTGGAAATGGTGTGCTCATAGCCTGCACGTATAAAACGTTGGTGAGGCAGCGGAGGTTCAACTCGTCGCATCTGCGGTGAGTCAGTGGTTCCCGAAAGTTGATAAATCGTTTCGCCAGTGCCAGTTCGGATGGCGATGGTCTTGCCATCAAATTCAAATTGCGTGGCAATTAAACGATGATCACGAAATACGCCTTGTTCATTAAAGGTGAGAACTTCAGTTAAATGGCTTGGTGCACCGATTTCAATCCAAGAACCGTGCACGTTCTTCGGATTAATGTAATCGCGATAACTAACGATAATTAATAGCGTAAATCCGACAGATAATAGACTTAATATTAGCCAGAAGAGGACTTTAAATAGAAACGATTGACTATCAGGGCGGTATTTTCGGCTAGTTTTTTTTCTAATAACCACATCATTCTCTCAAAGTATTTAGGATTTATTACGTAAAGCCTTTAGGTAAGCTCAGTATAGCATATTGTCATTAAAGCTAAGCTAATGATATCTTGAGTATCTGTTAAGTGATGAGTGGAAAACGCCACTCAAACTATTTTATCTCAGAAAAGGAATACCATGATTAAGGAAAATAGCTACTTTGATGGCAATGTGAAATCTTTAGGTTTTCAGCAGCATGGCGAGTCAATGACCGTCGGTGTGATGGCTCCTGGAGAGTATACCTTTGCGACGGATGCTCCGGAAAAAATGACCGTTATCAAAGGGTCATTAACCATTAAACGCACGAGCGATCAACACTGGTTAACGTTTCATAGTGGAGAGTGTTTTGACGTTGATGGTCATTCATCGTTTGATTTACAAGTGTCGCAAGCCACTGCTTATTTGTGTGAATTTTTATAGCCGTGCGTTTTTAGGTCATAATAGACGCTGACGTTTCCAGCAAGCCAAAAAAAGCCACACTCATTAATGGGTGTGGCAAAAACAAAAATATCCGGCAGTGGTTTTATTTTTGTTTAATAACCGACCTTATGGTCGAATGGACAGTAAACTTACTCTTCCTTTCTACGTACAGCGGCAGCTGTCTTTGTTTCGTCATCGAGTTTGTTGATGAGGGCTGACCATAACTCTAAGTCGTTTGGGTATAGAGTTATCAGGCAATTAGTAGGTGGAAAATAATCCTGCATTATAATCAGCAATCGCTTGATCAATCTCTTGATGGCTATTCATCACAAAAGGACCGTAATGAACCACCGGTTCGTTAATCGGCTCCCCCGCTAAAATCAATACACCGCTGGCCTCGTTGGCCGATAATTGAAGTGCAGCGTTGCGAGAAAGTACCGCGAGTTCGCCCTGTTTTAAACTCTTGCCAACTACATTCACCGCGCCTTGATACGCATAAAGCAATACGTTGTAGTGCTCAGGGATGACTAAAGCGATATCACTGGATGATTGAGCACGCCAGTCGGCAACGATAGTGGCGACGCCAGTTTGAGTTAGCGGACCTTGCAACGTTTGCCCGTTGATGGCGAGCTTTCCAGCGATGAGTCTTAGCGTACCCAGTGCATCTTCTGAATATTCAGTTATCGTTTCAGGTTGAAAATCATGATATTGAGCCGGTGCCATTTTTTTTTTCGCTGGTTGATTAATCCAAATTTGGAAACCGTGCAATTGACCTTGTTCCATGATTGGCATTTCGCTATGAATAACCCCTCGGCCCGCGGCCATCCATTGGGCACCGCCACTGCGTAATTCGCCGACATTACCCATTTGATCGCGATGTTGAAAGTGTCCTTGCAACATATAGGTTAAGGTTTCAATACCTCGATGAGGATGAGGAGGGAACCCTCCAATGTAATCGGCACTATGATCCGATTTCAATTCATCTACCATTAGGAAAGGGGAGAATCTGCCATGGTTAAAACCAGCGACACGACGAATTTTCACTCCGTCTCCATCCGAGGTCGCTCGGGCGGGAATTAGCTGTTCGATGACTCGTAAGGTGTTCATGATCGTGCTCCATCATTAGAGGATGATCATAGCTTACTGATTGCTGGCTCAAAAAGGAGCACAGAGAGTTGAGGATGTCATTCAAAATTTTTGAAGATCAATAGTCTCTTTCGGTACTTTTCCGAACGTAAGAACGAGGTTGGCGTTCATAGAGACACAGATCAACCAATGATCTGTCTAAATGTGAGATTGATTCTTGGTTGGCAGGATTGACGAGTTTTAGGAATGGTGTGCTGCCAATAGTGCTGTGTATCTCCAGCCATCACTAATAATGAGCCATGGCTGAGTTCAAAGGTTAATTTTTCTTTACTTTGAATATGGCGCAGCGCAAAGCGCCGAGTTGCGCCTAATGATAGTGAAGCGATGACGGGTTGGTGACCTAATTCCGGTTCATTATCTTGGTGCCAACCCATCGAATCTTGACCATGGCGATAGAGATTCGCCAGAACCGAATTAAATGGCTGATTTGCAACTCGTTCACATTGTGCTTTAAGAGGGAGTAATGCTGCTGCCCACGGTTGTGGCGCTAAACTTAAGCCTGAATAGCGATAAGCTTTTTCACCGTACCAAGCGTGCAGGCGAGGCTGCATGATTGGTTTACCAAACATCATGATCGCTTGTTGTTGCCAGTTGAGTTCAAGCGACAGGCGTTGATAAGCGTTATCGGCTTGTTCCATGGATAAAAAATCTGGGATCCACAGTAATTGTCCATCATTGATCGTTAGCCATGATGGCGTTGGTGTAGATTCAGGGATAGAAACTGGAGTTGGCATCATTATTCTCAGTTAATCATTTTTTGATAGGTTGGATGTTTCAAGGTTGAGAGAAACCGAGAAGTAGAGAGTTACCGGATCATTGCATTTTGCATCGAATTTGCAAAATGCAAAATCACTATGAGATCGGTTGTAATGAAACGGACGCTTTTTCGCCATGTTCGCCTTAAATTGCTTGATTAAGTGGTTTGAAAAAGTTGGCATACTATGTGCTTTATAATATGTGACCCTTTTAAGCCGAGGGTCACCTAGCCAACTGACGTTGTTAGTGAACCTCTTTGTTCACACAAAATATAGCCAATCGCACCTTTTTGCGGTTGGCTTTTTTTTACGTTGTTTTTCTTGTCAACGATCAACGCTGCTCGGTTTGATTGGCGCATTTATCGTAACAACTGGGTACTCTCGGGCACACCGCACCACGTGAACAAATCAATCTTGCTTGATTATCAATCCCACGCTCAATCCAATTAATATTGAGAATTTTTGCAATGGTTAGCAAATCTTTTTTAATGTGTCTCGGGATGATGGTTGAACCTCCTTGTTGAACACAAGAGGCTTTGAGTTCTTCGGCAATCGAGCGGGCATCACCACCTTGAGCATTAATGGCGGGATTAAGATCAATGCCAGCACATAGCACACGGTTATTCCCTGCAGCATCAGACATATTCATTGATTCACAACAGTAAATACGCGGTTCATCACCGACATTTAAAATGGAAATTTGTGCTGAGCTACCGGGTAAAGGCTCAGATAAACGACGAAACACCGCCCAGTGTTGGCAAGGGTCATCAACTTTACGCATATTTCCCCAAGGTAGAGGAATGCCATTACCACGATACACCGCTTTAAGTTTGCCTTCGCCATAGGCATCAAAATAGTGCCAGTGAGGGTAGGGAGAGACGACGGTCATCCGGCGCATGGCAACCGAAGGGGATACTCCGGCTTTTTGATGTACGGAGATTTCATAGCCATTACGATCCAACAGTTGGCGAAAGGGAACTTTGGGGCATAATAGAGCGCCAGCAAAAAAGCTCGATTCAAAATCACGCCATGCTTGCAAAATATCTTGTGAGTTAAGCTCGGAGGTTTGCTGAAGATCGCTCTGCGCTTCCCAGCCATGAGTATGCCCAACCGAAAGCACACTTTTTAATCCCTCTTTACTGTGTAAAACATTATGGCCAATGTACACCGCTAAGTCGTATTTCAGGCGTGTCGGATACTGTTTTAAAATCTCATTAAGATAAATGTTTCCCGGTGGTTCAAAAAAAGAAGTGACTAACTGTTTGGCGCTGATCCCCAATTCATCGACCACATCATGCGGTGTACGTGTCACCCAACGTATGGTCAATCCTAGGCTTTTAGCGATATCGATTAAATCTTCTACGGCCAAATTAAGACGTTTTAGTCCAACCTCCTCTGCTGCACGTTCTAGATCGGGGAAGTGATTTTGTAAACTTTCTTGATGGGCTCGGATCAGCAGATGAGCAAACTGGCGGCCGGTGATCCCGGTTTGTGAGAGCATTTCGGGAATCGCTATCTGTAAAATATCATTCGAAAACAGAAAACTAGGTTCTAGAGCCATGCCACTGATCCCACCTCGATTGCCCTTATTAGGTGTAATGTCGGCCTGTTCGGGTTCGTCGTCTAAAAACCAACGCGGATCTTTTTGAAAGACTTCAGCAATCACTTCGAGCATTTCTACACTGGGAACTCGCTTGCCTCGTTCAATCATAGAGAGATAAGAGACGGAAGGAGCGTATTCAGGATTAACCCGTATACAGCGCGCTGATAAATCTTCCATGGTTAAGTGGTTGCGTTTACGCAAGTTTCTTACCTTGGTGCCTAAAAAATGTGACTGTCTGACTAAGCTTTTTGATATGGCCATTTTGTAAAATTCACATTGTAAAATTTTTGTTGTGAAATTGTAGTAAAAAATCCGCTAGTCTACAAACTAAGCCAGTCACAGAATTGAATGAAAATTAAACATCAGTTTGAAGTAATGGCTCTAGGACACAATAAATAGTTATCCACGAGGGAACGACAATGAATATGCTGACATTCGATAAGACTAACATTCAATCAACTCAACATCCGTTTATCGCTGAAGCTGTCTTCGCCGTGGAGACAACCAGCGCAAATCAACAACGAGAAAGACAAGCCAAAGCTAAGCAATTAATGGATCGTTTATTTCCGCTAGAAAGTGGTTCGCATCAAGAAGTCACCAGTTATGTGATCGATTACCACCATGTACTGGCGTATTTTAAAGATGGTCGTCACAGCGGTTTACAATATCCGAAACAGTTTGTCGCCTTTACCGGCAGTAAAGATCAGCCTTGTTCAATTCTCTTTCGAGAAGGGGATGGAAGCCATGTTGAACTGCTATTAGGTTGCTTACGCGGTACTGGCTGTGTGGAATTGGTTGAGATAGAAGATATTCAGTTAGAAACCTGCACCACGTTTAGCCAGCAAATCAATAATCAAATGGCTAATACTGCGATTCGTCATTGGATAAGCTTGATCAAAGGGAATGCGCACGGTAAAGCGCAAGCCTGTAGCGAAGATAAAGAATATACGGCAAAAAGTGGTGAAGACTACTGTCTTAATTACGCTTTTCACTTATAAATTTGCCATTAAAATCAATAATTTGGTTGGGCGACTTGTTTTAAGTCGCTGACCATCTACCTTGATAGTGGATTGAATGGGTATTAATTAATGGCCTGCTTTTATGGACTCTCGATGGCGATTTTAGAGTGGCATTACTCGGTTACGGCCAAGATTTTTGGCCTGATAGAGCATTTTATCGGCCCGATCAACTAAAGTATCAGCGGCTTCCAAACTTTGATATTCGGCGACGCCAAAAGAGGCAGTAATATTACCAATTTGTTGACCTGATCGGCGATCGCGAACCGAAAGCTTTTCAATTGATCGACGTACCGATTCCGCGAATTGACGAGCACTACGTAAAGTCATGTTAGGCAGCAGAATAACAAATTCTTCACCACCAAAACGGTAGGCCGTCATCGCTTCGCGGCAATTACCTTGGATGCGTTTGGCAATCGCTCTTAATACTGAATCACCAAACAGGTGACCGAAATCATCGTTATAACTTTTGAAATGGTCGATATCTAACAAAATAATGCTTAGCGCTTGTTGAGCATGAAGCATGGCCAGTAGATCGTTATTAAAAGCGCGTCGATTATATAACCCACAGAGTGGATCAAAGAGCGCGTCTTTCTGTACTTCTGCCAATTGACTTCTCAGCTTAGAGATTTCATCGCAAGCGGTTTTGAGCTGATTGTTTAAAAAGCGGGTCGAATGGCGAATGTCACGTGACTCACTGACTAGCTGTCGAATAACGCCCATGACTTCCTCTAAAGAAAGATCTTCTTTCTCTACCCGTTCTAAATCGCAAAAGCTTTTATCGATAATGGCTTCAAAAGCTCGTGTATCCGTCATGGTATCCGACATTGAGCTGGCGACTTCACTGGCTAAAATTTCCATATTCGCGCGCAGTTCACTGACGGTCGTTTCTGCTTTAGAAGCGATGAAATTTTTGTATAACAGGTCGCCAGAACTGGGCGGACATAAGCCAAAATGCGCTAAAACGGAATCCATTTCTTGATTTAACTGCGGGATAGCATGATCGACATAAGTATACCAAAGCGCGTAGTTAGCAGGTGTGGCGGCAACATGATGCTTCATCATCAGAGGAACCGCTTTTTTAAGGTTGGCAGTGGATTTTTTAAAAACTTCATCAGGCATGGGTTTACCGTCACTAAGCGCTAATCAATTCTATGGGCTAAGCGTAGCGGATTTTTGCTCATCTTGCTGCAAAAATCCGCCGATCTTGCTGTTATCGTGGATTACATTGAGAGGGATGACGAGCGTTGCGATTCAAGTTTTTTCGCTCCTCTGAGCATCGCTTCAATAAGTTCAGTGGCGTTAAATTTTTCTAATGCCTCGTGTGCACCAACTTGATGAGCGCGATCGACACAAATTTCACTCGACAATGAGGTGTGCAAAATACAATAAGCGTGACTTAAGCGAGAATCGTTTTGTACCTCAAAAGCCAGCTCATAGCCATCAAGCCCGGGCATTTCAATATCACTGACTAAAAGGTCAATCGCATTATGCTCATCAGCTAGGCGGCGCATTAGTTCAATAGCCTCCAACCCATTTTTACAAATCTGATAAGGAATGTTGATTCTATCTAACGCATCGGCCAGTTGTTTACGGGCAATTGATGAGTCATCAACCAGTAAAATATTCAGTGGTTTAAGCCGCTCACGTTCAATATCGGTCAGCATCGGCACTTTGGTGGATTCGTATTGTGGGTAGATTTTTGAGAGCAGCAGTTCGACATCCAGTAGTTGAACAATACGATCTTGATAGCGAGTGATCCCGGTAACAAAGACATTATTGCCCGCTGTCACTGGTGCAGATTCAATCGATCGCCAATTACATTCGATGATCTTTTCAATGCCGCGTACCATAAAGGCAACCACAGTGCGCAGGCAGTCGGTGACAATCAAATAACACTGTTTATATTCTTGAGGAGTAATCGGTCTAAATCCAATGGCTGCGGCCATATCAATCACTGGTACCGTTAGATTACGTATCGTCACCGTTCCCACCACATGATGATGAGAATACGGGATTTGCGTCATCGGTAAATAGGGGACAATTTCCCTTACTTTTAACGTTCCAATAGCAAACAGCTGTTGCTGTGAGTTGAGGGTAAACATCAACATCCCTTGCGACTGATTTGCTTTACTGACGGTTTTGGCCATAACACACTACTCAAAAATAAACACACTACACCCTCTATAGTAACTGAAAATTGCCGCTTCGTAACGCTATTGAGCTATTTTTAGCAGTTAAAGCTTCTTGACGAGCGATGAATATCGAAAAGATGCATTATGAGGCTGCTTTGGTTAAAATCAGCAGCTTTGTTATTAGATCGAGTATTTCCCTATGGCGAAAACAGCCGCTGCATTGCACATTTTAGTCAAGCACAAAGAGCAAGCTGATGAATTACTACAGCAATTAAAAAAAGGCGCTAAATTTCAAACCTTAGCCAAAAAGCATTCACTTTGCCCATCGGGTAAGCGTGGTGGTGATTTAGGCGAGTTTCGCCAAGGACAAATGGTTCCTGCCTTTGATAAAGCGTGCTTTCAGGGTGAAATTTTGACGCCGCAATTAGTGAAAACCAAGTTTGGTTGGCATGTAATAAAAGTACTTTACCGTACCTAGTGTTGTAGTGAACTGTTCTTTTCTACTGAAGCTGCCGCGCTGCGGTAGCGTCTTTTGAGCCAAGTCTATTGTTTCCATACTCATGATGACTGACTCAATCAACATCGCCGAATGCGCTTACGGTTAGCTTGCTTTTTGCGTGGCACGCCTAGTTTGCATTAGATGATTGTGTTGCTTGAGTATTTATTGTGACAAAGTTTACAGATTTTCATATTTTTAACCAAAAAAATTCACAAATTGATTTCCATCAAAATAGTGTGGTTTTTATATGCTACTGTGCGCGCCAACAAAAAGAATAATTAGCCCAACAAAAGGAAAGTAGCATGAAAAAAACAGTCTGTGGATTAGCTGTCCTTACCATTTTAGCTTCAACTTCAGTGCTTGCTCATCAGCAAGGGGATATTTTGGTGCGTGCGGGTATCGCTAGCGTGGTACCTAACGATAGCAGTGATAAAATTCTTGGTTCGCAAAATGAACTGTCGGTGAACAGTAATACTCAGCTGGGCTTAACGCTCGGTTATATGTTGACGGATAATTTCAGTATTGAGTTATTAGCCGCAACGCCTTTCTCGCATAAGATCTCGACCGATCTTGGCGGTTTAGGGGATATCGGTAAAACTAAGCATTTACCACCGACGGTGATGGTCCAGTACTATTTTGGCGAAGCGGGCAGCTCATGGCGTCCTTATGTTGGCGCAGGCCTTAACTACACCAATTTCTTTGATGAAAAGTTTAATGATACTGGAAAAACAGCCGGGCTTAGTGATTTAAAACTGGATGATTCTTGGGGTCTAGCGGCCAATGTTGGTGTCGACTATATGCTCGATGATAACTGGTTCTTTAACGCATCAGTTTGGTACGCCAATATTGAAACCACAGCAAAATATAAAGCGGGTGTTGATGCCCAATCCACCGATGTAAAAATTAATCCTTGGGTATTTATGATCTCTGGCGGTTATAAGTTCTAACCGATTGACTTGATAACGCTCAGCAACAATAAAGGCAGGAAATCCTGCCTTTATTGTTTTCTATTTTACCGCTTTGCGGTTTGATTAATTAGTGCAATACGGTTTCTGGAATCTCACCATTCAATTGGTTATTAAGGAAAAACTTGACGGTTTGTTCTTGCATTTGACCGTGGTGAACCCAATCCAATATACCATTTTGTGGAGTAATAAAGGTTGAGTGCTTAGCTGTAGCATTATACTGAATAAATACTTTTTCATTCTTTGTTACGCTAGAACTGTTTTTATTAATCCATTCTAATCCAAGTAAGCTCGCCACTGGCTCTGTGCCAGCAAATGGCAGTATACCTGCTTCTTTGGTGACATTCGGCACTGTATCGTCATTGTGAACTTGAGTCAGCAATAACGGCGTTGTAATGCCCGAAGCTAAATTCGCCATTGGATCTATGCTGTCGAGCACCGATTGAGCGGCAAAGCTAAACTGAGCAAACAGTGCGTTTAATTGCGCTTTTTGTAGTTCAGTTGCATTTTGTTCAAAGATACCGTAACACGCGGAGTCAGTTTGCCCAATACAGTATGTGTCTGCAAACGCCTTATACTGAGCAGAAGTCAGCGCTAAGTTATGTTTGATCTGCGGTGCAAAAGCATCAGAACCAAACAGAAGTGGCGCGATACGACCACCAGAGTTATGGATCGCTGCGGCGCTAAAGTGATAGAGAGCATTCGCTTGAGGATTACCTAAATCTTGCTCACTTGCTGCCAGTGCGGACAGCCCGACAATACCACCTAATGAATGACCGAGCAGTTTAATTTGTGAGCCTGTTGCAATATTGACGTTCTCAAGGGGCGAGCCGATGAAAGATGATTGTGACAGGGTTAGCGCAGCGCGCAGCGCCAGTACATCCAAAATACTTTGACGCACGTTATCACGGGCCACGGGTAAGTTAGCTAAATTTAAATAGGCCAGCACATTGGTATTGGCTGAGCGCTGCTCGTCTAAACTGCGCTCTCCGTGCAGTGGCATATCAATCGCAATCACCGCTAAACCCGCTTGAGCAAGGCGAAAGGCAAACGCGTAAGCATTTTCTTTGGCTGAGGTAATGCCGTGCTGATAAATCACCACATTTTTAACTTCGCCCGTTTTGGGAGTAAAAAGTAAAAACGGCACGGTTTGCAGTGATTTAATACTTGGCAGCGGTGAATAGCGGGTGATCAAACGCTCGCTGTCTAATCGGCTGCCATCGGTTTTCGTGAGCTCAAGACCGACTAATTTCATCTGCTGTTCTTGACTGGTTGCAAGCTCGGTAAGATCAATACCAGCGCGGATCAATTGCGCGGCAAGATGAGCCTGCTCAACAGGGTCTTTTAACGCTGCTGAGATTTTCGCTAGGCTGGGGGAAGCGGCACTAAACGCTTGTGTGTTCCAATTGGCGCCGGTTTCAAGGTAGTAAGGCAGAGTCACTGAGCCATGAGTGACATTAACCTTTGCTCCCGATGTCTTATAAGTGTCAATGAGCGCATCTCTTTGCTCGTTGCCAGCAATAAATTTAATAAAACGAGCATCATTTTCCAGAGCGGTCTCAAAGTTTTGAGTAGATTTGAAACTCATTTGATAAGCATCATTTTGATGGACAAATGTTTGCGGCCAAATCGCTAATGGTGTTCCTTTACTCGCGCCGAAGGCCGTTGCGGCAGCTACAGCGTTTAAAGTATCGCCCACCGATTGGGTGCTAAACCAAGTGCTGTATACGATCTGTTCGGCATCAACCGTCGCGCTAAACAAGGCTTCCGTGCCATGAGTGATTTTCTGCAATTGTGCTAATTGTCCTTGGCTATAAATTCGCTGCTTAGATTTAAGGGTCGCATAGCTACTCGAGGTGCCGATTGGCTTGCCTTGTGCGTCTTTAACTTCACTGGTGATGGCTAAAATATAGTTGCTCGCGGGGTTTAATGGCTTAGTTGGGTAAATGGCAATCTTATTGGTCGCAGTATCGCTAAAGGCGACAAAGTCAACATTAGCTTTTGGTTGTGGGCTGCCAGTCATCGAATCTGTCAGTTCAACTAGATAAACACCGTCTGTGATGGCGCCAGTAGCCAAATTGCCGCCAGTAAAATCCAGATACAGTGGCATTGTGGTTGACCAGCCATCGAGCTGATTCATGGCAACCCGTGGATTACTGGGCGAGTTGTCACCATCCGTGGGTAAGTTCAAGGTGCCATCTTGTGGGTTCATTAACGCATACGATGGCAGCGGCACCGAAGGGTTCGCGCCGCTTAACTGAAATTTAATCTGTGTTTCGCGAGTTAATGCCTTTGCAATATGTGGCTCATAGCTAATGGTCGGTGCGCCAGAGCTTTGCGTGTCATCGCCGCATCCCGCTAACCAGAGAGCCGAGCAGAGCAGGGAAATTTTAAGTAGTTTTTTCATGGGTTTCTTAACCTATTTAGAACTGGTAATTGAGCTGGATGGCACTGATATAGGCATTGGCTTTGGTGTTGAAATTCAAGCTTTGGCCTGCGGCGTTGGTTTCGGTGAAGTTACCTTCCTTGCTTCTTACTAATGCAAAGCCCGCATCTAGGGTCATGGCATCACTCAAAGTGTAAGTAAAACCGGCTGAATACCAGTAGCGGTCGCTATCTGGAATGCTCAAGGTGGCTTTACCCGCTTGTTCATCAAATGCTAAACCAGCGCGCAGTGTCCAATCATGATTAAGGCGATAGGTGGTGCCAAGGGACCAGCGGCCGTTGTCTTTATAGTCTTCTGGTTTTTGGAAGCAGACACCGTCTTTACACTCAGCAGAAGTGGCTTTGAGCTCTTTGAATGAACGCCATCCGGTGCGTTGATAGCCATAGTGAATCGCCCATTGATCATTGAGCTGATGAAAGGCGGATATTTCCCAAATTTCTGGTAGATCAAGTTTTAAGCGGCCGACGACCTCGGGCTTGCTGGCCGCGCCAGAGTTATAGCTGGAAAAGGTACCATCATCAAAATCGAGTTTGACTTGTGAGCGGTAGGAAAACCCAAAGCGGTGATTTTCGTTCACTGAGTAAAGTGCGCCAATATTCCAGCCATAACCTAAGGTATCGCCTTCCATAGAGATCAGCTTATCACTTGGTTGACCACCTAAAGTGGGCGCTAAGCCACCTTGGTGACGATTGAGCTCTGCATGGGCATAAACAAGATTAATCCCAGCGCCCAAACTAAGATGTTGATTGACTTTGTACGCTAGGCTCGGGTTGAGGTTAACCGAAATCAACGCAGTGTCGCCTGCCATGTCACCAGCATAAATGTCGGTTGGGTAATCGGTTGCTACACCATAGGTAGTGAAAAGGCCGATTCCCCAGCTCCACTGTTCATTAATTGGGCTTAAATAATAAGCCGCTGGAACCACTTGGAGAGGAGCGATATCCGACATTTTTTGTTGATTGCTCAGATCATAAACATCAACTTCAGGATCGATGATACTCAGGGCGCCAGAAAATTGAGCACGTTCAAAACGAGTCATGGCTGCTGGATTGCGTGCTAGCACACTGGCGTTATCTGCCACCGCGCCTTCACCAGAAAAAGCTCGGCCAAGACCGGAGGCGGAATGCTCGGCAACTTGAAAGCCAGCGCTGTATACTGAGCTGCTGGCTATAACGGCAAGTGCAACCAGAGTTCGGGGAAAGGTTTTCATTCTCGTGTTCCTAAGTGTGTATTATCGCCCAAAATAAGGTGCGGTAGCGTCAATTGAGGTGAAGTGGTTGATTCACTCGTCTAAGCTAGTGTGCGGGTGAATCAAACATTTGACCGATGATTAGCCACTTCTTATTTAGTCGGCATAGTATTATTGCAGCCCTTTTTACTTGAAGTTGCAGCGGTGTAGGCTTCGATGCGTTCACCATAATCAAACGGTGTATTTATGTTCATCAGGTTTTACTTACGGGGTACCTAGCTGAAGCTTCAGGCCGTTCAGGTCTGTAACATCAAAAAAATTAATGTTAAAAATTTGTTTTAATAATGTCAAATGTTTGGTTTTGTTAGTGTGAGGGGCGGATTATAAAAGTACATTTCATCAATGTCTTATAGAAATTTTGTGGTTGTACCAGTAGGAGATTGAGCGTTAGGCTAAGATTTTGTTTGAAATGACCAGAAAAAAGCAGTTTAAGCTGCTGTTTATTAGAGACTAAACAGCAGCTTGGTGGGTTTTAAAAACAGAGTTATTGGCCGACAAAGGCGACGACGACGCGATTATTGTCTAACGTACGTGAAAAGACGTAAGCATTGTCTTGTGGGATTGGTTGATGAACTCCTGCACCAATTGCAGGGTTATTTTGGCGAAATTGGCCTAAGGTTTGCCAGTGTTGCAGTAAGGCTGCGCGATCGTTATCCCACTGCCAGTTCATTGAAGAGCGAGTCCCTTGATGAAAATCATCCGCATAAGGACCGACTTCGCGAGCGACTTCATCACCATAGTAAACTTGGATTGCTCCTGGAGTGAGCAGCAGAACATTCGCGGCATTACGCTGCATCTCAAGTGATTTAAAGCGCCCAAAAAATAGTTCCGTGTCATGAGATGACATGTAACTGACCGGATTAAAATCAGCATGTTTGGCGAGGGTTTGCGAATAGGCTTGGTACACATCCTCCATGGTGCTTAAACAAGCGGCGCCGCGGTCCATTCTTTTTTGTAAATCGAAGTTGATCAGCGCATCGAAACCATCATCAAAATATGGGCTACGATAAGCGCTATGCGCCCAAACTTCGCCCATCATCCAGAACGGTTCACCTTGTTTGCCCTGTTTGGCGCGCCATTCATTAAGGCGTTGGCTAGCGGTTGATTTCAGGCGTTGCCATACTTCCCCTTCGACATGTTTAACGGTATCAATTCGATAGCCATCAATACCAAAACGTTTTACCCAATCGGTTTGCCACTCAATCAGATAATCAGTGACGGTATAATTGTCGCGTGCTTGGACTCGTGTTCCTGGATTATTGATTAGCCATTGAGGCGGCGTGACAGGCACGTCAGCTTCAGTGAGAAAATCAGGCAATCCCGCTAACGTTAAGGTTAAATCGCTTGAGCCCGGCGCTGGATAACCCGGCAGCCCGGCACGTACCCAATCTTTACCCCACCATTGCTGCCAATTTGAGTTTTGATAATCAATATATTGATGAAAACTGTGCCACGTTTCGCCAGTTTTTGGCGTCCAATCGCTCCATTTTTCAGGCAGAGCGCTAGATTTGACAACGTCAATGCCATCGAACTGCAAATCCGCTAAAGTCGCGTAGCCAGTATGGTTGAGTACTGCATCGAGTAGGACTCTTATGCCTCGCTTATGGGCTTCTGCCACTAAGGTGGCGAGATCTTCATCGGTGCCGAAGTTTTCGTCGATTTTGGTGAAATCTCGCGTCCAATAACCGTGATAGGCATAAAAAGGAAAGGAGCCGCTATCGCCACCACCGATAAAGCCATGCACTTGTTCGACAATAGGTGAGAGCCAAATCGCATCGGTGCCAAGACTTTTAATGTGATCGAGCTTTTTAATTACCCCTTTGAGATCGCCGCCATGAAAGGTACCAATTTCTTGTTGGCCATCTTTTTTACGGCCATAACTGTGATCGTTACTCGGATCACCGTTATAAAAACGGTCAACCATAACAAAATAGATATTGGCATTACGATAAGTGAAAGGCTGTGGCTCACTCTTTAGCGGAGCAAGCAGAATAAGTCCGCCACTGGTTGGGGAGGGTGTTAAAGAGACCTGCCCGTTGTTGACCGTAACGATTTGACCGCTCATCGCGTCTTTTAATTCGGTGCCTTCAGCAAAACTATCGGCTAAGGTCAAGGTAACCTCTCCACCTTGATATTGCTCACAAACAACCGAAGGTAGCGGGCGTTGAAATTCGGTTTGTTTCGCTGTGGTTGGCTGACGAACAAAGGCGAGGGTTTTATGTTGGTCATCAAAACTGAACGCATAATCACCAGTAAAGCGGATATTCAGTGGTAATTCTGTCACGGCACCACAGTTAAGCTTGATGGGAGTATTAAAACGAACGGCTTGTTCACTGTCAGCGTGACAGTCGCCCTCAATACCACTGATTTTTAGCGTGTAGTTATCCTTGGTTAACGGTATGACTAACGGCGATGTCGTGCTGAGTGGGAAATCTCGACTATTGGTGGTGGTCGAAATGGTGATATTGGGTGAGGCCAGTACCGCTGGTGCGGCTAGCATCATTGCGTAGGTTAGCGTGTGCAGTTTCATTCTTTTTATTCCTTGAATGATGATATCCCCTGCCAATGGCAATTCACCGCTGTGCTGGCCAGAGGTAGAAAGGCGAGGAAGAGAGTAAACCGAATTTCATCCTTAACCATAAGTGGTCGGGTATCGCTTGACATCATTCTTGCTGACTACGCCCTAAAAGTTTGATGCAGTTCACTGCTTGGCCTATGGGGGCGTAGAGTCTAAGGCGCTTGTTGCTGAGATTAAGAATCGGCATGATGTGGTTGTGAAAAGAGAGGTATGCTCTCTTTCGTTTGTACTTTTGTACTAGAGCTGGTCGAGGAAACATACGATGGGTAAATGGCTATTATGGTTTGGTTTATTTAGCCTACCTGCTCAAGCCGTACATGAAGATTTTTTGTTACCGTTTCTCAACCCCAATCACGCTCTACCGACCTTGTCTGAATGGCAAGAAAGTCACCAGTGGTTAGAGTGCGCTGAGGAGAGTGATCAGCTGCGATGGTGCAGTGATGAATTTTATTATTACTCAACATTAGTTTGGGCAAGCATCCGTTTTATGAACGAACAGCCAGTCATGTTAGTCTTACATCTGACCTATTCGGCTCATGACTGGAGTCAATTGCAATTAGCGCTGCGCCGAGATGGCTTTCAAGTTGATCGCGTCCAGATCGCTGAGGCTATTTTTTCCGTTGATGATCAACGGAACGATAAAACCAGCTCTGACGTTGATCGCCAGTTAATCTTATTTCTTAACCATCATGCTCATGTTTTCCGAAGCGGCAGCAGTGGTCGATGTCTGGACGACACGTTGAGTTATTGACCGATGGTAAGGATATTGAAGTGCGTTGGTTAACCGTGATCGATAATGATTAATTTTAACCGCTTGCTTATCGGAAGTGGCGTAGCAAGTTTCATCTATAAAATTAAATAGAGAGCAAGATAAAGGAGTAAAAACAATGATTGAGAAAGTCACGATGGCTTCCCAAGGCCCAGAATTTTCTGAGCTAGTGCAAGGGTACTGGCGTCTTGGGGAATGGAACATGACGCCGCAAGCTCGTTTAACATTCATTAAGCAGCATCTTGAATTAGGTATCAGTACCGTTGATCATGCTGATATCTATGGTAATTATCAATGTGAACGTTTATTTGGTGAGGCCTTGGCTCTTGAACCAGCTTTACGTGACCAACTGCAAATCATTACTAAGTGCGACATTAAATTGTGCGGCGATAGTTATCCTTCGCAAAAAATAAATCATTATGACACCAGTTCAGCGCACCTTTATCAGTCGGTCAATCATTCATTACAACGTCTCGGTGTTAATGAAATTGATGTGTTATTGCTTCACCGACCAGATGCATTGATGAATGCCGATGAAGTAGCCGAAGTGTTCTCGGACTTACATAAAGTCGGCAAGGTCAAACATTTTGGTGTATCGAACTTTTCTCCAGCTCAATTTGACTTATTACAATCACGCTTATCTAAGCCTTTGATTACCAACCAAGTTGAGATTAATCCGCTGAATATTCAAGTTGCGCATGATGGTACTTTGGATCAATTGCAACGTTTACGGACCAGACCGATGGCGTGGTCATGTTTAGCCGGTGGTCAATTGTTTAACGGACAGAGTGAGCAAATTGCCCGAGTACGTCAGGTACTTGAAGAAATACGCGACGAGATTGGCGCACAGAGTATCGATCAAGTGGTGTATGCTTGGGTGCGTTGTTTACCCTCTAACCCAGTGGTGATCCTCGGTTCCGGCAATATCCAGCGTACACAAGCTGCGGTTGAGGCATTATCACTAACGTTAACCCGCGAACAATGGTACCGAGTTTGGGTGGCATCCAAAGGTCATAACGTTCCGTGATCTTAATTGATTAACCTTGTGTAATGACCAAAAGACCAGCCGCATCGAGCGTAAACGATGCGGCTGGTTATTATCAGCTGAGTGGATTAGTGATTAACCAATCACAATTTGTCCGAGCACATAGCCCACACAACACGCACTGATCACGCCCACTAAACCGGGAGCCATGAATGAGTGGTTAAAATACCATTTGCCGATCTTGGTGGTCCCCGTCATATCAAAGTTGACGGTAGCGATATCAGAAGGGTAGTTCGGAATAAAGAAGTAACCGTACAGCGCAGGCATTAACCCGATCAATAACGCAGGTTCGAGTCCCAGTGCTACACCGACCGGTAGCATCATCTTCGCAACGACCGCTTGTGAGTTCACCACAACCGACACAATAAATAATGCCAGTGCGAAGGTCCAAGGATAGGCGTTCACCATATCAATGATTCCTGAGCGAAATTGTGGCATCGCATATTGAAAATAGGTGTCCGACATCCAAGCAATACCAAAAATGGCAATCGCAGCCACCATCCCCGATTTGAAGACGACGCCTTCTGGTACGGTTTTCGGATTAACTTTAGCGACTAATAAAATAATACCGCCAAAACAAAGCATCATCATTTGAATCACGGTCGCCATATCAATCGCCTTATTACCCGAAATCATTCTGACTTCAGGGAACATGGCGATCAAAACAATGATCACAATCGAGAGAATAAAGAGCATGACAGAATTCTTTGCCGCGGCTGGGAGGACTTCATCTAATGATGTGGCGGTTGTGCTAAGAATTTTCTCTTTGAAGATAGGATCTTTTAGGCGTTCTTGATAGTCCTGATCTTGCTCGAGCTCTTTACCTCTACGCATGCTGTAGAGCGACATCAACACGGTTCCAAATAACGTCGCAGGTACCGATACCATCAAAATAGATAACAGCGTGATGTTGTGATTAATTGTCGATAGCTCTGCAAGATAGTAAACAACAGCGGCAGAAATGGGCGAAGCCGTAATGGCGATTTGTGAAGCAACGGAAGCGGCGGCCATCGGACGTTCGGGACGAATACCATTTTTTAATGCGACATCGCCAATGATCGGCATAATCGAGTAAACCGCATGACCCGTTCCAAGCAGAAAAGTCATGGTGTAGGTGACTAAAGGAGCAATCATGGTGACTTGCTTTGGGTTACGGCGTAACAACTTCTCGGCAACTTGCAGCATGTATTTTAAGCCACCCGCCGCTTCTAGGATCGACGCACAAGTAACCACGGCTAAAATGATCAGCATGACCGTTACCGGAGGCGAGGTCGGCGGCATTTTAAAAATAAAGACTTCCACCACCAAGCCAATGCCTGAGACAACACCAAGGCCTATCCCACCATAACGAGAACCAATGTATAACACTATTAATAGGAATAAGAATTCCAAATACAACATACTAACCTGACCTTATCATTAAAATTGGGTATCCCAATTCACTCGGATAGCGTGTCTAGAAATGCTCGGTATTTCATCTCTATCTTGCTGTTCAAGTGAGCCGGGTGAATATTCTGTGACTGAGACGATTTATTGCTCAATAAGTTGAATATCTTGGCGTAATTAACGGATTAACCAGCGTATTTTCTGATTTCATCCACAAAAAGTATGAAGTGAAGTTCACACATATTTACATTTTAAAAATGGAAGTGACTTATTGTGATCTTTGTCCCATTAAAATCCGAAAAAGTTAATCTTTTTAAGGTGTTAATGTAGCCAAAGTGTACTTTTTAACGCTGAAAGCAAGAAAAAGCCGAGCGGATGCTCGGCTGTTTTTAGGCAACGGAAGGTGAATCCGAATCATGCACCACGCTGGTTACAATGATTCGTCATAAATGGTTGGGATCGGCTGTCGTTTATGTTGAGTGACTTGATAGATATGAATCAAACGTTCAGCCACATAACGAGGGACGGGTTTACCTTCTAAAAAATCATCAATTTGTTGATAAGTGAGATTAAGCGCGTCTTCATCGGCTTTTTGTGGAGCTAGCTCTTCTAAATCAGCCGTAGGGACTTTATTAACTAATACTTCAGGTGCACCCAGTGTGGCGGCCAGTAAGCGCACTTGGCGCTTATTGAGGCCAAATAGCGGCGCTAAATCACAGGCACCATCACCATACTTGGTATAAAAGCCAGTAATATTTTCCGCAGAATGGTCGGTACCCAGTACCAAGCCACCAACATAGCCAGCGATTTCATATTGAGCAATCATACGTGCCCGCGCTTTGACATTGCCTTTGACAAAATCGACTTTGGCTTGATCATTAGGCAATAAGCCAGTGTTGGCGAGTGCTTGATGCGAAGCTGCATGTAAACCATCGACGCCCGCTTTAATGTTGACCGAGACCGCATGAGTGGGTTGAATAAACGATAAAGCTAACTGAGCTTCTTGCTCATCTTTTTGTTCACCATAAGGTAGGCGAACAGCAATAAATTGGTAAGCTTGCGTTTGTTGTTCTTGATTGAGTTGATCAACGGCGAGCTGTGCAAGGCGGCCACACGTGGTTGAATCGACACCGCCACTGATCCCAAGGACTAACGATTGACAACCAGACGTTAAAAGTTTGCGTTTAATAAACGTGACGCGTCGTTCAATTTCAAAGTGAGGATCAATGCTCGGTTGTACGCGCATTTCTTGTCGAATGATGTGTTCCATAAGATTTCCTTTCTGGCTTGCTAAACCGAGGTGGCTAAGGCTCGCATAATGAGGTGACTTAGGTATATCATACCGCAAACATGAAATTAGAAAACCGTGAATACGGGCTGAGTCTTGAATTGAGGAAACGATGCAAAAAGTGGCCGTCTTTGGTAGTGCGTTTAATCCACCGTCACTAGGGCATAAACATGTCCTTGAGTCGCTGAGCCATTTTGATCGCGTATTATTAATCCCCAGCATTAGCCATGCTTGGGGTAAAACCATGCTGGATTACACATTACGCTGTCGTTTAGTCGACGCTTTTATTAAAGACTTGGCTACCAGCCATATCGAGTTGTTGGCGATAGAGCAAGCGTTATGGCAACCGGATCAGAGCGTGACAACCTATGCTCTGTTGACGCATTTACAAAGCCAATGGCCTGATGCTGAACTGACATTTGTGATTGGTCCAGATAACTTCTTTCGTTTCCACGAGTTTTATCGAGCAGAAGAGATTGTGCGGCATTGGTCGGTAATGGTCTGCCCAGAAAAAGTGAACATTCGTAGTACCGATATTCGTCAGGCTATCGCCGCGAAAGAAAATATCCAAGGTCTAACCACTCCGAGTGTTGCCGCGCTCCTTGAACAACTTCAGGTGTATCGCTAATCGTATGCAAAATACCCAAAGAGTCATCGCCAAATGATGCAGCCAGTAGTGTGGGGATGGTTGATGTTATCCAGCTCGGTAATGGACTGTTCGCCTTACGATGGCGTTGAGCAATCTTTATCAATCCGTTCGGTTATTTTTAGCCATCAAACGGTGTGTGATGAGTGGCGAGAAGCTAATTATACTGGGCTGACTTTGTCGGTGAATCGATTAGAGAAACCGGATGACTACTGGACGGGATGGCTTGCAAGTAGTGTTATCAAGGCCGATCCGATGGTCAGTTCTAATTATCAGCAAGGTTATTTTGGCGTCAGTGTCTGGATGCCTGACGAGCTTGCTGAGCAAGAAGCGGAAATGACTTTAGAGGAGTGGCTAAAAAATCACGGTGTCGCGCTTAGCTTGGCTTATGGCGATAAGAGAAACGGCTTACCTCGTTTACGTCTCGATTATCGTTGGCATGAAATGTCGCAAACCGATTGGTTTTTACAGCTTGAAATCCCTTTTTAATCCTGAAAAATTAATCACAAAGCAGCAGGGGCATATTGATTACGCCCCTGGTTTGTTTGAGGTTGTACTCAAACAACCTCAAATCGAAAGAACATGGTCATATCAAATTGGTAGTGGCATTGACTGTGATGGGTCTTGCGGCTTGTAGACTCGCTTTAAACCCAGTATCGCCAGCATGGACATCAATAACATAATGATCCCCAGAGGAAGCTGGTTAGTCGTAGGAAACAAAGAGGCGGTTAGCGTGGCTAAGCCCGCGCCTAAGTTTTGCATTCCGCCTAATATCGCACCCCCAGTACCAGCATGGTAAGGCAGCGGATTGAGCGCTCCGGTTGTCGCCGCGGGGAACAAAATGCCCGCACCGAGAAAATACACCGTTGCGCCACCAATGAGTGTTAATGCGGTCGTTTGGTCAAATAGACCAGGGATAAGGACAATCATTGAGCCACAAAAAATCGCCATTAGACCGACACGCAACGCTTGTTTTTCGCTGTATTTTTGCGCGACGACGCTAGATAACCAAGCGCCAGCTAAGTAACCCGGAATGGGCGTGACAAACAATAAGCTGACGGTCGTCGCTGGCAGAGCTAAGACGCCACCCAATAATACGCCTGCAGCCGCTTCAAAGACCGCTAAACCAGCGAAGGTCGCGACTAAGCAGATTAAGTAACCTTGAAAGCGGTGATCCGACATCACAAACTGATAACTGCGCATCACAGGTTCTTTTCTGCGGTTCGCTTTCGGTAAGGTCTCGACTAGGCTAGTCAGCATTGTAATCAGCACTGCAATTGCAAATAGCGATAAAAACAGATAGCTAGATCGCCAGCCAAACGCTTCGGTTAAGTAGCCACCCAATACTGGCGCAATCAGTGGTGAGAAAATCAAACACATACTGATCAAGCTGTTGGCTTGATGAAGTTTACTG
The DNA here is from genome assembly GCF_030851525.1 of Vibrio sp. 2017_1457_13. Lineage (NCBI taxonomy): Bacteria > Pseudomonadati > Pseudomonadota > Gammaproteobacteria > Vibrionales > Vibrionaceae > Vibrio > Vibrio sp. 2017_1457_13. The sequence continues at coordinate 318,760 of NZ_VHTA01000005.1, forward strand.
CCGGTAAAACAGTCACGGGTGAGTGTACGGCACATCGCGCCACCACAGCCAATACCAAGACCTTGAATAAAACTACCGGCTAAAAACCAGTGGTACTGATGAGCGAATAATGCCATCAAAGTCCCGAAAATATAAATAATCAATCCGACAATGATGATCGGCTTTCGGCCTAAGCGGTCAGACAGTGGCCCATAAGCAAACTGTGATAGACCATAGGGAATCAAATAACACGCCATCACGGCTTGTAGCGCTGATGGAGAAACTAAAAACTCTCCAGCCATATGACCAATAGATGGGACATACATGGTTTGTGTCATTTGACCTACCGCCGCTAAAATCGCGATCAAGAAAGTCAATTTGACTAATGGAAATGTTGCCGACATTACGTTCTCCACCTAACAACATTAAAGCGTGAGGATTGATATCAAGGATGAATAAAAACAACCAGCAAACCAGTGTTTACGGCGCGTGATATTAGTCATCAGTATACGGTTAATCAATTAAAAAGTGATGAAGCTAGCACGATATAATTCTATACTTATGATTAGATAAACTAATCCGAATTGATGGTGCTAACTTAACCTATTATTGGATGATATGAATTAATGCCACGTTAATGGTAAGGTTTTTTTTAGGCTGGCTATTGCTTTCGGTCTTTGGAGTCTCTACATTATTTAAATGAGAATCAATATCATATGTGGTGTTTATGTTAGCGTGGTTAGCAACGGTGGTTTTTTTAGTTGGGATGGGGATGAAAGTGGCGGTTTCGTCACGTTGGCTCATTAGTGTGATTGGCGTGGTCACCTTATTATCGTGGTTTGCATGGTTCGATATACGTTTGGTTTGTCTCGGGATATTTATTTCAGCCCCTTTTATTGTTCGTTTCACCCGTCAGCATACGGCGAAGTTATGTTTTTTACTGTGTGTATTGGGATCGACGCTTGCTAGCCTACTGATCACCTTATTGACTCTTCGTCCAGTATAACTGCGGTTGATTTTCTCAATCGATTGATAGAGCGTTTTAATTGTCTTTTATCATCAATAATATGAATGACAGACGATGGTCAATATTGTGCTTAAAGGATTTTAGCGTTCAATCTTAACCAAATCGGACGATGGCTATTGCGAGGGAAAACAGAACTGGTTATAGTTCTCGACACTAATGCGAATGCTTATCAAAATATATCGCAGTCATTTTCGCCAGTAAGGAATCGTATGAAATCAATAATCAGTTGGGCAGCGTTGGGCTTGCTCACTTCAATGTCAGTCCACGCCGCCAATGTGACCATTGAGCATCAAATGGGCAAAACCACCTTACCGCAAAATCCTCAACGTGTGGTGGTCATTGGTGTTGGCCCATTAGACGCTGTTGATTATTTTGGAATTAATCCTGTCGCCGTCTCAAAAGTCGCCGAATTGCCGGATTATTTAGCCAAATACCGAGGAGACGATTACGCTCCTGCAGGTTCGTTATTTGAGCCTGATTTTGAGCGTATTTTTATGCAAAAACCGGATCTGATCATTACTGGTCCGCGCGCTGCACGAACGGCTTATGATGAATTGAATAAAATTGCGCCAACCGTAGTATTTGCGGTGGATGATAACCAACCGTATTGGCAGAGCACTCAAGCTCAGTGGCGCAATTTAGGTAAAATTTTTGCTATTGAAGATAAAGTTGAAGAAAAAATTGCCCAGTTAGATAAAAAGTTCGCTGAAGTTAACGCTTACAATCAACAGCATCACGCACAAGCGATGACGGTAATGAGTTCTGGTGGCAATATTACCACCTTTGGCGCGAATTCCCGCTTTGCTGCGATTTATAAAGATTTTGGATTCAGTGAAGCCGCACAGGTCAAGCAAACGGCTAACCATGGTAATTTAGTCTCTTACGAATACATTCGTCAAAACAACCCTCAAACGCTGTTTATTATCGACCGCGATAAGTTGGTCAATAAAGGACAAAGCCATACCCGGGATGAATTTGAAAATCCGTTGATTAAAGCGACCGATGCCTATAAGCAAGATCGGATGGTATTTTTAGATTTGAATGCTTGGTACTTATCGATTGCTGGTGTGACCGCGACCGAGCAGATGCTAAGTGATATGCAAGTTAGCCTTCATTAATCCTATTGGTTTTCTGTGTGAGACTGCGGTCTTGTTAATGTTTAAGAATCGTCATTAGCCAGCGGTTTCACATGGTTTACATTAGTTCACTAGCAGACTTGGTTGATGCTCTGAGTCTGTTAGCGCTCTTAGATAACTATCATCAACCAATCGTTATTGAAGCTTGTGGATTAACGAAACTGGTTTTCTCTAATCATCATAAGATTGATGCTCTAGGCTTTGCTTACCTTCTGCTAGATTTGATTTCATTTTTGTCGTTATTTGAGGTTAACTTTGAAAAAGTTATTACTCGTGCTCCTATTACTGAGTTTAGTTTCCTTGTTCGTTGGTGTGGGACAACTGTCTTTTTCTGCGTTGATGCAAGGGGATGAAGTGGCTTGGCAATTGTTGTTGACGAGCCGTATACCGCGTTTATTGGCCGTACTTTTAGCCGGTGGTGGATTGAGCATTGCTGGTCTTATCATGCAGCAAATTAGTCAAAACCGTTTTGCTGCGCCTTCAACGTCCGGCACGATCGAATGTGCGATGCTTGGCTACGTGCTGAGCTTAGTGATTTTTGGTCATGGCGAGAGCTTATTACTGATTTTCTCGACGGCGATGATCGGTACCTTGATGTTTGTGCAACTGATCCAACGTATTCAATTTAAGAATGTGGTGTTTGTTCCGCTGATTGGGATTATTTTTGGCAGTGTTGTTCAATCTGCCGCGACTTTTATCGCTTATCGTTACGACGCATTACAAAACTTATCGGGTTGGGCGGTGGCTAATTTTGCTAATTTACTGAGTGGTGACTTCGAGCTGCTGTATATTGCGATTCCGGTCGCTATGTTGAGCTATTTATATGCCGCAAGAATATCCGCTGTTGGGATGGGTAAAGATTTTGCGATTAATCTCGGTCTTAATTATCAACAAGTGCTCACTCTCGGTGTGTGTTTGGTTTCCATTATGGCGGCATCGGTAGTGATGATCGTTGGACAATTGCCCTTTTTAGGACTGATCGTCCCTAATCTAGTCAGTTATTTTTATGGCGATAACCTGCGTAAAAATATTCCACGCACTGCGCTGTTTGGCGCTTCCCTCGTTCTACTCTGCGACATTATCAGTCGTGTGCTGATTTTTCCTTATGAAATACCGATTTCGATGATCATCAGTATTATTGGCGGCATTGCGTTTATCGTGTTGATTTTGAGAGGTCCTCAGCATGCAAGATAAACATAAAACGATATTGATGATGGTACTGGCGTTATTATTTGCCGTTCTGTTTATTAGCGTTGGCCTTAACGCCGATAACTATCAGTATTTTTTGTCTCGTCGGATCCCCAAAGTGTTAGCGATTGTGGTAGCTGCTATTGCTATTGCTCAATCCTCTTTAGCTTTTCAAACCATTACTCACAATAGAATTTTGACGCCGAGTATCATGGGGTTTGACGCCTTGTACCTTTTGGTGCAAGTGTTAGTGGTGGTTTTATTTGGCAGCTTCAGCGTGATTATGCTCAATAGCTATTTAAATTTTGCGTTATCGGTTGCTGCTATGCTGGTTTTTTCGAGCTTGCTTTTCACTTTCTATTTTCGCCGTCAGCGCAATAACATTATTGTTCTTTTGTTGTTGGGGGTTATTTTAGGTCAACTATTTTCGAACTTTTCCTCATTTTTCATTATGTTGATGGATCCAAATGACTTTGCGGCGATACAAGCCAAAATGTTTGCCAGTTTCAATAATGTTAACGTGAAATTGGTTTATGCCGTATCACCGCTATTACTTGTGGTGAGTTATTTACTGTTCCGTATGCATCGTACGCTCGATGTTTTTTGGCTCGATAATGATAATGCGATCAGCCTCGGCGTTGATGTCAAGCGCACCACGCGTGATGTGATGTTGCTGAGTGCCGTGTTGGTTTCTATTTCGACGGCTTTAGTGGGGCCGGTAATGTTTTTCGGTTTGCTGGTGACCAATTTAACTCGTGAATGGTTACGCTCTTATCAGCATCGTGTGCTGCTGATCGCCTGCTCTGCTATGTCGGTCGTCGCCCTTCTAGGCGGTCAATGGATAGTAGAAAACGTATTCTCATTCGGGACTACCTTGAGCGTGATCATTAACTTCATTGGTGGGATTTATTTCCTCTCTCTTCTCTTGCGTAATAAAGTGGTGTAGCCCGTTATGATTCAATTAGACAAACTGACCAAGTATTTCGGCTCTCAAGCTGTGGTTCATCAAGCGAGCGCGCAATTTTCGAAAGGCCAGGTGACCTCAATTATTGGTCCGAATGGGGCAGGCAAGAGCACTTTGTTATCAATGGCAAGCCGCTTAATGTCACGTGATGAAGGTAAAGTTTGGATTGAAAGCCGTGAATTGGTGGATTGGGATACCAAAAGCCTCGCCAAAAAATTGTCCGTTTTACGTCAAGCCAACAACCTGACCATGCGCTTTACTGTGCGTGAGTTGGTTGCTTTTGGACGTTTTCCACATTCTCAAGGTAAGCTCACGGTAGAGGATAACGCGATCATTGATCAAGCGATTGCCTATCTTGATATTAAAAGCATGGAGCATAAATACCTTGATGAATTGAGCGGTGGTCAACGCCAGCTGGCGTTTATCGCGATGGTCATGGCTCAAGATACCGATTGTGTCTTTTTGGATGAACCGCTGAATAACTTAGATATCAAACACTCACTGCAGATTATGGAAACGATCCGCCGTCTGGCGCATGATTTAAACAAAGCGGTCGTAGTGGTCATTCACGATATCAATTTTGCTTCCTGTTATTCCGATCGGATTATTGCTCTAAAAAAGGGAGTGGTAGTAGCCAGTGGGTCGGTAGAAGAGGTGATCCAAGCTTCGGTACTAGAAGACATTTACGAAACGCCTTTTCGAGTATTAGAGCTGGAAGGGAAAAGAATGTGTCTTTATCACACCGCTTAAGATGAGGCTTTTATCAAGGCGGATAAGGGCAGAGAAATATTTCTCGCTAGAAAAGAATAGATTATTTGTTACAGATCAATAAAAGAAGCGGCTTAACTGAGCAAAACAACAAAACAAAAGTTGAAAGATTCAAAAATTATTGAATAATGGGTAGCACGAAAAAAGAGAAGCGCAGGCTTCAAACTCATAGTCGAATACAGGATACTCCCCATGTCGAACTCGTATGTGTTGGTTATTAACTCTGGTAGCTCATCACTGAAATTTGCGGTTATTGATTCTAATACGGGTGATGCCGTATTGAGTGGTCTCGGTGAATGCTTTGGGCTGGATGATGCTCGAATGAGCTGGAAATGTAACGGAGAAAAAGCCAGTTGCACCATTCAAGGTGAAAATAACCACCATCAGTTAGCGGTAGAAAAACTGGTTGAGTTAGTCAAAACTTACGGTCTTATCGATGAGGTGGTGGCGATAGGACACCGCGTCGTTCATGGCGGTGAAAAGTTCACAAAAACCGTTAAGTTAGATGAGAAAATTGTACAAGAAGTCGAAGCGTTAAGTGATTTAGCTCCGCTGCATAACAAAGCTCATGCGATTGGTATGCGTGCAGCGATGCATGCTTTTCCTGAGCTGCCACAGTTTGCGGTTTTTGATACCGCCTTCCACCAAACGATGCCACCGAAGGCTTACACCGGTGGTATTGCTAAATCGCTCTATACCGAATTTGGCATTCGCCGATATGGTTTTCATGGTACCAGTCATTACTTCGTCAGCCGTGAAGCGGCCAAAATGCTCAATAAGCCCATTGAACAAAGCAGTTTTATCTCGGTGCATTTAGGTAATGGTGCATCCGTTTGTGCGATTAAAGATGGTCAAAGTGTCGATACCAGTATGGGCTTTACCCCCTTATCTGGTTTGATGATGGGCACTCGATGCGGTGACCTTGACCCTGGGATCATCGAATTCTTGTTGAAAAAAGGGTGGACGCAAGAGCAGGTATTTAACTCATTAAATAAAGCGTCTGGTTTCCTTGGTGTGTCCGGTTTAACCAGTGATGCGCGTGGTATTCTCGAAGCGATGGATCAAGGCCACGAAGGCGCGACGTTAGCCTTCCAAGTGTTTACTTACCGCGTGGCGAAATACATCGCTTCTTATCTTGCTGCCTTGGATTCTTTAGATGGGATTATTTTCACCGGTGGTATTGGTGAAAATGCCCTGCCTATCCGCCGTGAAATCTTACGCAATTTAAAAATTCTTGGCTTTGTAGAAGATGAGCAGGCGAATGAACAGGCTCGTTTCGGCAATGCTGGGATCATCGCCAGATCAGAGCCATTAGGCGCAGTGGTCCTTGTTGTCCCCACGAACGAAGAATTCGTGATTGCCCAGCAGTCGATTGAGTTGCTGTAAATTTTAACTCACAATCATGCTAGCGAGCCTCGATGGCTCGCTTTTTTGTCTCTATTAACCTTGTGGTCATCCAAAGAATAATAACAATCAAAATGCACCTTGCTTGGCTTCACTTAACGCTCAACCATACTTTCTTTAAGCTGTTGCCTTGTATCCGGTTTTAGATAACTCATCATAATAAAACTGAGTAATCCACACAGTAGGGTCGGGACGATGGGATGGATGCCCGCTAAATCAGGTTTTAACCACATTAAACTCGTGTAGGTGGAAAGCCCAACGATCATTGAACTCAATGCGCCTGTCGATGAAGACTTTTTCCAATATAAACCGAGCACCAAAGGCCAGAGAAATACCGCTTGTAAGCCTCCGAGTGCCATTAAGTTAAGCCAGACAATCATCTCCGGTGGATTGGTGGCTGCAAAAAAAACTAACAAAGCAAAAATCATCGTCACCCACAAAGATAAGCGAGTCAGCTTACTTTCTGCCTGCGGCTCATCGATGAGTCTGGGATTAATATAGTTAAGATAGAGATCTTTTAATAATGTCGCCGAGGCTTGGATTAGCTGTGAATCAATACTCGACATAATCGCCGCCATGGGGCCGGCGAGGAAAATCCCTGCCAATAAAGGCGGAAGAACGGTGATCATTAAGGTCGGCATGATTTGATCTGGGCTAGTAAGATCCGGCACGATAGCGCGCCCTAATGCTCCCGATAAGTGAGTACCAAACATCAACAAAGCCATCATAATAGTGCTTAAGACTATACCCTTGTGCAGCGATTGGCTGTCTTTATAAGACATACAACGAACTGCGGCATGGGGTAACCCAATCACGCCAAAGCAAACCAGTATCCAAAAGCTCAACATAAATGGCTGGCTGAGGAATTGATCGGGGCCGTAGGGGGTAATTAACGCAGGATCAATACGATGCAGTTCCGTGACTAGTGTGCCAAGGCTACCACCAGCGTGGATCACTCCTGCTAATAGTACAAAAGTCCCGATTAACATCATGATCCCTTGCACGGTATCGGTCATTACTACCGCACGAAACCCGCCGATGGTTGTATAAAGACCAACAGTAAAAGCAAACAGCATTAAGCCATGTTGATAAGAGAGCCCAGTAACCGTTTGTAATAGGCGTGCTCCACCAACAAATTGCACGACCATCGTACCAAAAAAGGCCAGCAGTAAAGACGTCGATGCCAAAATAACCACACTACGACTTTTAAAGCGAGCGTATAACATATCATTGAGAGTTAACGCATTATGACGACGAGCTTCAATCGCAAACTTTTTACCTAATATACCAAGAGTTAACCAGGTTGCTGGTAGCTGGATCATCGCGAGCAATACCCAACCTAAGCCAAGTTTATAAGCGGCACCTGGCCCGCCAATGAAGCTGCTAGCGCTGGCATAAGTGGCAGCAAGCGTCATTGCGAGCACAAATCCCCCCATGCTGCGCCCACCAAGAAAGTATTCATTGAGAAAGCCGCCATCTGTTGTTCTACGCCGGCTAAAAAAAGCAATCGCAAATACGGCTGCTAAATAAATGATGAGAGGCAAGAGAAGTTGATTATTCATCACGGGTCGTCATATCTGGTTCAAGACTAATATCGCGATAAATGAATGCCACCATTAACGCGCAGAGAAGAGTAAATACTATTGGACCTACCACACAAGACAGCAAAAACCACAACGGCATACCGAAGTAGAGTGCTGGCAATTCAAGATCATCAAAAGGCGCAGAGAAGCCATAAGCCGTGACATACCACCAGATAAAGTAACCCAAGGCGAGGATCAGAGCGGCTAATGCTTCGCGATGAGTTTGTTGAATAATACGCTGTCGGTTATTCATCCGTTTCCTCGGTGATTAGGTATCCCTAGCTACTTGAAGTTAACGTTGGATTATTGGTATCCGTTTGTTCAATGGTAATAGTGAACAAGGCTGATGATGACAAGATCGAGTAGTTTGGGAATAGCGAGTTTCTAAGGGGAGGTATGGTATTACAAATATGGCGTTGGAGACAAAAAATATCGTACAGGATGAATGAAACAGCTGGATACAGATGGTTATTGATGAGTCAATGGTGCTTAATTCTAAGATCAGATAAGGAGAAAAGCATTTAAGCGTTGGCCTTTTAGCGTATGACGGCTGCTAAAAGGCAGTCGGCCATCGGTAACTTATCCACCATACTGCTTTTCAAAGGCTCTTTGCTCAAGAATATCTTCAATTTTTTTACGCGTTTGGTGCTGAGTTAACGGCATTTTCTCATTGCTGTCCGCTTGAGGAGCGGCTGTCTTGGTTTTTTTTGGTGCTTTTGCCATGTTGGTATCATCCATTTTAAAAATGATTCCTATTAGTACACTAATGAGGATTAAAGGCCAGCCTAAGAACCGAGTTATTAGATTTGTTGCACAAAAGTGAATGTAATCCGTGCATCATCGTTAACACCTCTATTTCAGTGTTATTTCAACGAGAAATATTGGTCGTGCGGTATCGTGAGTGGCAAGCTTTTCTCAAAGCGGAGAAGGAAGTGATGGATAAAACAATGGCGTGATAAAGTATCACGCCATCAACATTCTATTACAGAACCGTTACTTGTTCTGCTTGAGGGCCTTTTTTGCCCTGCTCAACGTTGAAGCTTACTTTTTGGCCTTCAGCGAGAGTTTTGAATCCTTCAGATGCGATTGAGTTGAAGTGAACAAAAACATCACTTCCACCGTTATCTGGAGTAAGAAAACCGAAACCTTTAGTTTCGTTGAACCATTTTACTGAACCTGTCACTTTACCTGACATAATTACCTCTATATTTTATGATACTAAATTAATGTTGGCTGATAGATAAGCAATTGAATGGTAGATGAAGGTAAACTTGTACAGGCACTAAACGAAGGGTATCGATGGTTTTCTGAGCAAAAACTTACACTTTATGTCACATTAACAACTCTGCTTTAAGAGCCAACTTCACTATACACGTTGCCGAGTAAATAGCGAGACTTATTTATTTCGAGATGATCGTTGTATCGCTTGAACGTTTGGAAACAGCCCCAATATCTTAGTTAATTAACAATGAGTATACCCTTCCTACTTGAAGCTGCAGCGGTGTTGGCTATGTTCGTTCACCCCAATCACATCGTTTGCCTATGCTCATGGGGATTCAATCACTTGCCGCCTACCTGCAACGCCAAGTCGTTTGGGTATAAACGATGTTTCGGCAAGGTTTACTGACAAGATAATAACAACAAGGAGAGTGTCATGACACAAGCATATGTACCCCCTAAGGTTTGGACCATGGAGAGTGAAAATGGCGGACAATGGGCAAGTATTAACCGACCTGATTCTGGTTCTCGTTTCGAACAAGTGTTACCGATAGGTCAACACCCGATTCAACTTTACTCAATGGGGACACCTAACGGGCAAAAAGTCACTATCTTGTTAGAAGAGTTATTAGCATTAGGTATTCACCAAGCTGAGTACGATGCCTTTTTGATAAAAATTGGTGATGGTGAGCAATTCGGATCTGGGTTTGTTGAGGTCAATCCTAACTCGAAAATCCCTGCATTAATGGATCGTTCGTTCGCGTCGCCGATTCGCGTTTTTGAATCGGGTAATATTTTGCTCTATCTTGCGGAGAAATTTGGTCACTTTTTACCACAAGCGTTGCCCGAACGTACAGAAGTGATGAATTGGTTGTTTTGGTTGCAAGGTTCCGCGCCTTATTTGGGTGGGGGATTTGGTCACTTTTATGCTTATGCTCCAGAAAAGTTTGCTTATCCTATCAATCGATTTGCAATGGAAGCGAAACGTCAACTGGATGTGTTAGACAAACAACTGGCCAAACAGACCTATATTGCGGGTGAAGAATATACGATTGCTGATGTGGCGATTTGGCCTTGGTATGGCAATCTAGTGTTAGGTAATGCTTACAATGCGGCTGAGTTTCTGGATGTGCAATCTTATCAACACGTGCAACGTTGGGCGAAAACCATTGCAGAGCGTCCGGCGGTGCAACGTGGTCGAATTGTCAACCGAACATGGGGAGAGGCTTGGGAGCAGTTAGCTGAGCGTCATAACGCACAAGACATTGATCGCGTATTGGCACAGCAACCGAAGTAAGTTGAAATCGTCCAGTGAAGTACGACGCCACCTTAATGTTATTGACGGTTATCGCTACGTTGTTCGGAATGTTGTTCGCGATGTGGTACTTCTTCGAACTCACCTTCAATAACATGTTCACTTTCGTTATTGTGAGCTTGATGAAAAGGGCGGCGTCTTAGCTGCCTTTCTAACCGCTTGCCGCTAATGATGGCGATCAAGGTGAGTGGAATCGCGAGCAGTAAGCCAAAGATTAAGGCGAAAAAACCGCAGATTAATGTCAAGGTGGTTACTAATACTCGATACATAAGCTGTCTCCCAAAATCGATATCAATTTATCATACCTCATCTGTGATGAAGAAAACATGAACGATGCTTACTCAAACCGCATTAATGTTTATGAGAGGTTTCACCGAGGGAGGGTGTGCCGCCCTCCCTATGATGAACGTTGGCTAATAGGTTATTGAGTTGAGTCATCGGTTAGCCAAGCGACTTGTTCAGCAATACTCATCTTAAGATTATGAGGATAGAGTAATGATGGCTGCAACAAGGCATAAAGTTGCTGCTGGTAAGCGTCTAACCATGCATATCGCTCACGGTACATTTTGCGTTTCGGGCGCTTTATCTCTCCCATTTCGCGACGCTTAGCAGATAAGGGTAAAGAATAAAACCAACGGTTGTGATCAACGCCATCGTGTTCTTGCCATAATTGGTCATAGTCTAAATTGATCGAATCACTTTTTTTACCATATCGCTTGGCATTATAAATATGGGCTGAATTTTTAACCGCATAGATAGTTTTTATATCTAAATATTGAGCGATAAATTGAACCGCTTCAACCATAAAGGATTTAGGCCTTAAACCATGGATAGCTTTAGTGAATGTTCGGCTGAAACCATTATCGTTAACGGCACCTTGCATGCAGCCAATTAATAATAGGTTGTTTTGAATCGTGAAACCTAAAGTATAATAAGCATAGCCTGTATTATCTTCTAGTGATAACGCCAATTCACCTTCTTTACGTATTCTTCCATCGAAGCTTAAAGTAAGTTGATAATTTTCATCGTCAATATGGATACTGCCTAAATATAATTTATCAGTATGTATTTTAAGAATGGCGGCACGAGAAAAAGTAGCTTCTAGCCATGAATGGTGGTCATTGAGCAACTGTATGACATCACTTTTACTTAAACCAATATGTAGAAATGGAATCATACATTTCATGATATAATTTGGCTGGCGAATAAAAATATGTTGCCGACGCTCATGATGGAATAAGTTTACCATCTTTTGGAAATGACGAGGATAGAGATAAGATCTAAGAATAAACTTACTGATATCTCTCAATTTATGTTTTTGGCTTTGAGCATGAGCTGCCGAGGCTAATTTTAATCGCACACGAATTACCACTACTGTAATACAGATAATATTCAGCGAGTATTATTACTCACAGCCAAGAACATCGCTATTGTGTTTGTGTACTTTTTTGTATGGGATTGTCTTAATCGAGGTTATGTATAGTGTTAACTTATTAATAATGCTGCACTCTGATTATCTCTTAATCATAATTCCTGATCTATTGTCCTTTTTCTATCAATGAAAGCCTGAATTGTATTTATGTCAATATATTGATTGACTTTGATTAATAACTATAAATTATATTAGTTAGCCGTAACCCGAGAGCAGAGTATCGCTAGTGGACCAAAACAAAAAAGCCGCCTATCGGTCGTGATAAGCGGCAAGGGGGGATGATGGATCCATCTGTCCTGAACATTATTGGCTACCCAATAATATAAAAGCGTCGTAACTCTTTCCGCCGCCTTTCGCTCAGCACATTCGGTTTATTATTATTGTGTTGTGGAGTCGGTTTCGATTATTAGGGATACGTTTTGTAACGCACGCCCATCATTTGTTCCATACAGTGAATGACTTGGCAACTGTAACCAAATTCATTGTCGTACCAGACATATAAAACGCAGCGATTGCCTTGGGCGATCGTTGCAGCACCATCAACGACGCCAGCATGACGTGAACCGACTAAATCGCTCGAAACGATTTCAGTTGAATCGGTATAGTCAACTTGCGCTGAAAGAGGGGAGTGAGTAGCAATTTGTCTTAAATAGTGGTTTAACGACTCTTTATCGGCTTCTTTGGCTAGATTTAAGTTAGCAACCACCATGGACACATTGGGTGTCGGTACACGAATCGAATTCCCAGTTAATTTTCCTGCTAGCTCCGGTAACGCTTTGGCGACGGCTTTCGCTGCACCTGTGGAGGTCAGCACCATATTCAGAGACGCAGATCGGCCACGACGTTCACCTTTGTGGAAGTTATCAATCAAATTCTGATCGTTGGTATAAGAATGAACGGTTTCAATATGCCCAGATAGCACACCATATTGATCGTGCATCGCTTTAAGAATGGGCGTAATTGCGTTGGTCGTACAACTTGCTGCGGATATGATCGTATCATCAGCGCTAATCACCGATTCATTCACCCCAAAAACCACATTTTTAATATCGCCTTTACCGGGGGCGGTGAGCAGCACTTTACTCGCACCCGGAGAAGCTAGATGACGGCTCAACCCTTCACTGTCGCGCCACACACCGGTGTTATCAACGACAAGTGCATCGTCAATACCATAGTGGCTATAATCGACCTCTTGCGGTGAGTCAGCATAGATCATTTGAATATAGTTACCGTTAGCAATCAGTGCCTTGCGTTCACTATCGATAATAATACTCCCGTTGAACTGGCCATGGACGGAATCTCGTCTTAATAGATTGGCTCGCTTTTCCAAATCTCCGTCTTTACCGCCACGAACGACAATTGCACGTAAGCGTAATGGGTAACCCGGACCACTTTTTTCTATTAATAAACGAGCCAATAAACGGCCAATACGACCGAAACCATAAAGCACAACATCTTTAGGTTGATTCATGGGTTCGCCGTTCACGGCTTCAACAAGTGCCGTATGCAAGTAATCTTGCATAGCATCGGCGTCATCATGATGTTGCCAATAACGATGCGCTAATTGGCCAATATCGATTTTACAAGGTGATAGGGTCATCTCTGCCAGTGAAGTGAGCAAAGGTATGGTTTGTTCAAGAGATAAAGATTCTCCGATATAGCGACTCGCAATTTTATGAGCTTTGATGATGTCAATCGTGGTCGCATTGATCAGCGTTTTACCAAACAATAAAATTTCTACACCTGCTTGTCGGTAAAGTTTGCCAATCAGAGGCGACATAGATTCAGCGATGGTTTGGCTAATTTGCCAATCGAGGCGATGTTTTTCTGGGCTCATGTTGACTTAAGACCTTTCACGTAGGGTTAAACGTGATGTCACCGCAAGCGATAAGCATCACGTGCTCAACCATCACAATTTGTATTGTGTTTAGTATTGAGCTAGCTTGTTATTGGATTGTGTCTGGATTGTAAATCTTGAGCGGTTATTCTGCTAGTAAAATTAATGGCCATATATTAGGCTGTAGTTCTACTGATTTCTGGTGTTTTAGCGGAGTTTTTAAGGGTTAAATCGGTATTGACAATTTTAATTAATGTCACTTATTTCGTGAGGATATGCATTGAAATCATAGTTGTGTTTGAAAAAGAAAAATGAGTTACTTAATTTTTGTGATTTCAATCGAAAATACCTATTTATTCAGCAGGTTAATCCGTATTAATGAGAGTGATTTAATCCATGTGGTTTGAATGTGTTCGCGATCTGAAAATAATCCTTAATTGATTAGGGTTATTGGCAAGCACAAGGTAGGTTAATTTTTACCTACCTGCTTGTGAATGAACGGTGGTTACCAGACAAGGCACTCTTAAGTGGTTACTGGTGGTATTAATTAGAGATTCGCTGGTGGGATCTGGCTGATCGGTTTGAGCTCATTTAAAGGTAACCAGTTTACTTTTACCCCTGCTTGTAAAAACATATCTTGGCTAACTTTTATTTTGTCGCCCCAACGAGAAAGAAAATCGTCAGACTGTTCAGGGCAATGCACAGCAGAAATACCAGTTTGAATGATTTTTGCTGCGCAATTTGGGCACGGAAAATGAGTGACATAAATTTCACAGCCATCCAAATCACGTTTAGCGAACAGAATCGCGTTTTCTTCAGCGTGCAATGTTTTTAAATATTTCATGTCACGGTCGTCGGTATTTGCACTGTCAGAGATCCCGTGTGGATAACCATTAAAGCCGACAGAGACAATACGATTTTGTTTGGTGATCACAGCACCGACTTGAGTAGACGGATCTTTACTCCAAGAGCCAACCAGTTCGGCCATTTGATAGAAGCGTTGCGCCCATTTTGAAATCATAATCTTGGTTTCCTTAACGTAACGTTATTTGTCAGTCATGATCGTGATTTTGTAGAGCTTAGTCTAGATAAATTTTGCGACCGTCACACGAGAAAAACGTTGATTGGTTAGGCTTGGCTTTACTAAAGTGAGACTGAACTCTCGTTTTTTATCGCTCCTCGCTAGACGGCTATGGGTGATTTAGCGATAAGCTTTGTGAGAGATCTCTTACAATCAATGTGAGAGATGTGCGTTTTTTGTTATGGGTAAAACGGTGATATTGCCCTTATGTTATTGTTTTTAATGATTTATTCCTGTAATAATTTGCTGAGCTGAATAGACATGTTCATTCACCACCTTGCTGAAAAACCGTGTTGCCGTATTCTGAATTTGTCAGCAGGAAGCCGACACGGAACAGGAAAGACCCAAGGATAGGTCATCTTCAGGACGAAGATTCGATGATTCAGGATGAAACATCGGCAAGGAAAGCAAAGGACATTAGCAGGACGCGAATAACTAGGATGGTTATCACGGATGGTTAATGGACATCTTAAAGGAATAAGGCACGTCTATCAGGATGATAGAGTAAGGGACACCGCTAGGATGGCGATGAAACGGAATGTGCTAACGGATATAGCAGACTATCAAGGAATTGATGCAGGGAGCACTTGATTAGTAGCCGGATTGCTGCGAGTAAGAACTGAACCCCACTAGGCGTAAGCTTAGTGGGGTTTTCTTTTGTACAGCGAACTGGCTTTTTTTATCGGCTTAGATATATTGCCGTAGTGGTCATCGGTTCGCCACGATGAAGCCCCCGTTTATTTTAAAGATAATATTCACTTTGCAAGGCCAATCTAGGCTAAAGACAGGAGTTATTCGATGCAAGCAGAAGTACAATGGGTTGATGGATTAAGATTTATTGGTCAATCACCGTCAGGACACTCTATCGTAATGGATGGTAATGCAGGCTCCTCTGCGCCCAGCCCGATGGAAATGGTGTTGATGGCCGCTGGGGGGTGTAGCTCAGTGGATGTGGTTAATGGCTTAAAGCAAGCTCAGCAAGCGGTAACGGGGTGTCGTGTATCGTTGATCACTGAGCGTCGAGAAACGGCGCCGCGTCTTTTTACTCATATCAATCTGCATTTTACGATTGAAGGGAATAAGGTATCGTCAGAAATTGTTGAACAAGTGGTGGCAGATTCACTCAATAAATACTGTTCAGTTTGTTTAATGCTTGGTGAAAGTATTGAGCTCACCCACAGCTGGGAAGTCATTAATGCTTAACGAATGAGCATAAAAGGGAACAGGAATGAGCTATTTTAAATATACAGGATATGGGATTGCTGCCATTTTTTTGTGGGGAGCAATGATTGGTTTAATGCGCACTGTGGCTGAAGCTTTCGGACCGATTGGTGGTGCAGCCTTACTCTATACCATTGCCGCTGTCTTTTTAATACTCGTGCTTGGTGTCCCTAAACGACAACATTTTTCTCTTCGCTATTTATTGATAGGAGGAGGGTTATTTGTCAGTTATGAAATCTGTTTGGCATTAGCGATAGGTATGGCCAATAGTCGTCATCAGGCTTTAGAGATGGCGGTGATTAATTACTTATGGCCAGCGATCACGGTAGTACTAGCGGTTATCTTAAGTAAAAAAACAGTCAGCGTTTGGCTTTATCCGAGTGTTGGTCTGGCCTTTACCGGTGTTGTTTGGACTTTAACGGGAGACGCCGGATTCTCTATCACACATGTGGTAAATAATATTTCCAGTAATCCTTTGACCTATGGTCTGGCCTTTATGGGAGCGGTGATTTGGGCAATCTATTGCAACGTGACGAAGTTAATCGCAAAAGGTCAAAATGCTATCGCTCTGTTTTTTATCGCTACAGCGATGGTGTTATGGATAAAGTACGCGCTAAGCCAAGAAGGACCACTGAGCTTTAGCCCAATCGCCATCTTCAATGTGATACTGACGGGTGTGGTGATGGGCAGTGGTTATGCGTTATGGAATATCGCTATTTTGCGTGGCAATATGTTGTTATTGGCAACATTGTCTTATTTTACCCCTGTGATATCGACGCTTTTTTCATCGTTAATTCTTGGTGTGATACTCGATACCAGCTTTTGGCAAGGGGTGGCAATGGTGACGTTGGGTTCATTACTCTGCTGGTGGTTAACGCGTGATAAACCTAAGCTGATTGAAGCTACCACCTAAAATAAACCCGCCATTAACGGCGGGTTTATTGGTTAGGATAAGCAGGGATTAACGCGCGATATTGACGTTAATTTGTAGTTTCAGTGGTAACCCAGATAAACGCTTAGCGATGGTTTTTCTGGTTTGTTCGATATCATCGACTAAAATTACATCGCTGTTGTCTTCAGGATAGATATCCACATCTACCCATAATTCTGGACCGACTTTGGTCACTCCGGTTAATTCAATATCTTGCTCTGATTCTTTACAAGCATCGATAATACTTTGATCAACGCGCTTACAAATATCTTTACTCGGTGACATGAGGAATATTTCGCGTAATGCCGTTTTCACCATCCCGAAAGGTACTTTTAAAAAATAAAACGACATAGCAAGCATCATCAACGGGTCAGCATAGACCGCATAGTGAGCGAAGGGAGTAAAAGTCACACCCAGTGCCACAATAAAGCCGATGGTTACTGCAAGGCTGAGCAATGTATCCATTTGCCATTGTTTAACCTCTGCACCAATCAGGCCTGAAGCGTGGCGTTTACTCAGTTTTGCCATATACCACCATGCTAAGCCACAGCCGATAACATTGACTGTACCAAAAAGGGTTGCAATCGAAGCATCGACTTCTCTACCGCCAGTGATTAAAGCACCGATCGCAGAATAGAGTGAGTAGGCGACGAGTAGTAAGATCACGCTGCCTTTGATAACAATAACCGCAGGTTCAAATAGCGCACGACCAAAAGGGAACTGCGCATCAGACGGCTTACGTATATAACGTGAAGCGACCAGCGACAATAATGTTAACAGTAAACTGATGAGAGAGTAGACTCCATCAAAGACAATAACTAATGACCCTACAAGTAAACCAACCACTAATCCGCCAAGGGCAAATACTGATGCGATAAGGGCGGAGAAGGTTAAGACACGATTTTCATTTAAACTTGTTTGAGCACACATAAAACATCTACCGATTTAAAAACTAAACGTATTTTGGCTTAAAATCGGTCTATTACAATCTCAATTTACTTACACATCTAAATAAAAAACACGAATTTAAAATAAATCCATTTAAAACAGTAGGTTGCGCGCTATTTTTGCTGTCAAAAATATTGACTCTGACTGCCATTGGTTATTTAAAAGTCAAATAGGTAATCACTGAGCTTATCAGCTAGCCAAAGCATAGCTGGATTTTCTGCGTCACCAGGGATGGTATACATGCAATAATCTTCTTGAGTTAAGCCGTAGGTATGGCGAATAACGGTTAAACGTTGTTCGCGCAGATGATGGCGAATTAATGGCTCAGGTAACACTCCCCAAGCGCTTTCGGTCAATATGGTCGCCAGCATATATTCAAAACTTGAGAAACCAATATAGCGGCGAGAAAAGGGCTCAAGGTTGGAGTTATCTTGATCGTTGAGGTAAACCATCACCGCTTGCATCGATTTACGTAAGTCTTCATCGGACACTCGTTTGAGTTTAGTTAAAGGATGACTGACGCTACAGACCGACATCATGCGGATTTTACCCAGTGGCTGGTAACTGATACGAGGATCGTCCAAACGCTCGTAATCGACACCAAATGCAAAGTCAACCTGCTCGGTTGCGACTAAACTGGCTAGATCACCACTCGAGGCAAGGACGATGTTAAAGGACGTATTAGGAAATAAATTATTCAGTGAATGAGCCAAATCTTGCCATAACACATCAGGCAGAGAGTCATCACGCGCAATCCACATTTCAGCGGCAAATTCATCACACACCTGCGAGCAGGTGCGTTTAATTCTGGTCGCTGTAATTAATAAGCTTTGGCAGTCTTTATAGATAGCCTTACCGGCTTCCGATAATGTGACTTGATTACCACTGCGGACTAATAGCTCAACCTTAAGTTCATTTTCCAGCGCTTTTACCGCCATACTCAGTTTGGTTCGGTTACATTCCAGTTGGCGAGCCGCCTCGGAAACTGAGCCTGCATCGGCGATAGCACAAAATGCTTCTATTTGTGATAGGTTCATGAGGGTTCCATTATTAAACGGGAGCGACGTTAATCAGGCTGATAACTTCCACTTTACATTGCCGATTTTCTCAGCATTACGATGAATATTGTATTTTCTTAACCAAGATTGTTCGCTAACGCTATGAAGTTGACTCTATTTTGGTTTAATCTTGGCATATTACCAGAATACAAGACGTAATACGGAGACCATGATGGTACACGACTGGGATAATCTCGCGAAAAATTGGGAAAACAATACAACAAACACGATGTTTGTTCAGCAGGTATTTCAGCAACTGAAGACCTTAACGTCCTTGGATGGCAAGCATATTCTTGATTATGGCTGTGGGACGGGTTTCTTAAGTCAGATGATGTCCCCCCTAGCGAAAACTATCGTCGCATTGGATAGCTCAGAATCGATGATTGAGGAGCTGGATAAAAAAGAGCTACCTAATGTCGAGCCTGTGGTCGATAGTTTAACGCGCGGCTTAGTGGCTCAACATCCAGCTTTTCGAAAGCAGTTTGATCTTGTCGTCGCCGCTTCGGTGTGTGCTTACGTTGATGACTTTCCACAAGTAGTCGAGATTATTTACTCGTTACTAGACCAAGGTGGTTTGTTTATTCAGTGGGATTGGTTAGCAGACAATGCGCTCGCCGATCACCATCTACATGAACTTAACGTTAGACAGGCTTTTACCCAAGCAGGCTTTACGACCATTGAGGTTGCACAAGCGTTTGTCATCGCTACCCCGGATGGACCACAAGCCGCCTTTTTTGCATTAGGACGTAAATAGCCGTACACACTCTGGTTTGAGTCTGTATTACGATGTGAGCAGGGTACGGCGTTGGTTGATTAGGTGGTCGCGTTGGCATAACTCGCCACCTCATCAAGCACTTCAGGATGATCAATCGCATGACGATTGTCGACCGTTTGCCCATTGAGTACTTGCTTAACCGCTAACTCGACCAATTTACCGGAGCGCGTTCTCGGTACTTTAGAAATAGGGTAGATTTTCTTCGGTACATGTCTCGGTGAACATTGGGTGCGCAATTGTTGTTTAATGGCTTCGATCAGTTGATCGTTGAGCGAAGCGCCTTGTGACAACTCAACAAAAAGAACAATGATTTCATCACCTTGCTGCTTTTGGCCGACGGCGACTGCATCCGCTATCTCGGTAATTGATTTAAGCGCTTGGTAAATCTCCGCAGTACCGATGCGTACTCCGCCAGGATTGAGTGTCGTATCACTTCGGCCATAGAAGAGAAATCCGCCTTGTTCTGAGCGCATGACATCGTCACCATGATGCCAAGTATTGGGATACTTCGCCCAGTAAGCATTGTGGTAGCGCTCGCCGCTATCATTCCAAAAGCCAATCGGTTGATTTGGAAAACTGTTACGGCAGACTAATTCTCCGCGCTGTTGCATGACCGCTTCTCCCCGCGAGTTAAACGCCGCTACGTCCATGCCTAACCCCGCGACTTGGCATTCTCCACGATAGACGGGTGAGAGTGGGTTGCCCAAGACAAAGCAACCACAAATATCAGTGCCTCCAGAAATCGAGGCGAGATGCACATCGGATTTAATATGTTGATAAACATAATCAAACTGATGAGGATAGAGCACTGAACCCGTAGAACAGATTGTTTTAAGATCCGCGAGGTGATGATGTTGATTGGGCGAAAACCCCGATTTTTGCAATGATTCTAGATAAATAGCAGAAGTGCCAAACAGCGTTGTTTGTGATTGCTCAGCCAATTGCCAGAGAACATCGGGATTCGGATAGATTGGGCTACCATCAAAAATCACTAAGGTCGCTCCACTTGCCAGCGCTGATACGTGCCAGTTCCACATCATCCAGCCGCAGGTCGTGTAGTAAAACACCCGATCATTCGCTTGGATATCACAATGTAATTGGTGCTCCTTCAGATGATTGAGCAGCGTTCCTCCGACAGAATGAATAATGCACTTAGGCTGTCCAGTCGTGCCTGAAGAGTAAAGAATAAACAAAGGATCATTAAATGCTACGCGTTGGTAGGTTAGTCCTTTTGGTGTATAGCTAGCGAGAATGGATGCCCAATGGGAAAAATGTTCATTGATGCTTGGGTTATAGGCGCGCTTTTGCAGATAATCAATTTGGCAGACATTATTGAGCGTCGGTAATCGAGTCACTACTTGGGAGTTTTGCTCATGCATCTGGTGTGTTTTACCTGAAAAGGTATACCCATCGCAGCAAAATAGAATTTTAGGCTCTACTTGTGCAAAACGCTCAACCACGCTGTTAACCCCAAAATCCGGGGAAGTTGATGTCCAGATTGCCCCTAAACTGGTGGTCGCGAGCATGGCCACGACCGCTTCTGGAATATACGGTAGATATGCCGCGACTACATCTCCTCGACCGATACCATTTTGTATCAACCACTGCTGAATCATGCAGACTTGATCAGAGAGTTGTTGCCACGTTAAGTGGCGACTCTGGCCGCGCTCATTATGAAACCAAAGAGCAATATTTTCCGGCTGTTGATAGGCATAAGCGAGTAAATTTTCTGCGTAATTAAGCTCCGCATTCGCAAACCAAACGGTATCTCGACTCGGCATGAATGGCGGCCAGCGTGCCTCGCCTTGAGTTGATAATAACGTTCCACGTAAGCCAATCACATCACAATATTGCCAGATTTCACTCCAGAACCGTTCGGAAGATTGAACCGACCATTGATGCAGTTCATCATAGTGAGTCATTGCATAGCCTTGTTGATGAAGATGTTGCATGAATTGGTACAGTTCAGAAGCATGAATACGTTGTTGGCTAGGTGTCCAAATCGGGTCAGAGTGAGACATGTCTTCCTCAAGTTAGCAAATTTTAGATAACAAAAGTGTTGTATAGATTGCTGTAAAGTCAAAAAAGAAGATTGATAAACAAGCAAAATTATAGATTAAGGCATACTCAATAGGGGGGAACGCCATCAACGAATGTAAATAAATTGTTACAGAGATAAGTCAATCCAATCCTTGCAGAGGAATGGCAGATTGAAGCAACCGTGAATACGCTAAATGTAATAATAATGTTACGGAGATTCCGTCATGAGTTGTTACGTTGCTAAATCACTCAATCAACACGGTGAGATCGATTGGAGCGAAGAAGAGCATGGTGTGTGGCACGATCTTGTCGCTCGTCAGCAGTCGATTGTTAGCGAGACCGCTTGCCAGCCTTACTTAGATGGATTGAATTTATTGGCACTGTCAGCGGATAGAGTCCCACGACTATCTGAGCTTAATCATACCTTAGATCGAGAAACCGGCTGGCAAATTGCCCCCGTTCCCGCCTTAATCAGCTTTGATCATTTTTTTGCGTTATTGGCCGATAAAAAATTTCCCGCTGCAACGTTTTTACGATCTCGGCAAGAGTTTGATTATTTACAAGAGCCCGATTTTTTCCATGAAATTTATGGCCATTGTGCCATGTTAACGCACCCGGATTTTGCGGCATTTACTCATCGATATGGTCAATTAGGCAAGAATGCTTCTCCTAAAGCACGGGCTTATTTAGCTCGTTTGTACTGGTTTACGGTTGAGTTTGGCTTAGTAAAAGAGCAAGGGGTCGTCAAAATTTATGGCGGCGGTATTCTCTCTTCTCCTGCCGAAACACGCTGCGCGCTAGATAAACCAGACACGCAGCATCGGCGATTTGATTTGTTACAAGCACTGCGTACCCCGTATCGAATTGATCATATTCAGCCGGTGTATTATGTATTGGAAGAGATAGGTGAGCTTTACTCACTCAGTCAATTAGATTTAATGCATTATGTTGAACAAGCCATGGCACTAGGCTTACTACCAGCGCCATTTACTGTAAAGGAAGAAAACTATGTTGGATGAATTACGTTGTGAAGCCTGTGATAGCAACGCAACTGCTTTAACTCAAGATCAGCAGCAGACATTACTGAGTGAACTTGATGGATGGGCACTGGTGCATCGAGACGGTGTTCCTCAGTTAGAAAAAGTCTATCGGTTTAACAACTTCAAGCAGGCTTGGGCGTTTTCTGAGCAGGTAGCCAACCTTGCTGAAGCGATGCATCATCATCCTAAAATCACGGTCGAGTGGGGTAAAACGACATTAACTTGGTGGACCCATGCGATTAATGGACTGCACAATAACGATTTTATTTGTGCTGCACGCTGCGACAAACTGCCCTGTTAAGTGAATGATCACTCAGGCGATATTGAGTGTTCGCCTGAGTGATCTTGCCCCAGTTCTATCCTCATATTCCCCTTCATTCTATCTTCATAAAACTGTCATTATTGTTACACATCTAATCTTTTTGCTGTGATGGGTTTATTTTTATTATTATTTTTTATGTATATTTATCATTGACTTAAGTGTTGATTTTGCTTTTTTGGTAAAATTCAAGCTTGAAAAAGTCGCTGAGACTGTTAGTTTATAAAAGAAACTTGTTTAGAGTTCTAATGGATAATATGTATCAAACTATGATGACAGCATCGCCTTGGGTTGCATACCCAGAAATTATGCAAAACACTCAGGATGAGTGGACTTTTCGGGTTCCACACCGAACGGATGGTAAGCGAGTCCATGATCTGATAGCACAGTGTGCTCCGCTGGATGAAAACTCCGCTTACTGTAACTTCTTACAATCTACCCACTTTCAAAACACTTGTGTGATAGCCGAGCGTAATCAGGAATTGGTCGGTTTTATTTCAGCCTATCGCAAGCCGGATAAGCCGAATGAGTTATTCATTTGGCAAGTCGCAGTGAGTCCCACTGCGCGAGGTATGGGTCTGGCTTTCCATATGCTGAATGAGCTGCTGACTCGTGATGAATTGAGCGATATCAGAGTGTTAGAAACGACCATTACTCGTGATAACCAAGGCTCTTGGAAATTATTTAAAAAGCTGGATCGAGCACATGGCGAACGCGGTGAAGTGTCTACTTTTCTCGATGAGACTCGCCACTTTGATGGCGAGCATGACACGGAATACTTGTACCGCATCCCGCTCTCTCTTCCCACCAACCCAAAAGGATAAATCCCATCGTTATGGATATCTTCAAAAAGAAAGAATCAAACGTTCAATCTTATGCCAATAATTTTCCTGTTGTGTTCTCCACAGCAAAAGGAAGCTGGTTGTATACCCAAGATGGTGATGCCTACTTAGATTTCTTAGCGGGCGCAGGCTCGTTAAATTACGGCCATAATAACGCCATTTTTAAACAGGCATTGCTTGAGTACATTGATAAAGACGGCATCACCCACGGTTTGGATATGCACTCAGAGGCGAAAGCGGATTTTTTACATGCGCTACAAACCTACATTTTTGAGCCGCGTCAGCTTGATTATAAAGTGCAGTTCACCGGACCAACGGGGACGAATGCGGTTGAAGCGGCGATGAAACTGGCGCGTAAAGTGACAGGGCGAACCAATATTGTGGCTTTCACAAATGGCTTTCATGGCTGTACTTATGGCGCTTTAGCCGCCACAGGGAATCAACATCATCGTGGTGGTGCTGGTATGGGGCTATCCGGAGTGACTCGTATCCCTTACGACGGTTATGCCGATATCGATGGCCTAGCGCTGTTTGAGACCATGCTTGGCGATCCGTCCTCTGGTTTGGATAAACCCGCCGCTGTGCTATTGGAAACCGTACAAGGTGAAGGGGGGTTAAACGCAGCCTCTTACCCTTGGTTGCAAAAGCTGAGTAAAATTTGTCGAACGCACGGTGTACTGATGATTGTCGATGACATTCAAGCCGGTTGTGGACGTACAGGAACCTTCTTTAGTTTTGAACCTGCTGGTATTAAGCCAGATATAGTGACGTTATCGAAATCGATTGGTGGTTATGGTTTACCGCTCGCGATCGTCTTGTTTAAACCAGAGTTAGATGTTTGGAAGCCCGGAGAGCATAACGGCACCTTCCGTGGCAATAACCACGCCTTTGTGACGGCGGCGAAAGCCTTACAAACCTATTGGGCTAATGATGATTTTCAACAGCACATTAAAACCCGATCTGAACAAGTCACCCATACGATTCAGCAGACCATCCGCCGTTTTCCAAGCCTATTTACGCGTTTAAAAGGGCGTGGATTGATGCAAGGTATTGAATGTCAAGATGGCGATATCGCCAATAAGATTGCTCGCGAATGTTTCCGCTTAGGCATGGTGATTGAAACCGCAGGGCCACAAGATGAAGTGGTGAAGTTTTTCTGCCCCTTGACGATCAGTGAAAATGAACTGGAGCAAGGCTTAACGATTTTCCAGCAAGCGGTGGAAAACGTCGCTCCGCAGTTTATTCAAAAAGCATCCTAAGGAAAAATTATGATTGTTAGAACATTACAAGAATGTCAACAAAGTGAACGTCGCGTCGTCGCCGAAACGTGGGAAAGTGTTCGCATGTTGCTCAAAGACGATAACATGGGGTTCTCGTTTCACATCACGACGATTTATCAAAATACCGAGACCCACATACACTACAAAAATCATCTGGAATCGGTCTATTGCATGTCGGGTGAAGGGGAGATAGAAGTCGTCGGCGGTGAAACTTACCCGATTAAACCAGGTACTCTGTATATTTTGGATAAGCACGATGAGCATTATCTACGAGCCAATAAAGAGGCCGATATGGTGATGGCATGCGTATTCAATCCTCCGATAACGGGAGCGGAAGTCCACGATAAAGATGGCGTTTACCCCCTCGTTGAGTGAGCCACTGACCATAAGCAGCGTCAATGGATGTTGAACGAATCAAAGTCTATTATGCTGCTTATCACCTAACCGATATTCAATACAAGGAGACCTTATGTCTTACACCGTAGAAAAAATCGGTGGTACTTCCATGTCGGCGTTTGATGCTGTACTGGACAATATTTTTTTAAAGCCGACGAACCCGTATGGACGAGTGTTTGTGGTGTCGGCTTATTCAGGGATGACCGATGCACTTTTAGAGTGTAAACGCACCGGAAAACCGGGTATTTATCAAATGATTGCTAAGCGCGATGAACACTGGCAAGACGCGATATACGAGCTCGAACAACGGATGTTGATGATCAACGAAAATCTGTTTGCCGATCCCATGAGTCGAATTCGCGCCGATAAGTTTATTCGCTCTCGTCTTTCTGAAGCGGTCAATTGCGTCAACAACATTTTAGAAACCTGCCAATATGGTCAGTTTTCATTGCGTCATTATTTACCACAAATTAGAGAGTTCCTCTCTTCTATTGGCGAAGCGCACAGTGCTTATAACACCACGCTGAAATTGAAAACGTTGGGCATTAATGCTCGGTTTGTCGATTTATCGGGGTGGAGTGAACAAACGCGTGGCCAGTTGGATGAGGTGATTGAACGTGCCTTTGCTGATATTGATGTGACGCGAGAGTTACCGATTGTTACCGGTTACGCTTATTGCGACCAAGGCTTGATGAAGAGTTATGATCGCGGCTACAGCGAAATGACCTTTAGCCGGATAGCCGTATTAACCAATGCCTCCCAAGCGATCATTCATAAAGAATATCACCTTAGCTCCGCAGACCCTAGAGTCGTTGGGCCGGAGAAAGTTCGCCCGCTGGGACTGACGAATTTTGATGTCGCCGATCAGCTGGCTAATCTGGGTATGGAAGCGATTCATCCTAACGCCGCGGCTGGATTACGTAAAAAAGGTATCGAGCTTCGAGTCAAAAATACCTTTGAGCCGGATCATCCTGGTACGCTGATTTCAAACCATCATCAACCGGAAGCCAATAAAGTCGAGATCATTGCTGGGCGTAATAAAGTGTTCGCCTTACATATGTTTGATCAAAGCATGGTGGGTAATGTTGATAATGCCAGCTATGAACTGATGGAAATCATTGCTGAAGCGAAAGTGCATTTAGTCGGTAAAGAAATGAACGCAAATTCAATGACTTACTTCTTGAGTGGCACGAGCGACAACTTGAATCATGTCTTGTATAAAGCAGAGAAGCGTTATCCGAATGCGTCGATTTCAGGAAAAATGGTCGCGTTAATCTCGGCGATTGGAGCCTCGATTAATACCAACCTCGCACTTGGCAAAGGCATGCAGTCTTTAATGGAAGCAGGGGTCAACCCGATGGCGGCTCACTCATCCATGCGCAATGTTAATGTGCAATTTGTGGTGGAAGACGGTGACTATAACAGTGCAATTTGTGCGTTACACCAAGCCTTAATTAACCAAAATACCAGCGTGAAAACGGACGATAAAGTCAAAGCGGCTTAGTCCTTTTACCCGCGAATCATAGCAATCCAACCGCTACAGAGCTGATGACTTTGTAGCGGTTTCGTATTTTATTGCGGTGTTGTTCAATCAATCTCTTCGCTCCTTAACCCGTTGGGTTGGATCAACAAGGCTTGATTGTTAATCGTTCATAGAGGTGGTTGTTCGTCGATCTGGGCGATTAATGAATCGTTGGTTTCCAAAGATTGGCTAATCTCATGACGTCTAGCCATAACCAAAGACCAGGTATCAAAGCGACTACCCGTTTTGGCGGCGGTAAAAAAAGAGTATCTTGACTACGTTGAGGAAAAGCCATCACGGCTGGCCAATTTGGACTTGCTGCTCCTGAGGCAGTTTCCGAGACTTGTAAATGGATATTGGGCAAGGTATTCATCGTTACCCCCGTTAATACGTTTAAGAGTCAATGTAGGTTGCTTACCCATATAGATAAGGCAAAAAATACGGACTTCAAGCGAGATAAGGAAAAATAGTGTGTTTGTTTTTTCTCACCCTCACTGGTTTTACATCAAGCCGTCTTAAGGATAAAAGTGATTGAAAAAAAAGCCGCCCTCGAATACAGGGGCGGCGCAGATGATCTTGATAAAGGATGAGCGTTTAAGCTTTAGGATCTAACGCATCTTGTAGCGCATCACCTAAAAAGTTAAACGCCATGACGGTGAATAAGATAGCCACTCCCGGATAAATCGCCAGCCCTGGGGATTGCCAAATCATTTCTTGGGCATTTTGCAGCATATTACCCCATGAAGGCAGTGGCGGCTGAATACCTAAGCCAAGGAAAGATAAAGCACTCTCAAGCAAGATGACGCCACCTAAGGCCATGGTGGTCGAAATGATCACCGGTGATAGCACATTCGGCAATACGTGTTTACGGATGATGCGAGCGGAAGAAGCGCCATAACCGACAGCGGCTTTGACATATTCACGCTCACGGACCGATAAGGTGCCAGAACGCACCAAGCGTGCAGTAGTCGGCCAACCGAAGAGAGCGACAATCACAATGATCCGTAACAGGCTAATGGTATCGCCTTGCACCCATTCATCCGGTAGACCTAACTTACGTAAGTCTACGGCGGCCAGAACAATCATCAATGGTAAGGTAGGCAGTGAGAGGGTGAAATCGGCAATGCGCATTAAAATCGCATCGACTTTTCCGCCAAAATATCCGGCACAAACACCAATCAAGCTACCGATAATCGCTGTGGCAAATGCCGCTACCGCGCCAACCATTAATGAGATTTGCCCACCATATAAGAGACGTAAAAAAACATCACGGCCCAGTTCATCGGTTCCTAACCAATGGGTACTGCTCGCTGGTTCTAAGCGAGCAAAGAAATTGACGTCAAACGGGTCATGACCCATCCAACGCGCAATTAAAGAGGCAGAGAAACACAGGATCACCAGCAGTACAACAAAAATGGCACTGACTACACCGGCTTTATGGCGCTTAAATCGGTTCCAGACTAAACGCCAAGGTGAAACACTTGGCTGAGCTTTTGGCTGCTCAGGAAGCACAACATTCGAACTCATCGTCGTTGTTCCTTGACTCATGATGTCGCTCCTCGGCTTAGAGAAATACGCGGATCCAATTTTGCGTACAGTAAATCGGCCACTAAGTTACCCAACAATGCGGTAAAGGTAATCACCATTAAACCGAGCAACGCCAGATTGTAATCATTCCCCATAATGGCATCAAAAATCAGTTTGCCCATCCCCGGCCAAGCAAAAATCGTTTCGGTAATTAACGCTCCTGAGAGCATAAAGCCAATATCAAGGGCAACGATAGTGACAAGTGGGATCATCGCATTACGTAGGGCATGATGAATCACCACCCGTTTATTATCCGCCCCTTTAGCTTTAGCGGTACGAATATAATCTTGGCGCATCACTTCCAGCATGGTGCCACGCACGTAACGTGAGTGACTCGCAACGTTTAACACGGTTAACGTGATCGTCGGTAGTACCATATGTTTAGCGGTTAACCAAAAACCGCCCCCTTCAGCTTGTCCCGTTCCGCCAGCCGGAAACCAGCCCAAAGTGACAGAAAAGAGTAAAATAAGCATTAAGGCTAGCCAAAATGCAGGGGTAGAAAAGCCGACAAACGCAGTAAAGCTAATTAAATAATCCGCCCAGCTACGGTGTTTTAACGCGGCAATAATACCGACGGGGATAGCAATCGCTAAAGAGAAGAAAGTCGCGAAGCCGACTAATTTTAAGGTATTGATTACCGCTGGGATCAAGACATCGATCGCTGGTTGCGAATAGAGCCTTGAATAACCGAAGTCTCCTTGCAAAGCGGAAGTTAGCCAGTGCCAGTAACGAGTGATGAGCGGTTGATCCAATCCGTATAACGCTTTCATCCTTGCCACATCGGCAGGTGTCATGGTCGGATCGGATTCAAACATCAAATCAATCGGGTCGCCCGGCATCAGGCCAATAAGACTGTAAGAAACAAAGGAGACAAACAGCAAAACCAATAGGCTTTGAATAAAACGATGAGCTAAATAGGTTTTCATGAAACCTCCATAACAGCAATATGAGCATCATTTTTTACCGCATCAGAATGGGTCACTAATTGCGGATAGTGACAAGCGACTTGATGTTTGGCGTGGGCGAGCGTTTGCATCGCGGGTTTTTTCTGACGGCATAGCTCATCAGCAAAAGCGCAACGCGGATGAAAGGTGCATCCGGATGGCGGGTTAATTGGACTCGGTACATCCCCCTGTAGCGCTAAGCCTTTACGTCTGCGTCCCAGAGCGACCTCGGGTACGGCAGCAAGTAGGGCTTGGCTGTAAGGATGAGCAGGGGCAGAAAAGAAAGCTTCGCGCGGCGCTTGTTCGACAATACGCCCTAAATACATCACCACAACGGTATCCGCCAGATGATCGACGACCGCCATATCGTGACTAATAAAAAAGAACGACAGTTGGCGAGTTTCTTTTAACTCAACAAATAAGTTGAGCACTTGGCTTTGTACCGAGACATCCAGCGCGGATAATGGCTCATCAGCAATGATCAGCTCCGGATCCAAGACTAATGCGCGTGCGATACAGATCCGTTGACGTTGCCCGCCCGAAAACTCATGAGGATAACGGTTGAGTGCATCTTCACTTAAGCCAACCGAGTATAATGCCTCTAATACTTTAGCACGTTGCTGCTCACGATTACCCATACCATAGACTTCTAATGGCTCAGAGACCAGTTGTGAGACGGTCATACGAGGGTTAAGCGCCGAATAAGGGTCTTGAAAGACCAGCCCAAGTTGCTTACGCAGCGCTTTCATGGCTTTTTTGCTTAAGTTAGCGGTCGGTTGCCCTGTGATGTATACCTCGCCTTTACTTGGTTTTTCCAGCAATGAGACCATACGACCTAAGGTGGATTTGCCACAGCCAGACTCGCCGACAATCGCTAAGGTTTCGCCTTTGCTAATCTGCAGTGAAATATCATCCACCGCGTGAAGATATTGCTGATGGCGTCCAAAAAAATCACTGTCGCCAATTGGATACGCTTGGCTGACATTATCGAGTTTAACTAGCATGGGCTAACTCCACTTGATGGCACGCAACGCTGTGCGAGTTTGAAAGGGGGAGTGTGGCTGGCATCTGCTGGTGGCAGAGCGGTTTCGCTTGCTGACAACGATCGACAAATGGGCAGCCGAGACTGCGTTGCCCAAGTGGAGGCACACTCCCAGCAATTGCGGGTAAACGAGCTTGGCGGTGGCCAATTCGCGGTAGGGTAGCGAGTAACCCTTGGGTGTAAGGATGCTGTGGATCGCTAAACAATTGATCAGAGGTTCCTTCTTCTACCACCCGACCGGCGTACATCACGACGACGCGATCGGCAAGTTGTGAGACGACACCTAAATTGTGACTAATAAATTGAATGGCGGTGCCGGTGGTTTCTCTCAGCTCTTCAAGCAGGTCTAAAACCTGCGCTTGTACGGTAACATCGAGGGCGGTAGTTGGCTCATCGGCAATGATCAGTTTAGGCCGACACGCCAGCGCCATGGCTATCATCACCCGCTGGCGCATGCCACCAGACAGCTCATGTGGATAAGCTTTGGCGCGACGCAGTGGATCGGGGATATGCACTTGTTCCAGCATTTCAATCGCTTTTTGTCGCGCTTGTGCTTTGTTGTCTCCTTGATGAAGAAGAAACATTTCTGCAATTTGATCGCCAACCGTGACCACCGGATTTAAGGCGGTCATTGGCTCTTGAAAGATCATCGCGATGCCTTCACCGCGTAGTTTTTGCCACTGCTCGGCGGTATTGGTCAGGATATTTTGTCCGGCAAACGTGACCGAACCAGAGGCTTGCATAATCGATGGTTGCAGCCCCATTAGGGTTAAAGACGCTAGGCTTTTGCCACAGCCAGACTCACCAACAATTCCGACAATCTCACCAGCATGGATACGATAACTAATATCATGCACGGCCGGGTGACCATGGAAGGTCACCCGTAATTGGTTTACATCTAATAATACTTCGCTCATTGGTTTATGCCCCATCTTTACGCCATTCTTCTACCCACAAGGTAGAGGGGTATTTATGACCCGTTGGGCGCACGCCTTTTAGCCACTTTGGCATCACATAACTATCAGAGCGGAAGTAAAGAGGTAACGCGGGTAAGTCTTCAGCGTAAAGTGACTGCATTTTGTGGAACAGTTGATGTCGAGCTTCATCATCGAGCTCCACTTCAATTTTTTCGAGTAACGCATCCATATCAGGGTTGCTATAACCGATGTAGTTTTGTCCAGCCCAACTATTTTGTGCCGATGGGATCTGCGCTGAATGGAGGGTAGTTAATGGCGGGCTTTCTGGTGCTGATGCCCAAGCAAACATCGCGAGTGCTTGATGTTTACGTTGATTAAGCGTTTCACCAAAAAAGACACGAGCGGGTTGGTTATTAATTTGTACGCGTACGCCAATTTGTCGCCATTGTGATTGCAAAACTTGCTGGACCAATTCACGAGAGCGGTTACCGGCGGTGGTCATTAATTCTAACTGGAGTGGACGACCTTCTTTATCAACCATGACATTGTTACGCAGTGTGTAGCCCGCTTTTTCAAGCAATTGACGAGCTTTGACCGGATCGTATTGGTATTGATGTACTCCATCAAAAAAAGTGACATCGAGTGGATGAACGTTACTGTGAGCAACGGGTTGACGTCCTTCAAATAGACGATTGACCAGCTCTTCTCGGTTCATGCCGTACATCAGCGCTTGACGTACTTCACGAATGGCGAGATGCGGATTATCCATTTGAGTATCAAGATGTTCGTAGAGTAGTCCTGGCGCGTATTCGACCGTAAAGCGATTCGCGTGACGCTTCTCAAATTGTAAGGCTTGTTCAATTGAAAAGCCCAGCTCACCCGGAACGTAGTCGACAGAACCTGATAACAAATGCGCCTCAAGCGCTGCCGTGTTTTCGACGACTTTAAAGATCAGGCGATTAAAATCCGGCGCTTGACCTTTCCAATGCGAGTTACGCTCTAAGGTGATGAAGCTACCTTGTGAAATTTGCGTGATGCGAAAAGGGCCATTGTATAAACCAGGATGCGTGGGCTGGGTAACGTACAGCGTTCGACGATCATACGTTGTAGGATCTTCGCGATAGATCGCTTCTTCTAGGTGAGCAGGGAGCACAGACGGAACATAATCACGGTACTTAAAGTGCGCTTTATTAAGATAGACCTCGAAGGTCTTGTCATCCAAAGCCACCACTTTCTCCATGATTCGGTTGCTTTCTAAACCGGGAATGCCTTTGACATTAGGATCGGTCAGAACGGCATGAGACAAGAGCACATCTTTGGTGGTGATGGGGGTACCATCTCCCCAATATAAATCATCTTTGAGCTCAACAGTGAGTTTGATACCGAGTGTGCCATCTTCTCTGGTGTATTTTTCCGCACGTCCATTATCCAAAGAAGGGGTTTCTGTACATAACATACAGAAACTTTGCCAATCATGGTTATAAGCGACCATATCACGAAAGGCGGTCCCCATAATCAGCGAATTAGCTGTCATTGAATCAATCACAGGATGTAAGTTACTTGGGAATTGAGTAATGCCCAACGAAAGATCATTGGCGATGGTTGCCGCACTAAGCAAACTGCTGCTTAAAGCGACCGCTAAGAGTGTTTTTTTCATCATCACGGCTCCATGTGTAATTATCAATGGGTAATGTTGCATATTTGTTTCTTTCATTCAATAAAAGGCAGTGATGCCAAGAGAATGATTGAATCTGTGTCTAGATTTAATAAGTCCCAGCTCAAAAAGTGAGCTGGGAAAGTGTTTTTCTGATAATGAGGTTCAATACAATTCGTTATCAGAAATCATGGGTTATCTATTAGCGATTTGAAATCGGTAAACTATCAAGAATCTGATAATACTGGCCGGCAACTCGCTCAAATTCACCATTGGCGTAAGCGTTAATTAACGAGAGATCGGCTGTCCAGAAAAACTGTTGATCCACTGATTCATTGGCGTAGCCTTGAGCGACGTTGTCAACGGCAGTGAAGTACTGCTCTTGAAACTCGGATGCAAACAGGGCACGACTGCGCCAGAAGATGTTATAGAGCTCTGGGAGGCTAAACGTTAACGGATTATCACGGTTTTGATAGCGAGTTTCTTTCTTAAGCAGAGGTGTATTATCCTCTATCGCTAATGCATTGATAAAAGTAATAAACGTTTCAATCTCATCATCGCCTTCATCTATCTTAAGCTCAACAAAGCGTTGTATTAACTCAGGGTTAAGTGCTTTGATCGGGCTATGAAAGGCGGGGATAATCGTTTCCAAGATACCATTCCAAGCGGTTTCAATTTGCGTGGTTTTTGCGCGTAACTCGGCATTAGAATAGTTTTGCAGTTTGGTGGTTAACTGATAACCCTCGTTTGCTTGCAGAGCACTGGCGTATTGATAAGCCATGGTGTTGGCTTTGCTGGCGACATAACGTTGGCCATAGAGATCAAACGGTATGGTTTCACCAGCGATAGTGCCGGAACGATCTTGCTGTTTAGTCCAGCTGTCGTATTGGGCGATACCACGACTGCGCACTTCAAAATCATTCGACTGCATCTGCTCAACGGCTTGTTGTAAGATCAAGTTGGCTAAGTTATTTCGAGAGTTCTTAGAAATATTGAAGCTACCCATGATTCCACGAGGTAATGGTGGTAAAGATTCCAATAATTCGGTTTTATGCAGATTGACGGTGACCCCACTATTGATAGGGAGTGTGTAAGCATTGCCGTCTTTATCGCGCAAAGCAAGCGGAGTATTGAGCGCTTCTTTAGCGATGAGGTTGGCCATAATATTATCAAATTGTGCTTTGACACCAGGTAGATCGAGCAAGTTAGCATAGCTCACTTCATCGGTTTGACGTAGTGAATAGCGACGGGCAAGTAAATTACTGGCGAGCAATTTATCAGGCCATATCCCTAATACTGAGACTGCATTTGACCATGGAAAATCGGGGTCAAAGCCTTTGACGGAGTTAATGAATCGACCATTCACCGTTTCTGCTACAGGTGTAAATCCACGAGCAAAATCGTTAATGATTTCAGAGCTTACCGAATCAAAGCAAGATGCATCACCAATATTGTAAGTGGCAGGTATCTTGAATGAGTAGCCATTGAGCATATGCCCCAGTGATTCAACTCGATATTGATTACCGTTTTGTAAAACACATTGATGTTCTGGAGTCGCTAAGACGTCTAAAAAGAACTGTGCCGCGAGCTTTGACGCATTACCTAAATCGCAGAACCAAAAATCCGTATCTTGACCACGACAGTACTCGGGATTACTGGTTAAGCTGCTGAGAAAATCCCCAGGTTTGGCACCAGCAGGAGCGATACCTCGTGAACGATAAAGATAATCGATGCGCTCATGGTCTTCTAAGATATCACGAATTTCATTCATTTCTCTAAAGCGACGTAAAACGTAGCTTGGGTAATCACTATTGAATAAACCAGAAATACCATGAATGCCAATATTACGAGCATCATAGCTGTCTAAATGACGTTGCCATGAATAGGTGACGATTTCGGTTAAATTTGTTCCTTCATCAAAGCGGTTACAATCGCTATTGAGAGAGACATTACCATCAGTACAGAACTGATAATTGATCTGCGCTAACTCTGACAAATTATGCTGTTGTTTAATTTGAGCGAGATAGTTTATTGCGCCATAGCGCACTTGCTCATACAGGGCGTTGCGATAAGGCGATTGATGAGCATTATAAGCAATCGCATCAAACGTCGATAAGTCACAACTATACCGTACTTGTCCATCGTTGAGCTGACCACGGGGTTGGCAATCGAGTAAACTTGGGTTATTTGGATTTCTCGCACTCAAAATAAATGGATTCTCTGCATCAGACTGAGCATGCACTGAATTTGCTGGCGCTGTGATGTCAATTTTACGGCCGTAGGCAAACTTAAGGGCGGCAAGATCATATTTACCCCAAGTCGGCAGTTGATCGAGCATGCTTGGTGCGTAATCCATGATTGAACTATAAGCGGGAATATTATTGAGACCAATGGCTTTCGCTTCTTGTTGAGTATAGAAGTTCGCCTTGTCATTCGAGCCTTTAAAGTTATGACGCAACCCAAGGTTATGCCCTAACTCATGAACCAGCGTTGAGGCATAAGTTGCAACCGTAATCGCATCTGCCGCTTGTTGTTTCAATTCACTAGGAAGAGCAGACCAGCGTTTTAACTGTTTAACTTGTTCCCCTTGTGCGTTAGTGATGGTGTCAAAAAAACCTGCATCGGTTAACGGCAAGTTATCCAATAGAGTTTTAGAGGTTGAGGAAACCCAAGTGGCTTCGACAGGATAAATATTGTTTTCAGACCAAGTGGCTAAACGGCGTTCTTCGGCATGCAGTAGCTCCTCTAGGCTCATGTCATCATCAAACTTGCGAAAGATTGATTCAGGGAGGCCAGCAGACGGTCTTTGATTTAGGGCATGATCAGCGCCTAATAACGGTACCTGAAACTGGGTTGTATCCACGCGCTCAACTTGTTCCATTAATCGCAATACATTCTGCTGCGCTAAGCGAGCGGCAATATCTTGAGATAGGGCTTGCGTGCTTTGTGCATGAGCCGTGGTTATCGATTCACTATCCGATAGGTTGCGTTCAATTTGGCCACGATTGTAAAACCGCACCAAATTATCCCAATAGAAAGGTACCCCAGCCCGAGCAACTCCTGAGTATTGGTTAACATGAGCTTTTAAAATCTCACCAGTTAAAGGATGACTGACGGATGGACCATAGCCAAGTAGACCATTAGCCAACGGCTCATCGATAAGGTTAATTACATTGTAGCGAAGATCACCGGGATGAATATTCATCGGTTGGTTGTGATTCACAATCGTGATGGGTGGCTTTCCTGAATCAGGTTCAATGATCTTAAGGGTACGATTCATAAGATCGATGGTTTCTAATGTTGAGTCCAAGAACAGTTTGTTTTTTGGCTCAAAGAAACTATCACTTAAATAGTATTCAATCGGTTGGTTAGGATTGAAACGGTTGAGATAGGTCACCGTTCTGTCATAGCGGTTGGTGACGGGATCCAGAACTTTCGATGACGTGGTAAAAAAACCGATGTCATTTTCATCTTTTACAGGATACGGAATAGGCTGATAATCCGCGGAAGCTAATTGACTTTCATGGACTAAAGAGTAGTGAAAACGAGATTTAAACGCGCCGTCTTGAATGGCATCACGCAGCCCTGCACGGTTTTCCCATTTGATGTACGAGCTACGCTTATCTTCATCAATTTTGAATGTACGCTCAATTTCAAAATTGAGTACGCCAGCTTTAGGATCAAACTTCCAAGAAATCAGTTCTGCTTTGCCTATCTCAGAAATACCTTCACGAATGCCATAAAAGTCTTCCCAGTTCAGCTCTGCAATCAATAGATCTTCAGGCTTAGGGGTAAAATGTGTGTTAGCACGAAAAGGGAGGTTGGCGTCTTTGTTTGCTTCTTCTTTATTAACACAATCACCATAGCGATCTTCTTGACAACGATAAGCGGCGAAATCCCCCGGTATGGTTAAAATGTGTGAGAAATTCGTTTGTTTATCACTGCCAACGGCGTTGCTTGGTTGTGGTATACAATAGCCATTAGCATCTTTGGGGAGAGTCGCATCAGGATAGTTGCTATCGTAGTTGCGAACTTCTAAACCACGCTCACTAAAACAGACTTCTGCATAGCGGCCCATGCCTTGTAAAAAAGGAAACTGATTAATCGCAAAGCGCGGAGCGGCACCAGTGGTCGGAACGTAAAACCAGCGACCTTCTGTTTTAAGATCTTTTACCGCGATTTCTTTGATATCACGGGGAAGCGTATCATAAGATTGTTTATCTGCGCCGCATCCCGCCAAAATGGCGGTAATCGACGATGCTAACAAGAGTCTTCTCATCGTATTGCTACCTATGTTTGTTGTGTTTATTTACTCGTACACATCAACCGATTCATCAAGCACAGACGATGAGTCATTATTGAACGGATAATAATGACCCATGATGGGTTATGCCGATGAAAGCAATGAATGTGTGATGGTTTGTTATAAATCGAGTGGTGTTTGTTAATAGTTCAAACTGATACTGGCGGAGTAAATCACTCTATCTGCATCAAAAAGATCGATGTTCCCCAAGGTACCCTGCGCGGCATCGTAATAAACACCGGAGTTTGAGGCTCCGACATTAAAGGCCACATGTTGGTTTACGCGGTAACTGAGATTGACATCGCCTGCATAATCGAATGAATTACGTCGCGTACCAGCGTAGCTAATGGTATTGCCTCCCAGCACTGAACTGCTAAGAGTAAAATCGCGCCACTGGTAACTGCCAAGAAAGTGAAAGCCGTAAATCCATTCGGTTAGCGAACGTTCGCCCATGGTTTCATAGCGGTGGAAATTTTTGCGTAAGCGAGGTGTAAATTGCCAATCTATATTGACCGCTTGCCATTGGATAGGGGTTGATAACCTTAAGGCGGTCGTCAGTTTGTCTTTACGTGAAAACTCTGATGTTGGCAGGGTGAATTGAGCTTGCCAGCCAATACGTCCCGTTTCACCAAAAGTAAATTGAGACTGTCGATGTAAAGCGAGAGCCGTGTCAGTAAAAAAATCACCGCGCTCTTGCTGTAATGGACGATAAGCGCCAGTTGAAAGTGAAACTGAATAATGAGGAGCAAAGGTATGGCTGAGTGTACTGTTCCACCATAGCTTACGTTCTGAACGGTAATCATTTTTGTTGTAAACATTTGAATCATAGCCAAAAGTTAAACTGGCTGCATAGCTGGGTACAAAATCAGCGCTTTGCTCAGATTCCGATTCTGACTCTTGTGGGTAAACAAAAGGTTGTGTGTTGGCAACGGCTTGATGACTGATCATCAGCAATGACGATAGCATCACTATCAGTGGTGAAGAGTAGATTTGCATGTATTAACTTCCATGTTGCAATGTGTGTTGTGTGGCAGTTCATCATGTGTATTTCACCAGTTGTTACTCATCAATGTGAGCTAAACCATTCCTTAGTGATACCGATTCATGTGACTGTTATATTTGTTTAACATGCTTGTAACTCAACTGACTTAATTCAAGCAATCTATTTTTGGGAGTGATTTGAGGGGTGTTATTTATTGATACCGTAAAGTTTCATCTATTGAGCTATTGAACCGCAGAATATAAATAAGCTATTGTGCTTAACTGCCGACAGGTCGGATCAGCCGATAAGAATAAGCAGGTGCCAATGTCGCACCACATAAGCAAGGATGTTGTATGAGTTTCTGCGCCAATTTATTACTGCAAGCATTACGCCAAAAATTAAAAGAGAAAAATGTCACTTATAGCGAGTTGTCGGAGAGAATTAATGTTCCGGTATCAACACTGAAACGCCATTTTCATAGTCAATCAATCAGTCTCGATAAACTGCTTGAATACGCTTCAATACTGGATACTAACCTTGAAGAGTTGGTTCGCTTAGCGGGTGAAATTCATACTGATACTTTGGATTTAAGTGGCGAAAAGCGAGATGAGCTTTTCTTTGAATATCCGTTTCTTTATGACTTCTTTAACGAAATTCGAGTAAAGGGCAAACCCGTCGAACAGGTCAAACAGGAAAACCAGCTTTCCGATCAAAGTGTCTATGTTTATTTGCGGGCATTAGAGGTAATGGGGCTGATTGAGATTAAGCCGCACAACTCGGGGATCAATTATCTGACGCCTCCTTACTACTCATTTCATGAAGGTTCAAAACTGGATCAACTGTTTACGAGCAAGTTAAAACAGGATGTTTTCACTAACTGCCATATTCCTCAGCTTGGCTTATGTCGAGTAACGTTGACGAATGAGCAAACGAAACAGTTAGCGGATCTGTTGTATGAGAAGATACAACAGTTTCATTTTCAAAATAACAAACTGAAAAACAGAGAAGCACTGCGGAAAAACCTTTTATTTGCGGTCACTGAAGGAAACGGTTTTTGGTTATCGGAAGGGATAAAAGAGATAGAGCCTGCATTTTTGAAAACATTATCTACGCGAATAGGTTAATGGGGATCAAGATGAAGTATTTACTCTAGGCCAAGGTTGCTAATAAAATAATGTTTTATTGATAAGTCTTTGTTTATTAATGATAAACAGGCTATAGCATACAGGTGTGCGCTCGAAAGTGTTTGCGGATTAGTGTGAAGTGTCTCAAAATTAACGAATTAGCAGTGTTTCTTTGTTAGGAATGAGGTTCTGATGAAAGTGAGCGATCTTTTAAAGCATCGTGCTGAAAATTTAGTCAAGACTACGGAATTTAAGCAATGGATGTCGCCAGTGGTACGTGAGTACTGGGATGGTTTTTTAGATAGAGCGAACAGTCGTCAGCTTTTTTCGTGGGTGAAAGAGTTTCATCAGCCAGCGAATGAAGATACTCAGTTGCCCGCTGAAATCGTTTTAAAACCAGAAGCACAGGCGCTTTATCATGAATTGACGGATAAGTTAGGTGAAGTTATCCACACTGGGCAGTGGTTAGCCGTCGATCAACAGCGTATTAATCAATTTGCTGACGTTACCGAGGATCAGCAGTGGATTCATACCGATCCAGAGCGAGCCGCTGTAGAGTCTCCATTTAAAACCACTATTGCCCATGGTTTTTTAACCTTATCTCTGTTACCAAAACTGACCGATAGCGTTGATGCCAATCAACCGCTTTTTCCGACCGCGAAAATGGTCGTCAATATTGGTTTGAATTCAGTGCGATTCCCTTATCCAGTCAAAGCAGGAAATCGTCTTCGCGCTGTCAGTACTTTACTCAAAGTGACGCCAGTGAAAAAAGGTTTAGAGATTGAACGCGAAATCAAAGTAGAAATAGAAGGCGTACGTCGCCCAGCATGCGTGGTGGTTTCGGTCATTCAACTGCACTTTTAATTCTACCTGTATGAGAGTGATAAAAAGGGGAAGCCGATGCTTCCCCTTAGTTTTTATACCGATTTAGTTTTTAGACTGATTCGGCGCCGGTGTCATCGGTCAGCGTTGCTAGCTCAGCAAAGGTTTGGGTTGGTTTCGCAACAATACTCCGATTGTCTTGATTAACCTCGGTTAAGACGACTTCTAATGTATCAGCGAGTCGATAGGTAGGCTGATCATCAATCGCTAAGACGCCTTGCTCACTATGGCAGACGATTCGCTCTTTATTGTCGACAATGAGTGTGGCCGGAATGAAAGCACTTGCGCCATTTTCGAGTAAGCGAACTCGCATTCCCGCTCGGTTAATATCAAAAATTTCAGCAGTAAAGCGGGTCTGTTTGCTCGGCTCTTCGGCAAGAGTGCGTGTATAGAGCCAGTCGGCAACATTTCTCTCGGCTATTTTATGATGCTTACGGTGAATGGCTAGCTCTTCACCCAATTGCTCATCAGGCCATTGTTCGGGATCTTTACCGAGAATATGGGCTTTTAACAGACGATGGTTCACCATATCACCATACTTACGGATCGGTGATGTCCATGTCGCATAGATATCCAGCCCCATTGCGAAATGAGGCAAAGGCTGATTGCCAATTTCACTGTAGCTTTGCCATTTACGTAGGCGATTATCCAGATAAGCGGTCGGTTGGCTGGCCAACCAGCGTCGTAAGGCAGAAAATCCTTCTAGACTGGTCAGTGAAGCTTCATCAAACTCAGCGCCGTGTTCTTTGATAAGCGCAATAACATCGGTAATTTTATCGTTTTTAAACCCGGCATGAGTGTTAAATACGCCCGTTGAAAAAGACGATTGCAGTATTTTACCTGCACAAATATTGGCGGTGATCATCGCTTCTTCAACGAGGCGATTCGCGCTACGACGCTTATCGGCGTGAATAGCAATAACATCATTATCTTCGCTGAGTTCAAAGCGATAATCTGGCCTTTCTGGGAATACCACCGCATGAGTTTCACGCCATTGGGCACGAGCTTGAGAAAAGGCATACAGATCTCGGACAACTTGCGCAATTTCAGAACTTGGTTGCCATTGAGATTCACCGGTTTCTAACCAGTCTGATACTTCATCATAGATAAGACGTGCTTGTGATCGGATATAAGCTGCAAAAAAACGAATATTCTCACTATTAATCACGCCGTCTTTATCGACCGTTAAGGTACAGCACAGAGCCGGGCGAGTTTCATTTTCG
Organism: Vibrio sp. 2017_1457_13; assembly: GCF_030851525.1. Taxonomy (NCBI): domain Bacteria; kingdom Pseudomonadati; phylum Pseudomonadota; class Gammaproteobacteria; order Vibrionales; family Vibrionaceae; genus Vibrio; species Vibrio sp. 2017_1457_13. The sequence goes on from NZ_VHTA01000005.1 coordinate 360,722, forward strand.
ATCAGTGAGCAAAGATTATCCGCTAATTCCCGCGGTAACATAGGAATATTGCGCCCAGGAAGATAGATAGTAAATCCACGCTCGCGTGCGACGTTATCCATACTGTCATTAGCGGCTATATACGCAGTGGGATCGGCTATCGCTATCGTGACATCAAATCCGCCATCTTGGCGCTGAATCGCGTATAACGCATCGTCCATGTCTTTGGTTGATTTGCCATCGATAGTTACAAACGGTACATGGGTTAAATCGATACGCTGCAAAGCAGAATCATCGTTCAGTGACCAATGCTCCAAACCGGGAGGTTCACAGTTGGGTAAATCATTTTCTGCTAAGGTAACCCACCATGGGGCAATTTTATCCTCAGCATCGGTAATTTTTTGAGTGATTTCAACCAAAAAACCGGTATCGCCTTTGAGTGGATGACCGATTAACTTCGCGACGACCCAATCACCTTCCTGCATTTCTTGTGGATTAATGCCTTTTTGGGTTTTGGCTCGCAGGGGGAGTTTCTTCAGTTGCGGATGATCAGGGACAACGTTTATTTTACCTTTATGAATTTTTATACGGCCAATAAAACGCGTTAATGACGGCTCTAACAATTCTTGTGGTTCAGCAACTTCACGCTCATTTTCGGTGCGAATGATTGCCACGACTTTATCACCGTGTAGGCATTTTTTCATATAGGGTGGTGGGATAAAGACACTGTTTTTGCTATCTATTTCAAGAAAGCCAAAGCCTTTTTCGGTCGATTTAATCTGACCTTCTTTTTTGGGTAGGTTTTCTTGAATTTGTTGTTTGAGTTGAGCAAGAAGTGGATTGTCTTGAAACATGTTTAATTGTAACCCTTTAATTCTTAAAGTGCGATTGGGTTCCCTGTCACTGCCTAAAAGCGATTCTGTGAATGTTAAATAGGTGGTTTATTCGTGGGGAAGTTTTGTCAATCTGCCATGGTCTACATGGTACTTGGCAATAAGATAAAAGTATAGCGTGCTCTTTTGCTTGAGTTGGGTAGCTTACAGTCTAGAAAAGTGACGAATTAAGAGTTGGACAATATTCAACCATAGAATGGAGTAGTGCGGATAATGCCCTCTCCGAGGAGAGAGCATGAGGTCTATTTAAGAATGATTTGTACTGAACGTTCGATATCAGCACTGCCTTGAGTTAAAGGACGGGAATCTGCGACCGCTGATACGTTAATTCTTTTTGCATCAATGCCTTGAGATTGAAGGTATTGAGAAACCGCTTGAGCACGTTGCGCTGAAATCTTGTTATTGATCGCATCAGAACCAGTGCTATCTGTACGACCGACTAGATGGGCAACCAACGCTGGGTTAGTTCGCATCACATCGACGACTTCATTGAGATAGAAGTAAGAGAGATCTTCAAGCGTAGATTTACCTAAAGCAAAAGGCAGTAGGAAATCAGTACGAGCCGCTTTAGCAACTTCAACCTGAACAGGAACTTCAATGACACGTTCTTGAATCACTTCAATTTGCTCAGTTACGACTCTTGGTGTTGCTGGTTGACCAAATTTATACGCCATTCCCCAGTAAATCTGGTGTAGGTGTGGATTCCGGCCTTCTTTAACCTGTACGCGATCATAGTAGTCGTAACCCACTTTTGTTGAAATCGCGTTAGTCAATTGATACTCAAGGCCAATGCCTGCTGAACCAGTAAACGTGTCTGTTTTTATATTGGATGAGCTGATATCAGAATAGATATAGGATGCGCCTAATTTACCAAATACAGAGAGGTTATCCATAAGCTCATATTGACCTTTGAACCCCAAAGATCCGATATGTAGCTTATCAACACCTAAACGATGAACATAATCATAACCGGTGTAAACCCCCCAGTATTGGTTGACATCGTATCCTAATTCAAGTTTGGGGCTAACGGCTTTATCTCTGTGACCAGTGATGGATTTTCCATCTGCAGTTGTCACGCCAGACGCAGCACCGATCCACCAGCCTGATTGATCGATCGCAGAATCAGAATGTGTTTCGGCATTAACGCTCGCGGCTGTCATTGTGAGTGCAGCGATGATGGAAAGAGAGACCAGATTTTTTTTCATTACTTATCCTTAAAAATAATAACGACTTATTCTTATTTCTTAATTTATCAGCGAACATGTTAAAAAACGCTGTTCAATAATAGGTTGCCACTGCTTTATGCGGAATTAGACCAACCATTTCGCTAAGTCCTGCTCATTATTCGGTAAGCATGAATGATTAGATATCAGTTAAAGAAACAGTGGGTGTAGGAAAAATCCGTTTTGTTTTTTAGCTTATATATTGATGATTATCTTGTTGGTTTAAAGAATCAGTGCAGATGGCAAGCTAGATTGATGAGATAAAGCCCCCTTATCATTTTGACAAGAAGTAGGAGGTGGTGAGTAAAGTTTCTTCAAAGGGTGCGTTAAGTTCATACAGATTGTGTTTTTTGTCGTCTTTAAGAAAAAATATGTGATGAAATTCAATTTTTTCTGGCTTTTTTTATGCTTTTAGTGAATAATCCGCCTCCCTTAGATGTCCCTAGTGGCTTGATGCTTTTTGAGACTCATCCGCATCTGAACGGAATCAGCTCTTCTTTTAGGATTGGTTGGAAATGGTATAGCACGTGGGACCTTAGTTATTTATTCTTTTAGTGGGATCCACATGCAAGAAACCGTTATTCAATTTAGTGATTTAGCACTAAACAGCACACTCCTTTCTGCCCTAAACGAAATGGGCTTTGTTACTCCAACCCCAATTCAATCTGCCGCGATACCTCTTTTATTAGCAGGTCGTGATGCATTAGGTAAAGCGCAAACCGGTACCGGTAAAACGGCCGCATTCTCTTTACCGCTTCTGAATAAGCTAGACCTCACTCAGTACAAGCCACAAGCAATTGTTATGGCACCAACTCGTGAGTTAGCGATTCAAGTTGCCGCGGAAATTAAAACCCTCGGTAAAAATATCAAGGGATTAAAAGTATTAGAGATTTACGGTGGCGCCTCCATCGTCGATCAAATGCGCGCTTTAAAATCTGGCGCACATATCATTGTTGGTACGCCTGGTCGTGTTAAAGACTTGATCACTCGTGAACGTCTACATTTGGACGAGTGTCACACTTTCGTTTTAGATGAAGCTGATGAAATGTTGAAAATGGGCTTCGTCGATGACGTCACATGGATCATGGAGCAATCGCCAGAAACAGCGCAGCGCGTATTATTTTCTGCGACTATGCCCCCGATTGTTAAAGACATTGTTGACCGCTTTTTACGTGATCCTGCACGTGTTGACGTGGCGGGTTCAAACCAAACTGTGGCAAAAGTTGAGCAGCAATATTGGGTTGTTAAAGGTGTAGAGAAAGACGAAGCCATGGCTCGTCTACTTGAAACTGAAGAAACGGACGCTTCTATCGTGTTCGTTCGTACCCGTCAAGATACTGAGCGTCTAGCCGATTGGTTAATTGCGCGTGGCTTTAAAGCCGCAGCTTTGCACGGTGATATTCCTCAATCGTTGCGTGAGCGTACTGTTGATCATATCAAACAAGGTGTGATTGATATTTTAGTAGCAACGGATGTTGTGGCTCGTGGTCTTGATGTGCCACGTATTAACCACGTATTCAACTATGATATTCCATTCGATGTTGAATCTTACATCCACCGTATTGGCCGTACTGGTCGTGCTGGACGTAAGGGTAAAGCGATTTTGTTGGTTCGCACCAACCAAATTCGTATGCTACGCACCATTGAACGAGTAACTCGCACTTCAATGGAAGAGATCCAGCTACCTCATCGTGATAAAGTGGCTGAATCGCGCTTAACTCAGCTAGGTCTTGAGTTAGAAGCAGACAAAGATCATGCAGCACTAGAAAAGTTTGCTGAACTGGTTGAGAAGCTACAAGCTTCATTAGAGGTTGATGCAACGACGCTAGCGGCTATTTTACTTAAACGTCAACAAGGTAAACGTCCACTGTTTTATACCGGTGAAGATCCAATGTTGGCTGCGATTGAGCGTGATAAGTCTCGTCGTCGTGATCGCCGTGAATCGGGTGATGGCCGTACAGACAGCCGTGATGGTCGTCGTGAATTTGGTAGCCGTGATAACGTGCGTAATGTTGATTGGGATACTTACCAATTACAAGTTGGTCGTGATCAAGGTGTACAAGTTAAAGATATCGTTGGCGCATTAGCTAATGAACTTGGTCTAACCAAAGGTTCTATCGGTGCGATTAAATTAGCCCAAGGCCATACGTTTGTTCAGTTACCAAAAAGCATGTCTAGCGATGTGACGGGTAAATTACGTAAGCTACGCATTCGCCAGAAAGAGGTGGGTGCAGTCGTGTGTGATTTTGATGACTTCCGTGAGTCACGTGGTCGTCGTCCAGAAGGTAATCGTGATGGTGGTGGTTACCGTGGCGCTCGTGATGGCGCACCACGTCCAGCACGCAGTGATTCTCGTCCTCCTCGTGAAGGTGAGCGCCGTTTTGACCGCAACCGCGGCGCGGATGGCCGTAGCAGCTATCGCGGTGATCGCCCAAGTACTTCAAGCCGTCGCCCTAGCGAAGCTTAATTACTACTGATATTAAGCCCGTGGTGGAATGCTACGGGCTTATTTATTTGGTTTCGCATTCATCCTTTACATTAAGGATGTGACCTAGGTACAATCGTCCAACGTTGATGATCCGGTATTCGTGTTACCGAGTGACCATCGATGTTTACTTTTAACGTACTGAACACGTGTTGCTTGGTGTGCAACACCACTGTAAGGATTATTCATGCCTATTATTACTCTTCCTGACGGCAGTCAGCGTCAATTTGATCACCCTGTCTCTACCATGGACGTCGCTCAATCTATCGGTCCTGGTCTTGCTAAAGCAACCATTGCAGGCCGTATCGATGGCCGACGTGTTGATGCTTGCGATCTGATTGAACATGATGCAAGCCTTGAAATTATTACGGTTAAAGATGAGGCTGATGGATTAGAAATCGTTCGTCACTCTTGCGCGCATTTATTAGGGCATGCTCTTAAGCAGCTTTATCCGCAAGCAAAAATGGCTATCGGTCCAACCATCGATAGTGGTTTTTACTACGATATCGATCTTGATCATTCGCTCTCACAAGAAGATCTTGAGCGCATCGAACAGCGAATGAAAGATTTGGTTAAAACCAAATACGTGGTTGTTAAGCATAAAGTCAGTTGGCAGGAAGCTCGGGATACTTTTGAATCTCGTGGTGAACCTTATAAGATCGAAATCTTAGACGAAAATGTTGCTCGTGATGATCGCCCTGGTCTTTATCATCACGAAGAATATATCGATATGTGTCGTGGTCCACACGTACCTCATATGGGTTTTTGTCAGCATTTTAAACTGCTCAGTGTTGCTGGCGCGTATTGGCGTGGTAACAGTGACAATAAGATGTTACAACGCGTTTATGGCACGGCTTTTCATGATAAGAAAGCACTACAAGCTCATTTAACTCGTTTAGAAGAAGCGGCCAAGCGTGACCATCGTAAAATTGGTAAGCAGCTTGATCTTTTTCATATGCAGCAAGAAGCGCCGGGGATGGTTTTCTGGCATCATAATGGCTGGTCTATCTTCCGTGATTTAGAAGTTTTCATTCGTCATAAATTAACGGAATATGATTACCAAGAAGTGAAAGGTCCATTGATGATGGATCGCGTTCTATGGGAACGTTCTGGTCACTGGGATAAATACGCGGACGCGATGTTCACCACATCATCAGAAAATCGTGAATATGCGATTAAACCGATGAACTGTCCAGGTCACGTACAAATCTTTAATCAAGGTTTGAAATCATATCGTGATTTACCCTTGCGCATGGCTGAATTTGGATCGTGTCATCGTAACGAACCTTCAGGTTCATTACATGGTATTATGCGTGTGCGTGGTTTCACTCAAGATGATGCGCATATTTTCTGTACTGAAGATCAAATTCAACAAGAAGTAACATCGTGCATTAAAATGGTGTACGACACGTATAACACCTTTGGTTTTGAAAATATTGCGGTTAAACTATCTACCCGTCCTGAAAAACGAGTAGGCAGTGACGAGATTTGGGATAAGTCTGAAGAGGCCCTGAAACACTCGCTTGACGCAATGGGTATTGCCTATGAGATTCAAGAAGGTGAAGGTGCTTTTTATGGTCCTAAAATTGAATTCACTTTGTATGATTGCTTGGATAGAGCATGGCAATGTGGCACAGTTCAATTGGACTTCAATCTTCCATCACGTTTAGGCGCGACCTACGTTGGTGAAAGTAATGAGCGCTTAGTCCCGGTTATGATTCACCGTGCGATTTTAGGTTCTCTTGAGCGCTTTATCGGTATTCTTATCGAAGAATATGCGGGTTTCTTCCCAACGTGGTTAGCTCCTGAACAAGCCGTGGTAGTCAATATCACCGATAAACAGGCTGATTACGCTCAAGAAGTCGTACAAAAGCTACAAAAATGTGGCATTCGTGCGAAAGCGGACTTGAGAAATGAGAAGATAGGCTTTAAAATCCGCGAACATACTTTAAAACGTGTACCGTATATGCTCGTTTGTGGCGACCAAGAAATGGAAGCTGGTGAAATTGCAGTACGTACTCGAAAGGGCAAGGACTTAGGTAAATTTAAATTGGATGATTTTATAACTCACATCCAAGCCGAAGTTTCTAGCCGTCAGCTCAATCTGGAGGAATAAACTATTAAAGGCGGAAGACGTGGCCAACAGCCGGCCAAACCAAACCAGCACCGTTTAAACGGTGAAATTCGTGGCGTTCGTGAAGTTCGTTTAACTGGCGCAGATGGTGAATCCGTTGGTGTTGTATCAATCAGCGAAGCACTAGAAGCGGCCGTAGAAGCTGGTATGGATCTTGTAGAGATCAGCCCTAACGCCGAGCCACCTGTTTGTCGTGTGATGGACTATGGCAAATTCCTCTTTGAAAAGAGTAAAGCTGCTAAAGAGCAGAAGAAGAAGCAAAAACAGGTCCAGATTAAGGAAATAAAATTCCGCCCTGGAACTGATATCGGAGACTATCAGGTAAAACTACGCAACCTGACTAGCTTCCTTGAAGAAGGCAACAAAGTGAAAGTAACTATTCGCTTCCGTGGCCGTGAGATGGCGCACCAAGAAATCGGTGTTGATGTTTTGAATCGTTTGAAAGAAGATACGGCTGATATCGCGGTAGTAGAATCTTTCCCGAGCAGAATTGAAGCACGTCAGATGATCATGATGCTTGCCCCTAAAAAGAAGTAATTAACGGCATTGCAAGTAATAAAACCTAGTGATTAAAAGCTGGGTTTTATTCGCCCTAATTACATTGTTATTAAACTACTACAATGCGGAGTTATTCATCATGCCTAAGATGAAAACCAACAAAGGTGCTGCTAAGCGTTTTAAGAAAACAGCTGGTGGTATTAAGTACAAGCACGCTACTAAACGTCACATCCTGACTAAGCGTACTACTAAGAACAAGCGTCAACTACGCCCTAACTCAATCCTTCCGAAATGTGAAGTGGCTGGTGTTATGCGCATGTTGCCATACGCTTAATTCTTTTTAGTTTATTTATCGTTTAGTTTAGGAGAGACATAATGCCTCGCGTAAAACGTGGTGTACAAGCTCGTGCACGTCATAAGAAAGTTCTAAAACAAGCTAAAGGTTACTATGGTGCACGTTCACGTGTTTACCGCGTAGCTTTCCAAGCCGTTACTAAAGCAGGCCAATACGCTTACCGTGACCGTCGCACTAAAAAGCGCCAGTTCCGTCAGCTATGGATCGCGCGTATTAACGCTGCATCTCGTCAAAATGGTCTATCTTACAGCCGTTTCATCAATGGTCTTAAGAAAGCATCTATCGAGATCGATCGTAAGATCCTCGCAGATATCGCAGTATTCGACAAAGCAGCATTTTCTGTTCTTGTTGAGAAAGCGAAAGCTGCTCTGTAATAGAGTTTTAACTGTTTAATCGAAAGGAGGGCTTAGGCTCTCCTTTTTTATAAGCGAGATAAAGGGCTCAATACCCCGTTTGCTCCTCTATCCAATACATGAGTATAAATTTGTGTCGTTGAGACGTCAGCATGACCAAGCTGCTCTTGTACCGTTCGAATGTCAGCTCCTGATTCGAGAAGATGGGTCGCAAATGAGTGTCTTAGCGTATGGCAAGATACTGATTTTTTAATTTCAGCTTCTTTTACTGCTCTTTTTACGGTTCGTTGTAATGAGGTTTCATTAATATGATGCCGACGTAATAAGTTGCTTTCCTGATCAACCGATAATGCGTTAGATGGAAATAAGTAATGCCAATGAAATTCGAATGGTGCTGTCGGATATTTGCTATTTAATGCGTTAGGCAACCATACGCCACCATAACCTTTCATTTCCATATCTTTATCGTAGTATCGTTTTGCGAGTGATATTTGTTCCTTGATTAAAGGGTGTAACTCTTTGGCCAGTGTTACTGTTCGATTTTTCCCTCCTTTTCCCTGCCATATCCTCAAAGCTCCATAATCAAAATCGATATCTTGTACACGTAAGCGAACGCATTCCATCAATCTTAGTCCTGAACCATAAAGTAGTTTGATGTGAAGCTGATATTTTGGATCAACATGATTAAAGAAGCGTTTTATTTCTTCTCGCGTCATGACGATCGGTAGCTTTCTTTCCAATTGAGATTTTTGGAATTTCATTTCCAGTGTCAATGGCTCTTTGATGATCTCCCTATACAAAAAACTCAGTGCATTCAAAGCCAATGATTGTGTTTTGGTTGCTACTTTTTTTTCAACAGCTAAGTAGGTTAAAAACTGTTCGACATCACGAGAGCCTAATAGATTAGGGTGAGTTTTATTATGAAAGACCACATATTGCGTTATCCAATGTATATAAGATTCTATAGTTTTGTTAGCATAATACCTGACTTGCATATATTCCTTTACGCTAAGCAGAAATTGAGATTTCATACATAAATCCTTTGCTGTTTTTATATACAGTGATGTGGGTTTTATAGGCTGTCAATAACTAAGTGACATTTTGCCGTTTATTTAGATCTGCTTCTCATTGCGATGGTGTATAACATGATGAATCAGATGGTTATTATGTTACGATTGTTCGACCTTTGCTCTAAAAGGCGGCGGTAGCGTGGAAGAAAAGACGGCATGTTTCAGTGTAATAAGCGTTATGCTTTATTGAGCCTCAGCAAAATCAATATATAAATTTTAATGGGAAAACTTAATCTAATTTAGAAGTTTTCTTATTCTAATTTATTGATATTATGAGTTTATTGTTCTTTTTCGTGGCGATTGAAAGTTGAGCGATACTTGTGCTTTTTCGGCAACTCTGCTCTGATAAATTGTGTACACAAAAGGTTCGATTTTTGCTGAAAGGTCTCTTTCTTTGGTGTTGCTGGTTCATTGATTCCACAGGCTATTTCGCTTCAACTTATTTGGGATCTTATCGGCACCAATGATTGCTGAAAGTAGGCAAGTTTATCATTTTGAGTTAAAGTGCTGCGAACAAATAAATTTTTTAAAAGTTCAATGTAATCAATGAGTAATAAAGCATAACAAACGCTTCAAGAGGGACTTCCAACGCGTGGCATTTTTATTATGCGTTGATTTTGGTGGTTACGGTGTTATGCGGAAACTTGATGGTAGCGTTGTCAGCCCCTTAAGCGGGCGTTAGGTCACAACGGGATCACACGAATAATGTATGAAGATATCGAGTGAGTATGGAATAGCCAATAGGGTATAGAGGAAAGAAGGCAAAAAGGACGAATATTAGTCATTTCCATGATACCCTTGAGGCGCTTTCGTGCGCACCTTAATCGGGGCGCGATTGAAGCGTGACGCCCGCAAAACCTCAAGGTAGAGCGATGCCCAATACTTCGGCTTCGATTTTTGTCTTTTTCTTCAATTCTTTTTTGATAGTCAATAATGAACGAGAGACCATAGGCAACATTGGTCGTGACCTAACAAACGATTCAAGACAGACTCGCAACGCAAAGCATTGTTATTATGCGTGTAGTTTGGTGATAAAGTCGTTATGCGGAAGGTTGGTAGTCGCGTTGTTCGCTGCTTAATCGGGCGTTAGGTCACAACGGGATCACACGAATAATGTATGAAGATATCGAGTGAGTATGGAATAGCCAATAGGGTATAGAGGAAAGAAGGCAAAAAGGACGAATATTAGTCATTTCCATGATACCCTTGAGGCGCTTTCGTGCGCACCTTAATCGGGGCGCGATTGAAGCGTGACGCCCGCAAGACCTCAAGGTAGAGCGATGCCCAATACTTCGGCTTCGATTTTTGTCTTTTTCTTCAATTCTTTTTTGATAGTCAATAATGAACGAGAGACCATAGGCAACATTGGTCGTGACCTAACAAACGATTCAAGACAGACTCGCAACGCAAAGCATTGTTATTATGCGTGTAGTTTGGTGATAAAGTCGTTATGCGGAAGGTTGGTAGTCGCGTTGTTCGCTGCTTAATCGGGCGTTAACTGGCAATAAAATTACCCATCTTTTTTCGTTGAATTTTAAGTCATTGATTTATATTAATAATAAATCGAGTTAAAAATAAAAGGTTATTTTGAGAAATTTGATGTAATTACTTTTATTAACAATAGGTTACTGATAAAGTTTCATAGTTCACTGCCGCACAGGCAGCTTAAAAACCATACCGCTGCGACCGTAAACAGCATGTACCGTTCACTGCCGCACAGGCAGCTTAAAAATATTGGTAATTTTGGCATTTGGGATCGGCCAGTTAACAAAGCGTTTAAGAGGGATTCGCAACGCGTAGCATTTTCATTATGCGTTGATTTTATTAGTTTTTAGTGCAATGCGGTGAGTTGGTAGTTGCGTTACTCACCCCTTAACGCGGCGTTATGTTTTCGGGATAACTTGAGGAAAAAGAGATGGATTTCATTTGGTTGCTTTTAGTTTTAGGCGCGGCTGCAATATTCTACTATTTCGTATCATATTCGAAGCCACAAGATGATGATTGGTACAAATTGCCGACACTTGAGAACTATTTGATAAAACATCCTGAATGTAAAACGGCAGATCCAGAAAGTGCTAAATGCTTTAGTTGTGGTTCAGACAAAGTGATTTTTCAACCATTAACAGCTCATGCAGATCCTCGTTATAAACATATTTGCTTATCATGCAAAAAAACACTTTTTAGAAGTAAGGCAATAATGTCTTAAACTAGTTGAGATTTTTAAGGTTATTTTTAACAAAATCAGCTAGTTGGATCAAAACATAACAAACGCTTCAAGAGGGACTTCCAACGCGCGGCATTTTTATTATGCGTTGATTTTGGTGGTTACGGTGTTATGCGGAAACTTGGTAGTAGCGTTGTCAGCCCCTTAAGCGGGCGTTATATTTCTCTTAAATTCAACGTGCTACAAATTTAAAAGTTAAGTGGTAATGTGAGTGTTTTGCTGGTTGATGATTTCTTGTGAAGCATAGCTGTTGATTTGATCAAGTTTATCAATGTCTAACGAACATTATTGTTTAATCGCATTTAGCAACTCTTTTGATTTGGTTTACATTAATGGCTTATTTCTCTGATATTTATCATCAGAATCAATGGGTAAGCTTGATTCGATTTCAAAATTAATTGTTTTTTGTATCTAAATCTGGCTCAACTGACGTTAAGCTTTTGATGTTATTTACTATTTTCAAAGGTTGTTTGGTGTTTCAGTGGCTGTATGGAACTGAAATATAACAAACAATTCAAGCAGACCCTCAACGCGTGGCATTTTCGTTTTGCGTTGAGTTTAGTGATTACGATGTAATGCGGGAAGTTGGTAGTAGCGTTTCGGGCTACTTAATTGGGCGTTATGTACTATGGAGATAATATGGAAGTAGTTGCTCTTGAAAATCATATCTCAGAATATCCAAATCCATTTTATTTGAAACGAGGCGATAGAGTAGCTCTTGGTAAAATGGATGATGAATT